>NZ_JSZM01000008.1:0-206495 GCF_000801965.1 Lysinibacillus sp. A1
CAGTTTTCAAGGTTCATTTTTATTTATCGTCCTGCGACAAGAATTAATATTATCAGAATGTAATACAATAGTCAACAACTATTTTAATATATTTTTTTCGTTGTCGAAGTGACAGAATATATAATATAACATAATAACATTTTATCTGTCAGCACTTTCCTTCAAATGTTTAACACTACGAATCGCTGCTCCTATTTCGTTAGGCGGTGTAAAGGTGAAAAGAATGAGCGGTGTACTTTAATGTCCACTGTTGTATTTAGTTTTAAAGATACATCCTCAAGTTAGAGAATCGGCAACTTTTGTTACTGAAAGACATCCACATCGTATGAGTATTTTGCAAATGAGATATATCTTCCAGTCGCGCTGGAATTATGGGAAATTTGCAGCCCCATCAATAAAAACACAGGTACGCTACACATCTATGAAACAATGGCGCACTCATTGAAGTAATTCAAATTTTGATGAGAGCATGATAAAAGTGTCACTACTAGGAAAATACCAGAAGTACGTTTAGCTTATTTAAAACTGAAAAATACCTTATTTAAAATCGCTAAAGTCATTGAATCATAATCCCAAACCCGGACTTAAATAATATTAAAAGAAACCAGACACGTCTTTTGAACGTTCGGGTTTCTTTTAAATTAATATTTATTTTTCTACATTAAAGCCTTTTAATAAATCTGCAAAAGCATTATTCAAAGGCTCTGCTTCTTTCTCTTGCTGTTTCATGTACTTTTGTACACTACGTTTATCCACTTTACCTCCACCTTCTTTTTTACGGCGAGCTTCAAAAGCAGATAACTTCTCACGATAGCCACACTTACATACGAAGATTTGACCATCACCTTCGCCACGTAATTCAAGCTTTTTCTTACACTGAGGACAACGTGCATTCGTCACACGCGACACATTCTTACGGTGACCACATTCACGATCTTGACAAACAAGGATTTTACCTTTTTTCCCATTCACTTCAAGCATTGGCTTACCGCATTCAGGGCAAGTTTTTGTTGAAATATTATCATGCTTAAATCTCTTATCGCTATTTTTAATATCAGCTACAATTTCTTTTGTATGTTGCTTCATTTCATTAATGAAGGTTTCTTTTTTCAGTTTACCTTTAGCGATTAATTCTAACTTTTGCTCCCATTCGGCTGTTGTTTCAGGAGATTTTAACTCATTAGGAACTAAATCAAGTAACTGACGACCTTTAGAAGTGATATGAATATCCTTACCACGCTTTTCAATTAGGAATGAATTGAATAACTTATCAATAATATCGGCTCGTGTTGCCACCGTTCCTAATCCACCTGTCGATTTTAACGTATCAGCAAGCTGCTTATTTTGCGTGTTCATATACTTTGTAGGATTTTCCATTGCCGATAAAAGTGTAGCCTCAGTGAAACGTGCTGGAGGCTTCGTTTGACCTGATGTTTGAGTAATTAAATTTACTTTTAATACTTGGCCTTTTTCGAGACGAGGCAATAATTGTTCCTTCACATCTTCGTTTGATTCCTCATCATCAAAGCGATTTGAGTAAACTTCTTTCCATCCGGCAGAAATTACTGTTTTACCACGAGCAATGAATTTTTCGTTACCAATATGAGCTTGCACTGTTAACTGTTCATATTCATAAGCTGGGAAAAGCACCGCTAAGAAACGTTTTACAACTAAATCATAAATTTTACGTTCTTTATCGGTAAAGTTTGCAAAGTTTACGTATTCTTCTGTAGGAATAATTGCATGGTGATCAGATACCTTGCTGTCATCCACAAATGATTTATTCGCTTTAATTGGTTTTGAAAGCACTTTGTTTGCTAACGTTCGATATTCTCCTATACCGCATGCTTTTAATCGTTCTGGAAGGGTGCTAACGATGTCTGAAGATACATATCGCGAATCAGTACGAGGATAAGTAAGCACTTTATGAGACTCATATAGTTTTTGCATGATATTTAATGTTTCTTTAGCTGAGTATCCAAATATTTTGTTTGCATCACGCTGTAGCTCCGTTAAATCATATAACCCTGGAGAGAAAGATTTTTTCGGCTTACGTTCAATTTCGATTACTTTTGCATCTTGTTTATCTAATGAATTAACAACAGCATCTACTTTTTCTTTACTAAAGCTGCGTGAATTACCATTCGCATCTTGCCATGTTAATTTTAATTCTTTTGTTTGTGCCTCAATTCCATAAAACGTTTGTGCCTTGAAGTTCTTGATTTCATCTTCACGAGTAGCAACCATTGCTACTACAGGAGTCTGAACTCGCCCTGTATTTAACTGAGCATTAAATTTAGTAGATAGCGCTCTACTTGAGTTCAATCCCAAATACCAGTCTGCTTCACTACGAGCTACTGCAGCTTGATATAGATTGTCGTAGTTCTTTCCAGGTTTTAAGTTTGCAAAACCATCTTTAATTGCCTTATCAGTAACAGATGAAATCCATAGACGCTTGATTGGTTTATTCACTTTCGCACGATCAATAATCCAACGAGCCACTAATTCCCCTTCACGTCCGGCATCTGTTGCGATGATAATTTCATTCACATCATTACGTGTAAGTTGAGATTTAACTGCATTATATTGCTTACTTGTTTGTTTAATTGTTGTTAATTTCAGACGCTCTGGTAGCATTGGTAAATCTTCTAAGTTCCACTTTTTATATTTTTCATCATAGCTCTCTGGGTCGGCTAAAGTGACTAAGTGGCCTAAAGCCCATGTAACAATATATTTATCTCCTTCAATATAACCATTTCCTTTTTTATGACACTTCAGCACGTTTGCTATATCACGTGCAACTGAAGGTTTTTCTGCTAACACTAAACTTTTAGCCATATATAACATCCTTTCGTACTTCCTCATGTTTAATATAGCACATGCTTTATACTTAAACTTCTTTTAAGCAAAACAGAAAATCAACTGGAAATTAACAGGAGTTCTCTTTTAGATGCTATACAACGATTATGAGAGCTTCGCGGCGAAGGCGATGGTCCAATCTTTATATGTAAATGTGGCTATCGTGAAAAACTTTCTGCCTTTGAAGCAAGACGAAAAAAAGAAGGTGGAGGCAAGGTTGATAAACGTTCCGTACAAAAATACTTAAAGCAGCAAAATAATGAGGAATCTGTAAACAACGCACCTGCGGAAGCCTTAAAAGGTTTAAAGTTAGATTAACGATAAAGAGCAAATTCACACCAAATGTGAATTTGCTCTTTTATTATGCATACTCAAATCCACTAAACATATCTTGAATTAACTGAATATTCTATATATAAAAGGAGGTTTTTATGGAAGCAAAAAATTTTAGGCCTCGTAATGTGATTTTTATGACGATTGTTGTTGGTGTATCTGTGTTAATTGGTCAAGCTATTTATGTTTTGTTTATTGATGTACCATTCCCTTAATAGAGATTTATATCTTTAAGCGACTGAGTAGATATTTTTCATTTTCTTTGATTTCCGAATGATTCGGTTTCCATTTTCGTGCCTCTAGGTTATGTTGATAGGCATTTTCGTATAACCGTAACTCCCTATATAACAGACTTAGTTGTAAATGAGGTAGCCATGTTGAGTAAGCTCGTTTTTGAATAGTCATTGAATCGACGGAAGCTTGTTGCAAAGCTTGGGAGTACCAATAGATAGCCTCTTTATGTTTCGTTTTCTCCATAAAAAATTGGCCCATTCTGCAACATGCTTCTGGCTTTGGTCGATCATACAAAAAAGATTGTAAAATAGCTTGTTGAGCGTGATGATCATCCTGTAACAATCGATAGCATTCCCCTATATGCAAACATGCTTCAATGTGATCATCTGTAGCGCCTAATTCGCTATCTAGAAATGTATTATATTGATTTATGGCTTCTAAATATCGTTTATGCAACTTTAATTCATTTGCATAATGAAATGAATCCCTTGCTGAAAGAGTATGCCCCTTTTGAATTAAACCTTCATAGATACATAAGTTGCGATGAATATCCTTTGTTAACGGTAAATGTGTGACAGCTATATCACTGTGAAGGTGCTGACCAGATACCTTTAAATATTCATGGACAGCGCCCTGCCATTGAAAGTGATTGCCTCTTTTTACTAGACGATACTTTCGCTCACTGCACTCCACTATCCCATCGTCATCTAGTACTAGGTAATGATCCATAGTGACGGTATCAACCGTTGGATACAAGGATTGCTTTAGTAGTAATAATTTATGTTGGTTTTCCTTTGTCATAATATCGTCTGCGTCTAGCCATAATATATATTCTTTTGTTGCCTGCTGAAAGGAAAAATTGCGTGCATTTGCAAAATGATCACACCATGGAAAATCAAAAATACGAGAGGTATAATTTTGGACAATATCTTTTGTACGATCAGTTGAGCCTGTATCAATAATATTCATCTCATCCACTATATGCCGAACTGAATCTAAGCATCTTTCAATCGTACATTGTGCATTTTTAACAATCATACATAAACTAATCGATACCATCTGTCCCCTCCTTATCATGTAGTAATATACTATGCTAGTTCATTCATTTTTCAAAACAATTTTTCGATATCACCTCACTTTTAGAGCTGACATGGTAAATAAAAAAAACGAACGCTATCCACGCTCGTTTTTTCGTTCTATAAATATTGCTCACGCCACATCAATTGTTCTTTATCAGTAAGTTGTTGTTCTAGACGGTGGTCCCATTGATTTAATAACATATTCCACACACGAACAAATAGTATATCTTGTTCCTTATCGTAAAGGATAAATTCTAAGCATGGACTATCATTAATTTGTTGGGCTTCTACTTCAACAACACTTGCGATCATTCTTTGTGAGTTGCCTGTGGTGTCTTCTTTTTCCACTTCTTGTAAGGCAGCTATAATGAGTGATTCATCAAATCGCTCCTGTTGTTCAGCTTCTTTATCTACATACCGATAAAGCTCTGGTAACTCATCGTATTCATCATTATTTACATCACTAGTCAAAAATGATTGATGACAAGGACTAAAGTAAAGAGTGGATGCCTCTACCTCAAGCTCCTCTTCAAAGATACCTTGTGCAAGCTGTTGCTGCCCTTTTTCTGTTAGCTTAAAGAAGCCTTCCTCACTTTTCATAAGACCTACGCGAATCATTAAAGACGTCAGGTCTTCGATAAATAATGGATCTACAAGCAATAATTCGCTCAATTCTTCCACATTTCCAAAATCCGCCTCTTGAATGCTCAGTAGCAGCATTGTCATTAAGACATCCATCGTAGAACGGCGAACTGGCTCGAACGTTACATCCACTGTACGAATTGGAATACACCATTCAGCAGTTTTGACAATTTTAATATTGCGATTTTGTTGCAGCTCACGCATTAATCGTTGCTGTAATTTTAACACTCTACATCACCAATCCTTCATGATTACGCAAGCCTTCGTAGGATTTTACAGTATTTAATAACTGGGTATACATATCTCTTGTATCTTGATGTTTTGCACGTTTCGCAAACATGTCTGCACTTCCTACAAGTAGTAGTAACTCCCGAGCACGGGATAGAGCGACATTTAAGCGACGATAATCTCTTGCAAAGCCAATATCTCCACCTTTTGGTGTATTACGAACCATACTGACGAGAATTACGTCCATCTCCATACCTTGGAATTTATCAACTGTCCCCGTTCTAAATTGTAAATGCGGCAACTGTAGCTCCTGCTGTAGGAGACGATTTATTTTCTTCACTTGCTCGCCGTAGAAGCTAATGACTCCAACGCTTTTCAAGGCATCCTGTGGCATACGCCCTGCTTCTTTTGCTACCTTCACTGCATCATTTAGATCTAGCAAAATACGACGAATTGTTTGTAATTCCCCTTCATTATAACGACTTGTTCCTCCCTTAACCTGTTCCTCTAAATAAGGTTTTTCGGTTGGAATATCAATCCATAATAAATGGTCATCACGTTTGACAAATTGTCCCTCTAAGCCATGATCTCTCGCCGAATCTGAGTCTGGCAAGCCACATTGCAACCCATTTTCTTCTTGCGCGTAAAACGGGGTAATACTTTGCATAATTTTTTCATGCATGCGGTATTGAAGAGCCAACATTTGCTTATGGGTTTGAGGCAAATTATTGAATAGGCGCTCAAATAATGATTCACGTAGTAAATTTTTTAATTCCTGTGCGCCTTCAAAATTCGGATTTTCTTCTAGCATCGCCTTCAATGTTTCCTCCAATGTATCGTCACCAAGTAGGGGTGGTAGCTGGTGATGATCCCCTACCAAAATAACCTTTTTCCCTTTCAGCATTGGTAATAGTAATTCTGGCGGTGTTGCCTTTGAAACTTCATCAATAATAACAACATCAAAGGTTGGGTAATTTTCCATAAACTCTTTACTCGCCGAAGCTACACATGTGGTACCAATAACATTTGCATGTCGTACGTACAATTTTCTAATTTCATCTAAATCATATTCAGTAGCGTTTTGAAGTTTCTCTCGCCATTGCTCTTGCAATTTTTTTCGAAGTGGTAGTTGTTTTTCCTGACGCTGTAAATCTTCAATAGCTTTCTTTGAAGTTTGAATAGCTTCTCTAACCTCTTCTGCTGTTCGCTCTGGCGTCGACTGTAATAGCTTTGTGTATGTGGCCAATTGCTTTTCCTTTTTCAATCCCGCGACATTGATCTCCTTTAACCGCTCTTCCATTTGTGATAGCAGTAGGTCTACTTCCTCCAAGCTAGCTTGTACGGTTTGAAGTGAAGCTTGTTTTGGTACTAATTGAACGCTAGCCTTTTCAACTCGTTCTAGTTGCTGATTGGCTTCCTGAAGAGATTCTCGTAATTGTCCCATAAGAATTTTTAAATATTCTACGGATTCCTCTGGTACTTCTTCTAATAGGAAGTTGCTTGCTAGCTGTTGTAATCGCTCTGTATGCTGTATAAATGGCTGCAATTGCCGCTGAATGCTTTGTACATCAAAGCTTGTAATGGCACACTCTTGATGCAGTAAACTAACAAGATTTTTTCGGAATGACTCGTATTCTTCGTCTTTATGGTCTTGTTGCTGCTTAAGTGCCATTCCTTTTTGCCATACAAAATCACGACGCATATAGAGCCCCAGCAAATAGCTTTCAATTTCATGAATGGCAGGCGTTTGATCATCTTGAAATGCCTTGTTTAATTGAGCAAATACACCCGTAAGATTTTGTAAAGAAAAGGATTGCACAGGCTGTAATCTACTTTTTGCTTGCGCTTTCTCCTTTACCTCATCCGTCACTAACGCCTCTAGCTTTGCAATGGCTTTTTGGAGACGACTATTAATGGTAGACCATGCCTCTAAATCTTTTGCATCCTCTAAATGTTGTATTCGATTCATTTGCTGTGAAAGGACATGAGAAGGACGAATTTGATAATGCTGTAAATATCGTTGGATACGCTCATAGGACGTCAATGTATGGACATACTTTTGCGCTTCCTTCATAATGATGAGTCGATTATTTTCTGTTTCATATTTTTCTTGTACATCCTGGAATTGAACTGTTAATTGTTGTTTTTGCTCCAGCAATTCTTTATATTGAGCAGCTGCCTCTAATTGCTCCACCTTTTGTGAAGCCTCTTGAATGGAAAGCTGAAGATTTTCAATTGAAGGATGATCAGCAAGTGTCTGTTCAAGCTGCTGTATAATGGGCTCTATTTGTGCGAGCTGCTTCTCATAATGTTCTTTTTGAGCTTCATATGTCTGTTGCTCTGTTTTGGCAGCTTTTAAGTCTTTTTTTAACGCTTGAATTTCCTGCTGTAAAATTGGTTCTTCAATAGCAGCTTGCTCTTTAGCGGCTATTTCCTGCGTCAATTCCTCAAGCCATAACTCTAATTTTTCAAGCTCAGCTTTTGCTTTGGTCAAATTGTCCTTGAACGTCTGCTCACGTTCAGGAAAGATCAAGATTGCCTCTTCAATCGCTGCCAATGTTTGCTCACGCCACTGCAGAGCTACATTTTCTTCAATAAATTTTTTTCCCTCTTCCTCAATACTTTCCGTTCTACCATAGCGTAAAATTCGAATTTCTTGATTGGAAAGAAGCCGTCCTAAAGCATTATCTACCGCTAGATTTGACTGAGAAGCAACAAGAGTTTTTAAACCAGCTTTCACATTTTGCTGACAAATCTCTGAAATGACAGTTGTTTTCCCTGTACCAGGTGGACCTTGTATGACAAATAAATCTTCAACAGATAAAGCGCCTAAAACCGCTCTTCTTTGATATTCATTTAAATTATTATGAAATTCAATATCTTCTTGAAGCTTCGATGCTCGTACAGAGGGACGTTTTTCAAATAGGATCGTCTCTAAATTAGGATTAACAGCCTCACCCTTTTCTAACTTGGTAAAGCCATTACGTAATCTTCTAATTTGACTTAATGTTGCAAAGTTGCTGAAGCTCGCTTGTTTCGAACGAAGATTAAGCTGATCCTTGCGAGCCAATTCTTGTGTAAAAGGTTTTAAATCAATTTCAACTGTTTGCTTTCCAGCATGTGTCTTCAACACTTGTCCTATTTCACCACGGACACCTTGAATACTAACACTCAAGCCTTCTAATTGCTTCCATTCCTTATTCTTTATGTAGGGACAAACAAGCGTTAAGCGTGTAAAGTCTTCATTGAAATAGCTTTGCTTAAATTCACTATGAATATCGTCAATAGTCGCATCGCGCTCTTGTATTTTTAAATAACCTTCCCAGCTAGCAATACGTTTTTTTACATATTCAGTCCGTTCTTCCGCAATCGGTAGCTGTCTGATCTTCGTATGAAGCTCCAGTGGAACACCTGCTCCGTTATTAGGCTTTGTAACAAATTGCAGTGCTGCTGCTAAACGGCGATTTGTGTTAATCGGCCCTCGCATATGCACAAAACGAATATTTGTAGCTAGTAACCCTTCTAGCTTTAATACACAGTCCATAATCACCGTTTTCTCGGCAATACTATCACTTAATTTTTCATTGTCTTCAGCATTAAAATAGATAGATAAAAATATTTCACCCACTGTTTTTGCTTTGCGTTTTTCAATGTAGACCGTAAAAGATCTTTGTAACGCAAAAAAGGCATGCTCGTTTGCTGAGCATTCCTCTACCGCTTCCTTTGCCTTATTAGTCAAAATAAGACAACAGCGTTGTTTTTCTAGTAAAGCGATGTCCTGCATGAGCAGCCCTCCTTCCAGTGTCACTAAAGTTTTATTTTATCACATACTAAAAGAATACTTACAAAGAAAAATCCCCTGCACAGTGATTTCTTACCACCGTGCAAGGGTACTATTAATGTTGATCGATTGTTTCCTTCGGCAAGTTCTTGCTCATCTCACAGTATTGAACAAATACACGTGCTAATTCACGTAAGCGGCTATGAACATCCTCATCCACAATACGATTATCTGCATCAAAATGGGATGTATGTGTATACACATAGTTCGGTGTAACAAGAGCACGGAAGTAGTCTAAAATAGGTTTTAATTGATTTTCAACAACAAGATGGTGTTGATATGTGCCGCCATTTGCAACGATAGATACAGGTTTATAGCGCATTGTTTTAGGGTGTAGGAAGTCAAATGCATTCTTCAAAACGCCCGGGATTGATGCTTGGAAAATTGGCGTTGCAATAATATAAGCATCCGCCTCCTCAAATTGTTGGATCATTTTCTTCATATCTTCATTTAATGGTGAGCCATCAACAATTTGATGTTTATATTCACTAAAATGCATCATTTCTAAATCGAAACTAGCATCTAATTCTTTAATGTATTGTTCCACTTGCTCTAAAATAGCACCAGTTTTTCGACCAAACATTGTGCCATCAACGAGTAAAATTTTCATCTTCACTTTGCCTCCACATTCATCTTCTACAATAATATTGTAACAAATGAAAAGTGGCTCGGAAAGAATAGGAATGAGGAAAGCAAGAAATTCAGTCTTTAGGCGGAAAGTAAGAAAAGTTACTCTTTATCATCTGGTCGAAAATGAACTTCTTTATCGACAACCTTATCGTGGATAGTATATTTCTCACGGTCAATCACTACATCGCGATTAACCTTTTCCTCTTCATGAAGCGAATCTGCTTTTTTAACTTTATCCCAATTAAATAATGTCTCCCTCGAAACATCTTCTTCTGCCGTTTCAGGAAATGCCGATATTGCTAATTCATGAGAAGGATAAATCGTCACTAGTTGTTGCTTACCGTGTAGCGCAATAATCATCATTGCCTTTGCTACTTGAGAGGCTTCAATAGCTCTAAATCGCTTTAGTGGTCCTATTAACAAAGGCTTGGCTAGTTTTAATACCTTTTCTCCTACCTTCTCCCCTAAACGAAATTCATTTCGTTCTCCTACTAAGAGTGAAGGTCGAATAATAGAAAGCTGCTGTAAGCCCAACTCCATTAAATCATGTTCTAGCTTTCCTTTAACTCGGTTGTAGTAAAAAGGAGAACTCTCGTTAGCCCCCATTGCAGTGATGACCAGAAAATGGGGAATCCCACGCTTTTTCGCCAATGAAGCAATCGCTAAAGGATATTCAAAATCTACCTTTTCGAACGCCTTTCGAGAACCTGCCTTTTTTATAGTTGTGCCTAAACAGCAATATAGTTCATGCGCAAATGCTATATCTTGTTCCTCTAACCTATCAAAATCACGAATTTTCACTTCTAGCTTGGGATGCTTAAAAGTTGGTGTTCTTCTCGCGATTACTGTCACGGATACATATTCATCATTTTCACATAATTGTTCTACTAGAGAGGAGCCCGCTAATCCAGTTGCTCCAACCACAATTGCAGCACGCATACCCATACTTCTTCCCACCTTTCATCATCACCATCTTTGATATGTATCTTAATAAACTCACTATATATATCGACCACTTTTTTAATGATTAAAAGTTATTTATCGTACCTATAAGATAGCTATTTGAAAGATTTATTTAAAAAGATCATTTATCAAATCCTAAATTTTACACATACTTGCTCTTCCTTCGCCATAATTTAAAGAGACAGAGAAAGGGTGGGATACATTTGCAAAACGAAACGCAAGCAATAGTACCGAAAAAAACGATTGTTTTCATTATTGAAAGCTGTATTGATAAAGGGCTGTATCCTTTTGAACGGGTTTCAACATTAGCTAAACTTCTGACGAATGAGAAGGTTTTTATATTTGTAAAAACTCCTTCAAATGACGGGATTCAAATTTTAATAAATGAAGGTCTAACCCCCGTTTTATTTGATCATTTTAATGAGCTTCCTAAGCAAATGAAAGGCATCCAGCCAGATTTAATTGTCAGAGATGGCCGCAATTCCGAGGCTTTGCAAGTACAGGATTTACGACCTTTCTGCAAAACAATTATTCACTTTGATGATTTTGGTGAAGGTGGTCAAGCCTGTGACTGTGTACTACTAGCACTCTATCACGAGGTAAAAGATTATTTACCGTCTCATTATATTGGCGGGAGCTTTGTTTTTGCACTACCCGAAGACTATCAAAACTTTAGTGATAGACCTGAAAGCAAAACACCTGAAAATCCTCCCCATATCGTTGTAGCTTTTGAAGATGGGGACGAGCATAATTTAACCTATCGTACACTTCGACACTTAACACAGCTCCAAATTCCACTACAAATCACAGTTATGATTGACGACAGCTACCGCCATGCTATAGACGACTTGCAAATGATGGTTTTAAGTCGTCGCAACACAGCCATCCTTCGTGATAAAAACGCGCTTCTCAAACTTTTACCAAAAGCAGATGTTATTATTTGCAATGCCAATTATACGCCTTACAAAATTGCCTCTTATGGTGTGCCATGCATTACGCTTGCACAATCGGAGGCAGAGCTATTACATGCTTTCCCAAGAGAACAGAACGGTTTTATTCATCTAGGGCTAGGTCGTAAAATGAAACAATCACAAATACAAAATGCTGTTATGGAGTTTCTTTTACATGAAGCACGCAGTGAACGTGCCGTAAAAAAACAACGCCAGCTCAATCTCGTTAGTAATAATGAAACACTCTTAGAACTACTTTTAGACTTTGCTTATGATCGTCATAATATCGCTTCTACTTAGTGCTACTTCAAAGACGATTATGATACAATATATAAGAAATTTTCACTTTAGTATCTCATCTTATAAAAGTTGGGACTTAGGTAAGTTCAAATTTTTTCAGTTCCCGATTGATTTTAATGACTAAGCGGTGGGGGATCAATAAAACCCCCATCGCTTTTTACACGCATTCGCTATACAAATATTCTTAAAAAAGGAGCAACCATCATGCCAACCAAAAATGATTTAGAATATCAAATTAAAGAATTAAAAATGGACTATATCAATTTACAAGGCGATATTGAAAAACTTGAGTCTACAGGACACAACGATCAAGTAGCACAGGCAGAGCAACGTCTTGCAAATATGGAATCGAAGCTTGCAGAGCTGAATAAGCAACTTGCAGAACTATAAAATGTAAACTTGAAAGACAGTTGGAGGAACATATATGGCAATTTTAACAGTAGAAAATTTAGGTCATTCATTCGGAGATCGTACACTTTTTAAAGATGTATCGTTTCGTTTAGTAGAGGGTGATCATATTGGGCTCGTTGGGGCAAATGGTGTAGGTAAATCAACTTTAATGGGCATTATCACTGGTCAAACAATTCATGATGAGGGAAAAGTGGAATGGCTCCCCGGTACACATTATGGTTATTTAGATCAACATACAGTACTCACAGCTGGTAGAACGATGCGCGATGTATTGCGTGACGCATTTCTACCCTTGTATAAAAAAGAAGAGGAACTCAATGAAATTACAGGTAAGATGGCTGAAGCTACACCTGAAGAATTAGAAGTTCTATTAGAGCAAATGGCTGAAGTTCAAGATGCGTTAGATGCAGGTGACTTCTATTCACTCGATATGAAAATTGAAGAAGTTGCGCGTGGACTTGGGCTCGATGCTATTGGCTTGGAGCGAGATGTGGCTGCTCTTTCTGGTGGTCAACGTACAAAGGTTTTACTAGCTAAGCTGTTATTAGAAAAACCAAAAGTTCTATTATTAGACGAGCCTACAAACTATCTTGATGAAGAACATATTACATGGCTAAAAAACTATTTAAAGAACTATCCATATGCCTTCTTATTAATTTCGCATGATACAGAATTTATGAACGAGACAGTGGATGTCATCTTCCAACTTGAATTTTCAAAGCTAACTCGTTATACAGCAACATACGAAAAATTCTTAGAGCTTGCTGAAATCAATAAGCGTCAGCATATTGACGCGTATGAAAAACAACAAGAATTCATCAAGAAGCAAGAGGATTTTATTGCCAAAAATAAAGCGCGATACTCTACTACTGGCCGTGCCAAGTCTCGTGCCAAGCAGCTTGACCGTTTAGAGCGAATTGATCGCCCAGAAACTGCTGTAAAGCCTGAGTTCGGTTTTAAAGAAGCACGTTCATCAGGTCGCTATGTTGTAGAGGCTGAAAATTTGGTGATTGGTTATGATAAAGACAAGCCATTACTTCCCCCACTCACTTTTGCGATTGAACGAGGAGAGAAGATCGCTTTAGTCGGCATGAATGGTGTAGGTAAATCAACATTATTGAAAACAATGCTTGGTAAAATTAATCCTCTAAATGGCAAAGTGATTCGAGGAGATTACCTTTATCCCTCTTACTTCGAACAAGAAGTAAAAGCGGAAAAGATCACACCAATTGATGATGTTTGGAATGCCTTCCCTTCAATGGAGCAAGCACAAGTACGTGCTGCCTTAGCGAAGGCTGGCTTAAAGACTGATCACATTACACGTCCACTGAATTCATTATCGGGTGGAGAGCAAGCGAAAGTTCGTTTATGTAAATTAATGATGGAAGAGGCAAACTGGCTTCTATTTGACGAACCAACGAACCATTTAGATGTGGATGCAAAAAATGAATTAAAACGTGCGATGAAAGAATTTAAAGGCACTATTGTACTTGTAAGTCACGAACCTGATTTCTATGATGGTCTCGCTACGAAGGTCTGGGATGTTCAAGATTGGTTTACTTCTGGACAACAAGGCTAAATATAAAAGGGTAGTCTCAAATATCATTTGGGACCACCCTTTTTTTCATTTGCGAAATTCCACAAATAATTTTAAGTTTTTATGTATACTTCTCGTCATTTAAACATACTATAATCAGTGGACTGATATTTTTTAGCTTGTCATTTCTCTCCTCTTGGACAAGCCTATGCTTCATGTAGTCCCTATTCAATTTCCCTAAACTTACATCATTGTAAGCTGTGAAAATGAAACTTTTTTATGATGATCTTCGTATATGTTAATATACCTGAAAAAAATCATGGTGTTATAGATATTTTTTTAAATAGCTATTGATTTATATATAGCTTACTAGTAAGATATATATAAACATTTTACCTTACTAATAAGATATTTATAAAATATAATCTAAAAAAGAAAGCGAGGAATGAAGAATGACAGTTACAATTTACTCACAAGCGAGCTGTTCTTCATCCAGAAAAGCACTTAAATGGTTAAAAGATCACAATATTGAATATAAAGAAAAACGTATCACTTCTCATCCACTTACTCTTGCAGAGTTTAAAGAAATTTTAAGCATGACTGAAGATGGAACAGATGAAATTATCGCAACAAATTCGAATGATTTTAAAAACTTAAATATCGATATCGACCAACTTTCTATTCAGGAGCTATTTGCTATTATTCAAGCACATCCAAGAATGTTACGTAGCCCTATTTTAATAGATGAAAAACGTATTCAAGTTGGTTACAATGAGATGGACATCCGCCGTTTTATCCCGCGCAAAGTACGTGCTTACGAATTAAATGCGATGACAAGATTGGCACAAGAAAGTTAAAACAGTTTTGGAGATGACCTTCTATGGATCAAGAAAAACAAAAAGCCATTACCTCGTTGTTTGAAGTTGTTTCATCTATTGAGCGTAAGTGGGCGAACGAGTGGAATAATCATAATGCGCTCGGCTTTTCAAAATCCCATATTTTAATTTTAGACTACTTATCGCAGGAGGGCCCGAAACGCCCTTCTGCTATTGCTGAGCGGTTAAAGGTAACGACAGGTGGCGTCACCGTTTTAACAACGAAGCTTATCAACGCTGGCTTTATTGAAAAAACACAGCACGCTACGGATCGACGAGCATCACAGCTCGTTATTACTTCTGAGGGCGAGAGCATCTTAAAAGAGTCTCGCCAACAAGTGAGTGAAATTATCAACAATATGTTTGGAATGCTCACTGCTGAAGAACTGCAAACATTGCGCACTATTTTTTCAAAATGTCTATTGGATGTAGAATCCAATCGTCCAGAATAAAGTCTTAACCATAAAAAGATGCATCGCAATAATATGCGAATGCATCTTTTTTTAGATTAGTCGACCGAATACTTCCGTCTAAGTACATATGGTGTGCGACCAATCAGCTTTAATCATGCTGGTAGCACAGATTCCACAATGGCCGTATCAGACATAAGCATTTCTTTTAATCGAGCCTTTGCACGGAATAAACGAGATTTCACAGTACCAATGGAAACTTTCATAATCGTAGAAATTTCTGCAAGTGAATATTGGTCTATGTAGAAATACCATAAAGTCTTTCTATAAATGCCATCTAATTGCTCCATTTTATCTTGTACGAGTTTTGTGACAATATCCTTTTCAACCTTTTCTTCTGTCGAAATTTCATTATTGGGAACCAAATCTAATATCGGTACGTCTAATGTTTCAGGTTGGTTCATCATATATTTACTGCGACGAACCTTTTTACGATAGCGATCTCTGAAAGTATTCATTGTAATAGTTGTAAGCCAAGCCTTAATATGCTCTACTTCAGCTACGCTGTCTTCATAGCGCACGACCTTTACCCAAACTTCTTGCATTAAATCTTCAGCCTCTACATTATTGCGAGTTAGTTTTAAACATAAGTGATATATATAACGATTGTATTCCTCGTATACGCCTTCTAATTTTTCATTCATTGTGTATGCCTCCGCTTCTTGTTCTTGCTTCTATACACATTCTCGCAAAATAATGTATTACACTCTATCGTATTGGCTTTCAATTTCATTACAATCGTGTAAGCTTAAACGCTTTTGCTTGTAATATTCGTAAAAAATGTTTTACTACTATATTACTCAACCTGTAAAACACGGCTCTATAACATTAAACCTCTATTTTGATTGCTATATTTTAAATAATAATTATTATCTAAAAATTAAAAATCTGCCACTTTAACAATGACTTGTAAAGTAAGCAGATATATATTACGGATTACACATTTATTTCCCTTGGCTAACTTAATAGCCCTAAACGAAAAGCGGAAGCAACGACCTGTGTTCGATTTTTAGCTTTCAGCTTTGTCATTAAACTACTTACATAATCTCTTACCGTATGCTCACTTAGAAATAGTAATCCCCCAATTTTTTTATTATCATATCCCTCTGCAAGCAAACCTAAAATCATGGACTCCCTTTCTGTTAAGTGAAGTTCTGTATTCTTTTCAACCTTTTCACCCTTACGTGATAAAAATAACCCCAACCGCTTCCCTACTTCTTCAAGTAACAATAACTCATCCTTTGTACAATCAAATTCTTCACCTAGCTGATCAAATGTCAGCCAACCAAATAATTGATCCTGTTGAATAATTGGGATAAATATAATCGACGATAAATTAAATAATTGTATATGTTCCTCCTTCACATAATTTTTGGGGTTTTTTAAATAGATAGGTTTTCTTGAGCCAAGAACTGTATTTTCACCGGTCAGCTCCCCTTTCATGCTTTGAACCTTTGGAAGCTCTGCACCAATAACCCCGTAAAATTGATTGGACCATGGCACATAGGCATAAAATACACATCTTTTATAACTAAAATACTCTTCACATTTCTTTAAGATATAAGCTAAATCCTGATAACCAGAGGAACTGATAAGCAATTTATCAAGTTTATCCAGCAATTGCAGCTGTCTCAACTCCTCATTTTCAGGGGTAGTTCTACGACTATTTTTATGATCTACTTCGGCATCACAGTAAAGCTGTACTAAAAATGTAAAAATCGATAATACATACATTAGTATGGCATTCATTCGACTAATTTTCTGCTGAATCATAAAAGTGATCAATGATTTCTCTAAAATCAATTGGAATAGAAGAAAGCTTCTCGTATCGATAATGGATAGCTGCGATTGAAGCCATGTCTTAAAAAAACTTCTAAAATCATCATGAAGCTCTTCGATATTCGTATGCGTCATTAAACGTAGAAACGAATCCAGTAGCATTGCCACCCTTTCTCGATCGGCTTCAGCAATAGAAGGTTCTAGATTGAGGTAAATATTCGTATTCTCTTCAATTTGTTTATTATGAATTTTGATGAATAACACAAATTCCTGAAGTGTCATTTCTTCAAAGGATTGAAATGAGTGTGTCATAGGAAATTCCTCTCCTTCATACTAAAAATACCCCTATAAATGGAGGATACTCACTCCCTATATTATACAGCATCTTATAGGATAGTATTTCAAATTGAAAGGAGTAAGATGAAGGTATCGCTAAAATAAAGCGAATACTTTTAAATCCTAAGGTAACCATATAACCAGAAATAATGGAAGGTGCGTGCTTGAAATGAGATTGGAAAATAAAGTAGCCGTTATTACAGGTGGAGGTACAGGCATCGGGAAAGAAACTGCACTATTATTTGCGAAAGAAGGAGCAAAAATAGTCATTACTGATATAAATGAACATTCTGGGAACGAAACCGTTAGTGATATCCAAGCAATTGGAGGCGAAGCATTATTTATACGTCATGATGTAAGCAATGAAGGTGATTGGAAAAAAGTTGCAAATGAAGCGCTTCATACATTTAATAAAGTTGATATCCTTTTCAACAATGCAGGCATTTATATAATTAAACCACTTGCGGAAATTGAACTTTCTGACTGGAATCGCTTAATGTCCATCAATGTAACTGGTGTTTTCCTTGGTATGAAACATATCATGCCGCTGATGGCTAAACAAAATAAAGGCTCTGTCATTAATGCATCTTCCATTGCAGGCTTAACAGGTGCTGCTGGACATGTTTTATATGGCGCTAGTAAAGGTGCTGTGCGTATTATGACCAAAGATGCAGCAATGGAATATGCCCCATATGGCGTACGCGTAAACTCTATTCACCCTGGCTATATCGATACAGGAATGGCCGATTATGCATCTGCAACAACTGGAAGTTCTAAAGATGAATTAGGAAAAAACTTATTCCCATTAGGACGTTTAGGTTCTGTAAAAGAAGTGGCTCAAACAGTGCTGTTCTTAGCTTCTGATGAATCCTCCTTCTCAACAGGTGCCGAATTTGTTATTGATGGTGGAGCAACAGCAAAATAAATATTAAGGTGGTCATTGACATGAAATTAGCAGATAAAGTAGCAATCGTCACAGGTGGCGCTAGCGGTATCGGTGAGGCAACAGTTCGCCTCTTCGCCCAAGAAGGAGCACAAGTAGTCATTGCCGATTTTTCAGAGCGAGGACAAAACATCTCTGAACAATTAAATAACGATGGTTATGATACGCTCTTCGTAAAAACAGATGTAACAAGCGAAGAAGATATTAAAAACATGATAAAGGAAACTATTAATAAATACGGAAAACTTGATATTATGTACGCGAATGCAGGTGTAGCTGACGATGCACCCGCTCACGAGTTATCTTTTGAAAAATGGAAAAGAACCATTGATATTAATTTATCCGGAGTATTTCTTTCTGATAAATATGCCATCGAACAATTCCTTGCGCAAGGAACGGGTGGTGTCATTGTTAATGCTGGCTCTATCCATAGTTTTGTTGCCTTACCAAATCCAACAGCCTATTCATCTGCAAAAGGTGGTGTAAAACTATTAACACAAAACCTTTGCACAGCTTATGCAAAACAAGGTATTCGCGTAAATGCTGTATGTCCTGGCTATATCGACACACCTCTATTGGCTGAAGTAGACGCTCAAAAGAAAGAATATTTAGCTTCCCTTCATCCGCAAGGTCGACTTGGTAAACCAGAAGAGATTGCCAAAGCTGTTTTATTCTTAGCAAGCGATGATGCAAGCTTTGTTAATGGTACAACACTCCTTGTTGATGGCGGCTATACTGCTCACTAATAAAAAATTCACGGGTCTGAATTCGGTATTGTTCCGGAATCAGACTCTTTTTATTTGATTAAAATTCTCCCAGTGCAAATCGGTCTAGATCATACCAAGAAGCAGTAAGCTTTAAAACCAGTCGTATTTTATGGTAAAACAATATAAGATTATTTAATTGCAACTCCACATGCAGGTATTTTTTCTATAATATAAATATTAATATATTTTAAAGCTAAAAGAGTTGCTATTACATGAAATGCTTTGTACTTTTATTACATCAGTTATTATGAAATTGAGGGGTGTTTTACAATGAGTTTAAATGATTGGCTAAATGAAAAGGTCCCAGAAATTACAAGTTCATTAAGTGATATTAACCGGCAGTATGTTGATATTGAAAATTCAATTGGCTTTGTTGGGCGCAATCAAATTTATAAAATCTTAGATAATTTTCATGAAGTACTGTTCCCAGGTATCCATACTGCTCCGCCGATCGATACTACACGCGTCAATATTGTAAGTAGTAATAAACTGCGTGAAACGGCATTGGATTTACGTGATATTATCGAAAAAGTTTTAATTTACAATTTGGAGTACAACAGCAATCTTGAAAACTGTACTTGTCAAGCGGATGCAGATCGTATTGTGATGGATTTAATTTCACAATTCCCAAAAATTCGTAAAACCTTGCAAACAGATATTCAGGCAGCGTACAACGGAGATCCTGCTGCCCTTTCTACAGAGGAAATTTTACTAAGTTATCCATCAATTGTTGCGGTATACATTCACCGTATTGCACATGAATTATATGAAGTGGGCGTACCAATTGTCCCACGTATTATGTCTGAGTATGCACATAGTTTAACAGGAATTGATATTCACCCAGGAGCGACAATTGGTGAATCCTTCTTTATCGATCACGGCACAGGTGTCGTAATCGGTGAGACATGTATAATCGGCAATAATGTTAAAATATACCAAAGTGTAACATTAGGGGCATTAAGCTTCCCTCTTGATGAAAATGGTAATCCAATTAAAGGAATTAAACGTCATCCGAATATTGAAGATAATGTTGTTATTTATGCAGGTGCAACCATTTTAGGTGGCGAAACGACAATTGGTCACGATTCGGTGCTAGGCAGTAACATTTGGCTAATGAATTCAATACCACCATATTCCCGCGTGTACAACTCACCACCAACACCTAACATCAGTAGTAGTAAATCGAAAAATGTTTAATACACACTCTCTTTAAGTAGATAAAAATTGCACTCACCTATAGACGACTATCGAAAGACACTGTAAAGAATTTTTTCTACAGTGTCTTTCATTGTACATAGCTAAAGACATTCAAAAACAACCATTGGCCTTGTTATAAAAATGGTTGATGTCCCCCTATTAGAGCTTATTTATTTATGAACCCATGTTAATACTTTCTAGTTTTGATATGCTATACTATTTCTATTATCGAAATATATTAGAAAGAGGGATGCTAGATGACAAATTTACAGCAAATTGATGCTTATTTTGCTGAACATCGTGAGGCTCATTTAAACGAATTGAAAGAATTTTTACAAATTCCAAGTATTAGTTCTTTATCTGAGCATAAGGAAGATATCCAGCATGCTGCACAATGGCTTGCTAATGCATTTGAAAAATTAAATCTTGAGAATATCTCAATTACACAAACTGCAGGTCACCCAGTTGTCTATGCCGATTGGTTACATGCAGAAGGCAAACCAACTGTATTATTTTATGGTCACTACGATGTACAACCTGTTGATCCCCTAAATTTATGGGAGAGCGAACCGTTCAATCCTACCATTCGTGACAATAAATTATTCGCTCGTGGTGCTAGTGATGATAAAGGGCAAGTATTTATGCACTTAAAAATGATTGAAGCTTTATTTGCAACAACAGGAACTTTACCTGTGAACGTTAAATTTATTTATGAAGGTGAAGAAGAAATCGGTAGTCCGCATCTACCTTCCTTTGTTGAGGAATATAAGGAAAAATTAGCGTCGGATCTCATTTTAATTTCTGATACTGGACTTTATGGTCCTGGTAAACCTGCAGTATGCTATGGCTTACGTGGTTTAGCAGGCATTCAAATTGACGTGCGTGGAGCTAAAGGAGATTTACACTCAGGTCTCTATGGTGGAGGTGTGCAAAATGCCATCCACGCATTAGCTGAAATATTAGCATCCTTCCGTGACGAGCATGGCACCATTCAAGTGGAAGGTTTCTACGATAATGTATTACCTTTAACAGAGGAAGAACGTGAAGCTTATCGTGCGCTTAATTTTGATGAGGAGTCAGTAAAACAAGAGGTCGGTGTAAAAGAACTATTTGGTGAGCATGGATTTACCTACCTAGAACGTACTTGGGCTCGTCCAACATTAGAGGTTAATGGGGTCTTTGGTGGTTTCTCGGGAGAAGGCATCAAAACGGTATTACCTGCTGAAGCAGGCGCTAAAATTACATGCCGTCTCGTTCCAAATCAAGAGCCGGACGAAATCGTTGCGCTATTAAAAGCCCACGTTGAAAAGCATAAACCTGCTGGAGTGGAAATTAACATTTCGGAGTTCGATAAAGGCCCTGCATTCTTAACACCATTTGATCATCCATTCATTCAGGCAGCTGGACGTTCTTATGAAAAGGTTTATCATGTACCTACTGCTTACACACGTGGTGGCGGTTCTATCCCTATCGTCGCTGCATTTGATGAAATTTTAGAAATCCCTGTAGTATTAATGGGCTTCGGTTTATCTAGTGAAAACTTCCATGCACCTAATGAGCATTTCCATTTAGAAAACTTCGATAAAGGTTTACGCGTTTTAAGTGATTATTTATATGAAGTTTCGGAATTACAAAAATAATTTTCTATTCCATAACAAATCCCCTCACCTACTTCAGTGAGGGGATTTTCTTTGCTTTTTAGGCGATTACTCACCAAAAACTGTCACTATTTCAGCCGATTTTTTACGATCTTTCCCTTTTGGTACCTCATCAAAATAACCGACTTGTAGCATCGCAATAACACGTTCTCCAGGCTGTATCTTTAAAGCTTCGCGGAACTTAGGATTATCTAAAAAGCCTGGTGTTTTCCAGCAAGAGCCTATCCCTCTATCCCATGCTAACAGTTGCATATTTTGAATAAAGATACTCGCTGCTCCATAATCCTCTAAACGTTCTTTTTGACGTGCATCCTCCGGTACGATAACAAAAGCATAGCCACCAGGTAACGTAAATTTCAACATCTGCTTCGCCAAGTCTTCACTTAAAAGCTCTTGCCATTTTGGAATCGTCAGGTCGCGTAATAAATGATGTAGATTTTCTAATTCCTTACCACAGGCTACAACTAAACGCCAAGGCTCACGGTTACCGTGGTTGGGTGCCCAAACTGCATCGTCGATAATAGCCAATAAATCATCACGATCTACAGGCTGACCATTAAATTTTTTAATGGAACGACGTTGAATAATTGCATCTCTAACCGATAAAAATTGTTCGCTCATATATCCATTCTCCTTCTACCACAAGACAACTTTTAAGTTTATCTCTTCTACCTTCACATTATCATAAAATGATATGCATTAAAACTACCTCATCTTAAGCAAAGCTATCCTCTATATGATAGAAAAAGTAAGTCATGCTCGGCGTATACGCAGTGGAGTCCTCATAGAAATACGGTCGATTAATACTATCCGATGTATGAGCATTTACATAAGGAATGCCGTTTTGAATACTAGTAACAATAACAGAGTGATCGATTTTCCCATTTCCTTGAAAATCATAAAAAATAACATCACCCAGCTCTAACTCTTCGGCGGTTTGCACACGTGTACCCTTCAACCCTGTCGTTGAACCTTCTAAATACCATCTTAAAGAATGTGCAACAGACCAGCTAAAGCTCCAATTCCCTTGTTGAATCCACCAGCCCTTATCTCTACTTGGTGCCCCTCGCATTGGTGCCCCACCAGCTAATAAACATTGAGATATATAGTTGGTACAGTCTACGTCAAAGTTAGGAAAAGCTGGATTGCGTCTATTCCACCATAAATTGGCATACTGTACAGCAGCTTGCCTATTATACATCTTTGCCATACATCTCCTCCTCATGCCATCATATGTCTATGTCTCTTCAAGTATTTCTATTAGTTAGGTCCTTACTCATATTATTGTCGAAAATAGGTATAATCAGTATGTTCCTTTCCATTTTCAAGATCATTTTTGCTACAATAAGATTAAAAGAAATGCATGATTTTATTTTATGACCAGAAGGGATGTTAAATGTGAAGCAGCATGCTGAGAAAGAAATTTTACAGCCTACTCTTTTATGCGATAAAAAGGGGAATTTAAATCCAGCAGCCATCGGATTTGCACGTAAACCACTTATCAACAGCAATTTAAGCGGCCATCTCATGCGCAAAAAGAAATGGAACTATTGGTGTGTCTACGGTGATGAAATCTTATTTTCCGCTACGATTAGTCATCTAGATTATGCAGCAGTTTGCTTCGTCTATTTCCTTGAATATGAAACGCAGCGCTATTTCGAAAAAACGATTACCATTCCCTTAGGCGGCAAATTGAAAATGCCTACACAGGTTTTAGAGTCCGTATCGTTTAAAAATAGTGAAATGATGATTGATATATTATATGTACAAAATGAAACACATCTATCTGTTTCTATTCCAAATTTTGATGGCGATATTTTACGTGCAAAGCTCATCATTCAGCATCCCGCTACAGACGAAACCTTAAATGTTGTCATCCCTTGGAATCGTAAAACATTTCAATTTACAGGTAAGCATCATACACTCCCTACTTCAGGTGTGGTCACAATTGGTACTCGTCGTTATAATTTCTCGGCAGAAGAAAATTTTGCTGTCTTAGATTACGGTCGAGGTGTATGGCCGCGTGAAGCCGTATGGAATTGGGGAATGGCCTCTCAACGGGTCCGTGGAAGAAGAATTGGACTTAATTTAGGGGGAAAATGGACAGATGGCACAGGTATGACCGAAAATGCTGTTTTCGTTGATGGCAAAATGACAAAAATACATGAGGATTTATTATTTGATTATGATTCCGAAGATTATATGCAACGTTGGAAAGTAAAATCAAAATTCTCTCATCAAGTGTCACTAACCTTCTCTCCGTTTTTTGAACGTGTAGCCTACACAAATGCAAAACTAGTAAAATCAGAAGTACATCAATTATTTGGTTATTATGACGGTTCCATTTTGCTCGACAATGGTGAAACATTAGTTATTCGACAAATGCTTGGATGCATTGAGGAGCATCAGGCAAAGTGGTAACGAATCTTATAAAAGACGCCGCGTTCCGTGGGTATTACTTCATTTATCATTCCACGGAATTCGAGCGCCACCCCCTCACATTGCTCTAAGTAAGGGCTTTTAATATTTTCTCTGGGTCGTCAGTAAATATTGCTTGTATTCCAAGCTGCTGTAAATATCGAGCATCCCGCTCCTCGTTGACTGTATAAACACGTACAGTTGCCCCTTCAGCGAGCGCTAGTTTTACTGATTTGCGATACGCTGTAGGCAAACTAACATGCAAGCCTTTAGCAGGAATAAGCGCAACATAAGTTGTAAAGTCTACTAAAACTTCAGCAAACAATGCAGCATTTTCAATATATGGTGCGATTTGTGCGACTGTTTGCAAAGATTCATGATTAAAAGAAGAGATAATAACTCTCTCTGTCATTTGTTGGGCAGCTACTTCCTTTAGAACTAATGCCTCGATCCCTTCATAGGCAAACACATCTGTTTTTAGTTCAATGTTAATGCGATGGTTTGTACCTGCAAATAGTTCTAAAACTTCCCCTAATGTGGGTATCACTTCTCCACTATAATCCAATGAGTACCATGAGCCAAAATCAAATATACGTAATTGCTGTAATGTAAAATCCTTTACATAGCCTGAACCATTGGAGGTACGGTTAATGGTTTCATCATGAATAACAACTACCTCTTTATCTGCTGTTAAATGAACATCTAGCTCAATTCCAGCGATAGGAAGCTTAGATGCCGCTTGGAATGCAGCAATCGTATTTTCCGGGTAGCTTGCAGAAACACCTCTGTGTGCAAAAATATCCAAAATAATGAACCTCCTCTTTTAGTAACATTCATTCAAAACCTCTACGTAATAGTAACATATTCAGCTTTTAAGCTTTCACTTGATGGTAAATATTATATATAGTAGTATGATAATCTACTTTGAAATTGTAAGTACCTAGGAGGTGCTAAAAAATGACTGTAAAACATCCAGATTTTCAGACTGAAGTAGAGCGATTAGCGTATACCCAAAGTTATATGCAGCAAATTTTAAATGAGTCACAAAGAGATTTAAAATCCGCTCAAGAAAATATTCGGAAGTCGATGGCAGATCTCGATTACTTAGATTCTAGTTTGAGTTATTTAAACATCTTAACCAATGCCCGATTCTTTGAAATGGCCCGTAATCAAAAGGAAGGGCTAGAAGCCGTTCAAAAGAAGCCTTATTTTGCCAGAATCCATTTTCAAAAGACAGGTGACCCTGAAGAACTTCTTTACATTGGAAAAACCTCGTTATTTCATCGTGAAACACATGAGCCAATTATTGTCGATTGGCGCTCACCAGTAGCGAATGTCTATTATGATGGCCGTCTTGGTGACATGGAGTACGATGTCCGCGGAGAAATTCATAAAGGGCATCTATTTGCTAAGCGACAATATAAAATTGAAAATGGCGATTTGCTCGATATACGTGATATTGACTTAACTACGAACGATGAACTGTTACAAGAAGCATTGGCTGGTAAAGCTGATGTTCGTCTAACTGAAATTGTCTCGACAATCCAAAAAGAGCAGAATGAAATTATTCGCGCACATCTTCGTCAACCAATAATTGTCCAAGGAGCAGCAGGCAGTGGAAAAACCACCATCGCCCTACATCGAATATCCTATTTCCTCTACACAATGGGTGAGCATTTTAATCCTGAGCAGCTCATGATTTTAGCACCGAATAAGTTATTTATTGATTATATTGGAGATGTCTTACCAGAACTAGGCGTCGATAAAATATGCCAAACTACTTTTACCGATTACGTACTATCCGCCACTAAATTAAAATTAAAGCTTCAAAATCCAAATGAGCAATTAGAGTCGCTTGTAGCCGGAGGAAATTCTCAGCCATCTGCTTGGATTTCTGAAATGAAAGGCTCTCTTTATTATCGTGATGTTATCGAACGCTATATTCAAAAACTGGAACAAGATATTGCAGAGCAATTTGAAGATGTTTATATTGAAAGATACTGTATCATGCGGGCTTCTCACCTTAAGAAGCTATTTTTATATGAATTTTCTTATATGCCAATCGAAAAACGACTGGCACATATTAAAAAAGTGTTAGCTAGCCATGTTCGTCAGAAGAAGCAGTCTGTTTTAGCTACACTCCATAAAAAATATGATGAAGCACTTGGAAAGGCATTAAATGGTATTCGAGATGATGAAAAACGGCGTCGTGTCGTAACAAAATTTATCGATGAACGAGATGAGCGAATTCCTGCTATTGAAAAAGAAGCCAAATCTACAGCAGCTGCTTATATGCGTCGCTTTATCAAACACAATATTAAAACTCTTTATCGTTCACTTCTCACCAATGCAGAGCTGTTAGCAGAACTGGCTCCTGAATGGCATTATCTCGAACAACAGCAATTTTTACAATCACATCGCAAGGAACAATGGGCCCTTGAAGATTTAGCTGCACTTTATTATTTACAGGCGCGCTTAAAAGGCATCCCTGATGAATGGAAAATGCGCGTTGTCTTTATCGATGAGGTTCAAGACTATAGTCTATTTCAGCTTGCCGCTTTAAAAACAGGTTTGGATACGGATATGTTTACAATGGTTGGTGACTTAGCTCAAGGAATTCATAGCTATCGTTCATTAACTGCTTGGGAGCCTGTCCAAAGTTTATTCCCACGAGCAAGCTTTCGAACTTTGCAAAAAAGCTATCGTACAACCATTGAAATTATGGAAGTTGCTAATGAAATTTTAGCGCAAATGGATGAACAACTTCCGTTAGTGGAGCCTGTTGTTCGTCATGGCAACGTGCCAAGCTTTATTCAAGCGGATCAATTCGACGCCTTACAAATTAAAGAAATTTTTGAAACAATTCGGCAACATGGACATCGATCCATTGCTTTAATATGCAAAACAACTGCTGAAGCAATGATGATGCAAAAAGATTTAAAAGCTCACCAACTACCTGCACAGCTACTAACTGAAAATGATTCTATTAATCAGGAAATGTTGCTTGTTGTTCCAAGCCATCTAGCGAAAGGGCTTGAATTTGATGCGGTTATAGTGGCTGCGTTTGATACGCCCTTTTACGACACGCCCATTGACCGAAAGCTACTCTATGTAGCACTCACACGGGCAATGCATGAACTTTACTTAATAGGTCCCTCTAAAAATACATTTTTATTAGAAAATTAAAAAGTCGCTATAAGGCGACTTTTTTATACCTCATCAATTTCTCGGTGGTAATCGATAGAACTTTCCTTTCGATAGATAGGCCTTAACCACCTTCCACCACGAACTAGGTGCTTCCTTCGGAGGAGACTTCTTTTTAGGCAATGCTGGCATGCGCATAATCACGACTCCTTTCATAAGGCTTATTAATACTATATGAAGATAGTACGCAATTATGATAAAAAGGGCGATGAGTTAAAATCACTCCTCGCCCTTTTTGCTATTGTTTTACATAATAATCAATTTGCTGCGCCTTCATAAATCCAGCCTTTTCATAGACAGATATTGCTTTTTTATTGTCTATTTCAACATCTAACATGACGAAAGTGGCACCGGTTTTACTCGCATAATCCTTTGAAAAGGACAATAAAGCCGTCCCAATACCTTGTCCTTCACAATTTGGGTGGACTGCAAGGGCTGTTACCCATTGTATTTCATTTTCCTGAGCTGTCGTTACCGTGCCAACAACTCCTCCATCTCGATAAGCAATCCATAGCTTTCTTCCATTAGTGGACGTATTAAAGGCGATGAGCTCTGTTGATTCTTCTGGTAAATCACCAAATGCTTCACTATAAATAGCAATTAGCTCAGCCTGTTCACCATTATAGGGAAGAATAGTAATATCGCTTCGTAATGCTACAGGTTCTGCCTTTGTTTCTAAGGTTGCTTCTGAGAAGCTGTAAACATAATCTTTATTTTCAATAAATGTGTGTCCATGTGGGGAACCATCAATCACAACAGCTAACTGCCCCTCTGCCCCTCGCTCTTTTAGCCCGACTTGTATGCCTTCAACTAATGCAGTCCCAATCCCCTTTTGGCGATATGCAGGTGTCACCACTAGTGACCACTCATACGTATGGAGTCCCATTAAATCAATGGCACTTGCAACTCCAACTAACAAATCCTGATCATCCTCATACGCCAATACCATAAAGCCCTTCGATTCAAAAGAGCTAGCCATTGGCACATTCAAAATAGTTTCGTATACTCGATAATCATGAATTGTCGCTTCTTCACATAATAATTTTACTTCCTTCAATGTTTCTCCATCCAATGGGAAAGACACTGTCATCACTGAAATATTCATTGTTTACTCCGTTCCTGTATCAGACTATTGCCCTATTGTAGCAAGAATGAAAATAAGCTGGCAACTAAATATATTATCACCCTCTATTAATCAGAATTTTACTTTAAATACGCCAATAATAAAAGGATTTTTACTATAAAAGTTCACGAAAACAACTAAAATTTACTATGAATTCTAGATATATAATAACCTAACAAACTCATAAAATTGTCACTATTAACGCTTTTCATTTAGTTACTTTCAAACTATATACTATTCCCTACTTATTTATATTAATTATACTATTTATTCAAATTAATTACATTTGTTAATATGATTAAAAAAAGAGTAATTTCATTTGAAATTACTCTTTTGATAGTTGTCAATGGCTATTCTTCTAAATGATGGGAGGATGAATGGAGCATCTGAGCATATAAACCGCCCGATTCAATTAGTTTTTGCTGTGAACCAGCTTCCACTAGCTCACCTTTATGCATAACTAACACCATGTCTGCATTATGCACTGTATTTAATCGGTGTGCAATAACAAAGCTAGTGCGGCCTTGCATCAATGTATCAAGTGCCTCTTGAATCGCCATTTCTGTTACTGTGTCAATACTGCTTGTCGCTTCATCTAACAATAAAATTTTCGGGTCCGCAATAAGTGCGCGTGCTATTGATAGTAATTGTTTTTGGCCTTGTGAAATTTCTCGTCCATCTGCAGCAAGAATCGTATCATATCCATCCTTAAGCTTCATGATAAAATTATGTGCATTAGCACGCTTTGCTGCTTCCTCAATATCAGCATCACTTGCATCTAATTGACCATATCGAATATTTTCACGAACAGTTGCCTCAAATAAAAATGGATCCTGCAATACAAAAGCCATTTGGGAACGCAAGGATAGACGATCAATTTCCTGAACATTCATGCCATCAAATAACACTTCGCCCTTTGTCACTTCATAGAATCTTGCAATAAGTTGAAGGATTGTCGTTTTCCCTGCTCCTGTAGCTCCTACAAGCGCTACCGTCTGCCCAGGCTCCACTTTAAAATTAACATTTTTTAATGTGTAAGATTCCTGGTCTTGTTCATATTTAAAATACACTTGCTTAAAAGCTACATGTCCCAATAGCTGATGTTTTTTCGCTGAGGTAGATTCTCCTTCTGGTTGTTCGTCCAGTAACGCAAATACTCTCTCAGCACCAGCAATAGCTGATAGCACTGTATTAAATTGGTTGGCTAAATCATTTAATGGGCGTGTAAATTGCCGAGCATATTCTGTAAATATAACAATAACCCCTATTGACACATGCCCATATAAAGCAAGTACGCCCCCGATACCCGCGACAATAGTAAAGCTCATATTATTTAAAAAGTTCATGACCTTTGGAATATAGCCAGAATATGTCTGTGCCCAAAACCCCGTTCTTCTTAACCGCAAGCTTTTTTCCTGAAACTCTGCCTTCATTCGTTCCTCTTGGGAAAAAGCCTTCACAATGCGCTGTCCAGATATGGTTTCTTCGATCATGCCGTTCAGAGCCCCAATAGCTGCCTGTTGCTCCTTAAATAAAGGAGCAGTTCGACGTGTAATCCAACGCATTGCCCAAAACATAATGGGAATAATGGTCATAGTTAAAATGGTTAGTAATGGACTTAAGCTCAGCATAATAATAATCGTTCCTCCAAGCGTTAGTACACTTGAAAACACCTGAATAAAGGAACTATTCAGCGTTGAGCTGACCGCTTCTATATCATTCGTCATACGGCTCATTAATTCGCCATGCTGACGACGATCAAAGAAGGCAATCGGCAGTCGTTGAAAATGACCAAATACAGTTGTTCTTAGCCTATAAATCGTTTGCTGAGCAATACCAATCATCCAATAATTTTGTAGGAACAGGGAGACGGCCAGCAACAAATAAATGCCGATCAATAAGACAATCCCCTTACCTAAGCCAGCTAGCTCTCCATGCATAACATAGTGATCAATCATTTGGCCAATTACATAGGGACCTATCAAAGCCAAAATTGAACTAGTCATCACTAGTAAAAGAACTACGATTAGAAGTGCTCGTTGCTCATCGACAATTTTCCATAACCGTAGCAAGGTACTTTTCCAATCACTTGCTCGTGGCCCTTTCTTTTTCTTCACAGCCTGTTGAAGATCATCTTTAGTCAAAATCGGCTCATAGCCAAAAGGTTTTTGGAAAAATCCCATTATTCCTCCACCTCCTGTTGAGAGACTGCAATTTTTTTATAAAGTGCGGAACATTGTAAAAGCTCTTCATGGGTTCCATAGGCAACTACTTTTCCAGCTTCAATCAGTAAAATACGGTCTGCACCTTTAGCGGTACGAATTTTTTGCGTGACCACAAGCATCGTAGCATGTTCTTCGCCCAGTGCCTCCCAAAGTGCCTGTTCTGTTTTAACATCCAATGCACTTGTACTATCATCGAGCATTAATATATGTCCCTTTCTCAAGAGTGCTCTCGCAATGGATAGCCTTTGTTTTTGCCCTCCTGATAAGTTGACCCCTTTTTGCCCAACCTTTGTATCATAACCATTCGGAAAATCCTCAACGGATGCATGTATTTGAGCCTGCATCGTAGCCTTTAGTACAGCGTCCATTTCAGCATGCGTATCTCCCCAACGCACATTATCCGCAATACTGCCTGTAAATAACAAGGACTGCTGAGGGACATACCCAATGACTTCACGTAATTCTTGTAAATCCCACTGTTGAACATCCTGTCCTTCTACTAGTATTCTTCCTTCTGTTACTTCATAAAAACGCGGAATAAGCTGTAGCAAAGTAGATTTACCAGCACCGGTTGCCCCCATAATCGCTAATTTTTCACCCGATTTAACTTGGAAATTGACGTCTGATAGGACTGGCACCTCTCCGCCTGGATACGTAAAACTAACATGTTCAAACGTTAATTCACCATAGTGTTTACCCTGGCTAATTTCCTCTGAAAATGAAACATCCTCAACCTCATTTTCTGTAGAAAGAACTTCTGCCATACGCTCAGCTGAGGCCTTTGCACGCGCATAAAAAATAATAATAAAAGCGAACATTGAAAAGGAGCCTGTCATCCGCATCGCATAGTTAACAATCGCTACAATATCTCCAAGTGGTGTTGTCCCTGCCGCAACTTGTTTTGTACCAAACCATAGGACGGCGAGCAGACTCATATTCATAATGAATAAAAGAGCTGGCATAATGTATTCCATTATGCGTAAAGCCTTGACAGTATCGAATTTCAAACGAGATGCGACTTCATCAAAGCGTGAAGCCTCATAAGTCCCCCGTAAGTATGCTTTTACTAAACGTATGGCCTGTAAATTCTCCTGCAAAACCCTATTTAAACGGTCGACTCTTTTCTGCACCCGTCCAAAATAAGAGACGCCCTTTGCGACCATAAAAATAAGAAAAATTAAAATGATAGGTGCACCTATGACTAAAAATAAGGCTAATTTTGCATTCACAATAAATGCCATTACTATGCTTCCTATCACGGCAAGAGGTGCACGAAGCATAATACGTAAGCTCATAAACAGCACCGTTTGCACTTGTGTGACATCATTCGTTAATCTCGTAATGAGAGATGCCGTAGAAAATTTTTGATAGGTTGCTAGTGTAAAGGATTGGATTTTATCAAACATGGCATTTCGTAAATCATACGAAATGCTTTGAGCAGTATGAGATGAAAAGTAAGAATTAACGATACCCGCCATAAAGGCAACAAATGAAAGTACGAGTAAAACAGCACCCCATTGCATAATCATTTCGTGATTTTGAGCTCTTACCCCGTCATCAATGATTTTGGCCATTATAAGTGGCTGTACAAGCTCTACAAACAACTCCAACAACATTAAACATAAAGCAAAAATAGCTGTCCATTTATAAGGTCTTACATAGGAAAAAATTTCTTTCACATTCTTTCCCCCTTGTCCTAAGATGAAATTTATAGCTAGTTAAAAACTACTACCACAATAGTATATTTATGCTTTCTCACCAGCGATTGAAAGCCATGTTACACACACAAGCATAACGAATACCCCTACTAATTGCCAAAACCCTAAAGAAGTACCAAAGACAATAACTGAAATAATCATAGCCGTTAATGGTTCAATGCTGGAGAGAATACTCGTCTCTACAGCTGTTATATATTTCATACTACTTAAAAACAATATGAAAGCGACTGTTCCAAAAAATATTAAAGCAACCATTAAAAGTAGTGTTTTAAAATCAGTAAAAACGATCCATTGGTTAGACAGCCATACCCGACTCACTATACCTAATGTGAGCCCACCTATTAGCATCCCCCAGCCAACTACTAACAACACATTCCACTCTCTCATTAAACGCGCAGGATATAATGTGTAAAAAGCAAAGGTTAAACCTACTGCTACACCCCATAGCAATGCTTTTGGACTAATAAGCAAACTATCAAATGATGCGTTCGTTAGTAGTAGAAATAACCCCATAAGGGTACCAATAATTCCTATTACTTGATATTTTGGTGGCCATTTCTTTAAACTAAGAGAGACATATGCCACAACAAATATTGGCGCTAGAAACTGGAGTAAGGTCGCTAGCACTGCATTACTTTCATGAATCGCTGCTACAAATGCAAATTGAACACCTAGCATACCTACAATACCAAAGACAATGAGCTGTCTACCCCATAGTTTGTGCTGCCAAATACCAAAAATATTTTTTCCCGTTAACAATAAATATGTAAGTAGTATCATACCTGCAACCGATAAACGGATTGTTAACATAAAGGAAACAGTCAATGATGTATGGTTCAGTAACCACTCCATCAAGGGGCCAGTCGCTCCCCATAACATAGCACCCGAAACGATAAATAGTATTCCTTTTAAACGTTGCATACCAATCCTACTTCCTATATACGTACTAAAAAATGTTACTTTTCTTCAAATCTTTTCTTAAACATCATTAGAAAAGTCCTAATTCTTTTCATTATCAAATATTTACAAATATATTCATAATGACTAATTCCATATAATTATCTATAATATTAGTATATATTGATTACCCAAGGAGATCGAAAACTCATGAGTCATATGCATAAATCATTTACGATTGATGAACATTATTTAAATTCACTTCCTTTTCCTGCAATTATCTTAAATCAAGATGGACAAGCCACTATCTGGGGAAAGAGCGCTGAACATCTGATTGGTTTATCAACTAATGATATTACAGGAAATACTACTCCATCTATACACGAAAATCTACTACGTCAGCTTCCAGTAGAAACTTTTCAAGCTATCCTACAAAGCGAGGAAAGTACGTATATAGAAAAAATTCAAATTCACACCTCTTTAAAAACAGAAATGTCGACAGCACTGCTTGCTAAACCTTATACAGAGCAAGGAGAACGTTTGATTCTCATAATTTTTATGCTGCCAGAATTAATGACTAATGCCGTCTCTCATTGCAGTACATTTGTAGACCTTAAACAAGGATTGGATGCTACATTTATGACTGTAACACTTGACCACGATGGTTTCATCTTAGAATGTAATAATGAATTTCTAAAAACAAGCCAATGGACGCCAAAGCGTGTTATCGGCAAAACATTTTGGCAGTTGTTCCCAGATAATGACCGTAGTGAAAAAGTGACAAATATTATCTGGCGTAATTTAAACAACGGGCATACATGGCAAGGTGAAGTTGAAAAAATCACCAAAGCGGGACAATCCTATTGGGTATTACTAACAGCTATCCCAACCTTTAATCTGGAAACAGGTGAACAACAATTTTTCTTAATTGAAAAGGATATTACTAAATCAAAAACTATCCAACACCAACTTGAGAAAATAGCTTATATCGACACGGAAACTGGGCTAATGAATGCCCACCGACTTGAAAAGGTCATTAGCAATATGATTGAGGATGACAGACACTTTTCATTTGTTTATTTAAGTATTGATAAATTTTATACTTTAAAAGAACTACACGATCAACAAATCGATCAAAGCCTAATTATTGAATTTACAAATCGTATTAAGATGTATTTCCAAGATAGCACGATGGCGCGTATCAATGAAAATGATTTTGTAGTCATCACACCTTTAAGTGAATGGTTTATTCAAGGCTTTTTATCTTACTTACAACAGCACCCTATTTACAGTGGCAATATTGCTGTGCCAATCTCTATTAGTGGGGGTATCACTAGATATCCTGAAGATCAAACAACATTTTCTCAGCTTATGAAAGCTTCTATTGCTACAATTTCAACTGTGCGTGAAGCTGGCGGAGATAAAATTGTTTCGCTATCAACAGCGACACATAAAGCTTTAAATCGTAAAGCATTAATTGAAAAGCGATTACTACAAGCGCTTGATCAAAAGAATTTAAAGGTCCTATACCAACCACAAATCGATGTTTATTCTGGAAAAATTACAGCTGTTGAGGCACTTGTACGTTGGGAAGATGAAGTGATTGGTGTGGTTTCACCTGATGAATTAATTCCAATTGCGGAAGAAACAGGACTAATTAATAATATCGGTTCCTTTATGCTAGAGAGAGCTTGTGAACAGGCGTTAATTTGGAAAAAGGCTGGCCATGATTTAAAAGTGTCCATCAACTCTTCTGTACGAGAGTTCCGAGATAAAAATATGGCTAAGTCCATTCTTGAAATGATTGCTAAAACAGGCTGTCCAGCAAACCTTCTACAAATTGAAATCACTGAAAAATTTGCGTTAGAGGCAGAAGCTGCTACATCTATTGCTCAGCAAATGCGCAAATTAGAAAACGAAGGCATTTCCTTTATTTTAGACGATTTCGGTACGGGCTATGGATCATTTAGATATATGCAAATTTTGCCAATTGATACAGTGAAAATCGATAAAACGTTTACGAATTCTCTGTTAAAATCCGAAAAAAGCCAAAAGCTTATGAACGGTATGGTACAGTTAGGTAAATCTATGGAACTTAAAGTTGTAGCTGAAGGTGTCGAAACAGCAGAGCAGGCTGATCTGTTAATTACTTATGGTTGCGATGCTATTCAAGGCTACTATATTAGCAAGCCTGTAACATCAGATGAAATCGAATCATTGCTTGTCAAAAAATAATACGATAAAAAGGAGGCTGCGTAGCATAGTGTACACGCAGCCTCCTATTATTTTTATTTTTTATAGACTTTTTGGAATTTCACCTTACTTGAACGGACTGAACGGAAAATGAGCTGAATAATTACTTCTGCAAAGACCAGTCCAATAACAATAGCCCCTGTTATTAGAAATGCCTTTAAACCATATTGTAAGCCTTGTAAGTAATCATCCTCTACAACATTTCTCATGGCATTATAGGCCATGCCTCCTGGCACTAACGGAATGATTCCACCAACAATAAAAATAATCATCGGTATTTTAAAGCGCCGCGCATATAAATGAGCCACGATGGCAATGACAAACGAACCGAAGAAAGAGGCTTTAACAACATCCATTCCTTGCTCTGTTAAAATATAATAAATAATCCAGCCAATTACCCCAACAAGACCGCAATGAAGGAGCGTCTTTCTAGGTACATTAAAAATGATGGCAATTCCAGCTGTAGCGAAAAAACTAACAACTAATTGTATGATAATGTCCATTATGTGCATGCTAGTCGCCTCCTAAAATCCTAGGGTGACGGCAATAGCTGCCCCTATGGCAAAGGCAGTTAAAAAGGCTTCTGCTCCTTTTGCCATCCCTGACATAAAATGACCTGCCATTAAATCACGAACTGCATTCGTAATCAAAATTCCTGGTACGAGCGGCATAACAGAACTAATGATGATTTTATCTAGCTCTGTTCCGTAACCATATTTTACTGCAAAGAAGGCAACAAAGCCGAGAACGAGTGATGCTGTAAATTCAGAGAAAAATTTAACTTTTGTTAAATGATTCGTTATTACAAGCATCAGGAAGCCTAACCCCCCTGCTAAAACAGCGATAGGAAAATCGGACCACCCTCCCTTAAACATAATAAGGAAGCAACCACTTGCAAAAGCAGCCGCAATAACTTGTAAATAGGTTGGTAAAAAATAATTTGTTTTTTGTATCGACTTTAGCTCGTCATAAGCTTCTTCTAATGTTATCATGTGAGATGTGAGTCTCCGAGATACTGAATTTACCAAGGCTATTTTTTGTAAATCTGTAACCCTGCTGGAAATTGATGAAATTCTCGTTGGCTGTGTCTTGCCTAACGAAAAAATGATTCCAGTCGGTGTGGCATAACATTGAGCATTCGGCATATTTTGAGAATGTGCCATCCTCAGCATCGTATCCTCCACACGGTATGTTTCTGCACCACTTTCAATCATAATACGCCCTGCAAGCAACAAACAGTCAATCGTAAGTTCATTATCCGCTTCTTGTAAGACCATTGCAGCTATCTGCCTCCTTCAAAATGTTCCTTGCCAATAGTATCGAACTGCCATTAAAAACACAACTGAAAATTTCAGCAAAAGATTGGGTTTTTTTCAATTTAATTTTACATAATTGACCTTTGGTTGTTCTATTTTTAGTAAGGATTTTTTATCCACTAATACAGTAGTATAACCACGTTCGATATACTACTTCAAGAAGGAAGAATGGCTAGCATTAATTTCTATAAATTAACAATAAAAGTTTATAGATTTGTATAACTTTTTTCATGATTGGCACGTCTGATTGTATAGAAAATAAAAATGAGGGGAGCGTATCCAACACCATGCAGGAACGCAGAAAAAAACGCGGCCCACTAATAGATTTTTTATTACTTGGCCTCATTGTAGCTTTAACAACTATTATACTCGTTATTATCCTATCAAAGGATGAATTTAAGTTTCAAAAAATTAGTGCTTCAAAAGAAACCGATACAGAATCGGTTAATAGTAATATATCAACGGAAAGTTCTGCGTTTCCAGGGATACGAATTGTAACAGATGTTTCTAATGATAAACGTACACCTTTTGCCATTCATTACCCACAAACAGATAACGAAGTTTTTAATGATACCGTATTACAATACATAACGGATTCAAAAGAAAACTATCTAGCCTCTATGAAAAAAGATAAAGAAGTTATGGGTGAATTAAATATTAGTCTTGAAACATTTCCGTACCGAGAGCATTACTATTCATTTGTGCTAACAAAGATGCTTTACGTAGGAGGAGCTAACCATGAGGTCACAACGAAAACATTCTTTATTAATAACGAAACTGGCGAGCAAATAACTATTCAAACATTATTGCAAAATGACGAGAATAATTTATCGACGTTAGCCGCAAATGTGCGAAAAGATTTGCAGAAGAATCTCCAAATAAAGGATGAGCTTTTAAAGGATGAATTATTAAAAGCTACTGAACCAAAATGGTCCAACTTCACTCGCTTTGCAATTGCAGACGATTCGTTACAATTCTATTTCGATGAATATGAGATTGCTAGCGGGTCAGCAGGTGCCCCAATAGTGAAACTACCACTTTCGCTCATTAACCCATTGTTAGCCTCTGATTTTCAAATTGCTATGGAAAATGTAAAACCAATTACACCACCACCTACTGGTGATCCAAATAAAAAACGAATTGCGCTGACTTTTGATGATGGTCCACACCCAAAAGTGACGGAGCAGATATTAAACATTCTCGATAAATATCACGCAAAAGCAACCTTCTTTATGCTTGGTAGTCGTGTACAATATTATCCTGATATTGCAAGAGATGTACTTGCACGTGGGCATGAAATCGGAAATCACTCATGGAATCACCCGGTTTTAACGAAACTTACGCAAGAACAAGTGATGAAAGAGTATAATACAACAGCCTCTGAAATAGAGAAGGCTATTAATCACGGTGCCACTGTTTTCAGACCACCTTATGGAGCAACTAATGACACGATTGACGCTGAGATTCCTGTTCCAGTCGTCCTTTGGACAATTGATACATTAGATTGGAAGCATCGCAATGCACAGCAATTATTGCCAAATGTAAAAAATAATCTACACAATAATGCAATAGTACTAATGCATGATATCCATCAATCTACTGCAGATGGGCTCGATGCTGTTCTTGCTTATTTACAAGGTCAGGGCTATGAATTTGTAACAGTTTCTGAGATTTTGCCCTACCGTCAAAAGTAAGATCTACCATAAAGAAAAGTCCAATGAATTCTAATTGAATTCATCGGACTTTTTTTGTCATTTAATGATTAATGTATCTAGAGGTTTAAAGTCTTTTAACTGATAGCTCTTCACTTCATTACGCGCTACTGTATAAAGAGCGCCCTCTATATAAACAACCCTTTGTACGACCTGCTCCCAATTTTCATATGGCTCACCGTTCGTAGCATTCATAATATTCCCTTTTAGAGTAATTCCTTTATCTGCAGTAATTTCATAAATTTGAGCACCCTGACCTTTATAAACAATATTGTCTCCTTTACCCGCTTCATATTGGACAACTGGGAAGCCAAAGTAGTTGTATTCCTTATTTCGGAATAGCGCTTTTGGATTGTATTGAACTTCAGAATAGGATCCCTTTCCGCCAATTTTCACGGTGGATTGTTCTTTTGGATTTTTGAAGTCTGATACATCAAATAATGACATCTTCATATTCGTCGTTACCGTAAAATTACGCTTCGTATACGAATCATAGCGTTGTTCTGTATCATAGCCGATACCAATTAAATGTGTGTCATCTAATGGATGCAGGTAATTACTAAAGCCCGGAATTTTTAACTCCCCTAGGACCGCTGGTTTTTTCGGATTTGCTACATCAATGACAAACAGTGGATCGACTTCTTTAAATGTCACCACATATGCCTTATCTCCCATAAAGCGAGCAGAATAAATCTTTTCCCCAGGTGCCATATCTTTCACTGTACCTAAAGCTTTTAAATGTTCATCTAAAATAAAGAGGTGGTTATAGGAGGTACTTTTCTCATCCCACGTATTACCTTCTGTTGTAAAGATTCGTAAGTTGCCCTTATATTCATCCATAGAATATTGATTTAATACAGTTCCCTTTACTTCAGTACTACCAGTGAAATTCAATGTAGTTCCATCTATATTCCATTTGAAAATTTGCGTGTCAGCTGCTCTCGGCATCCATATCATATCCATAGCGCGTTTTTCTAATGGAATAGCAGTATTACCTTCATAAATTGGTGTCGTTAAATAAAGTGCATTCTCTGACATATAAAGTCCACTACTGCCGCCCAAGTATCCTTTTGTATTAGCCGTTGTTTGGGCACCATTTTTTAAATCGATAGCTGTAATTAAACTATAGGTACCATCCATTGTATTAGGCAAAATCGAAATTTTTTCTACAGGTAGGCTTGTGAACTTTTCTCCTGTCAAACTATCATATGTTTTTGGTTTTAAATCTGCTTTTTGCTCTTGTTGTAATACCCAATAGTTCGGATACATATTACCAATTAAATAGAGTGTGTCTTTTGCAATACGGATATCCTTTAGATATCCTTCTTGCCCCACATCGCGTATATGCTTTGGCTTGTTTGGATTGGAAATGTCATAAAATGAAGCTGTGACCATTCCCGTGCCTGCTTTTTCAATATATTGATCCCCAATCGCTATTAATAAATTATCATATAGCGCAAGCTTTGAAATATATTGCGACTCTTTTAGCTTAATATTTGCAGCCTGTTTTAAATGCTGCGGGTCTTTAGCGTTCACAACTGTAATGCTTTGATCTTTTGCAGTAAAAATAAAACCGTCTTTGACAACAACAATATCGCCTTCTTCTACACCTTCCACTTGATTATTAGTTGTAGACTCGTTATTCGCTGTTGCTTTATCTTCACTTTTTGCACTTAGAGACATCTCTTCCTCTCTAATTTCACCTCTAGGAGCCTTTAACAAATTCTTAAAATATTGTTCTAATTCTTTTTCTGATTGAACGGCTGTTAACGTTTCAATAATTGTAAATGGAATAACTTGCGAAGCTACATTAAGTCCTCCCTGTGCAAAGGCTTCTTTTTTTACATGTAATTGATAACTGCCTGGTACAAGTTCCTTTACAACTAATGTTTTTTGATCTTCTAACAATGCAATCGTTGCAGGTACTTTTTTCCCTTTTTCTGTCGTTACATACACATTGTCCTCTGTAATTTTACTTTTCTTTAAGCTTACAGAGAATGATGCCTGCCAACTTTGGGTAGCCATACCCACACTAGCAGCCTTGGCAGTGACCTCTGTATTCATTGCCCATGTGAAAATACCAGGCACGATTGCTATAACAGCTATCAACATGAATGCCAGCCATTTACTTTTCATAATTTTACCTCTCCTTCATATACTTGTTTATCCATTAGACTAAGAAAAAGATGGAAAGTTACATTATTCTGAAATTTTTTTAAGGAGTGGTTACCCCTACACAAAAAAACGAAAGGGAATAATTTCCCCCTCGTTTATTCTTCAAACGGCCATTTTGGTAGCCTATTAGCTAATGGCTTATCTTGGCGTCTGCCTAATACATAATCTGCCTGCATAATGGTATGAATTTCTCGCGTACCTTCATAAATAACAGGTGCTTTGGAATTCCGCAGATAGCGCGCTACTGGATATTCATCTGAATAGCCATATGCACCATGAATTTGTACTGCATCATCCGCAGCCTTATTGGCAAAATCGCACGCCTGCCATTTCGCTAAAGATGTTTCTCTAGTATTACGAACACCTTTATTTTTCAACTCACCAACACGATAGACCAATAGACGGCTCATCTGGTAACCAGCCTCCATATTAGCGATCATTTGTCCGACAAGCTGATGCTCTCCTATAGGCTTACCAAATGTTTCTCGTTCATGACAATATTTCACACTTGCCTCTAGACACGCTTGGATTAAACCGACAGCCCCCGCAGCTACAGTGAAACGTCCATTATCTAGGGCAGACATGGCTATTTTAAAGCCTTCTCCCTCTGCACCGAGACGATTTTCTACTGGTACACGTAAATCTTCAAAGAAGAGCTCACCTGTATTACCTGCACGAATCCCGTATTTCCCTTTGATAGCCTTTGATGTAAAGCCTGCCATTGAACGTTCAACAATGAATGCACTAATACCATGATGTTTCTTGGACTTATCTGTATAGGCAAAAACGATAAAGTGATCGGCTATATCACATAAGGAAATCCATGTTTTCTGTCCATTGATGACATAATGGTCCCCATCACGGACAGCTGTAGTAGACATAGCTGCCACATCAGAGCCAGCACCCGGCTCCGTAAGACCAAATGCACCAATTCGTACTCCTTTTGCCTGTGGAATAAGATAGCGCTGCTTTTGATCTTCAGTGCCCCATTGCATTAATGTCATGCTATTCAGACCAGTGTGAACGGATACCGCTGTTCGGAATGCTGTATCTCCACGCTCCAGCTCCTCGCACACAATAGCAAGGGAGTTATAATCCATTCCACTCCCACCATACTGTTCTGGCACACAAACGCCCATTAGCCCAAGCTCCGCAAGCCTCGACCAAATTTTAGCATCAAAGCCCCCTTCAGCATCCCACTTTGCAATATAGGGAATAATTTCTTCATCAACAAATTGCCTTACCGTTTTTCGTAGCATTTCATGCTCCGTGGACATGTCAAAATTCATGGTCAGCACCTACCATTTCACAATCATAGCAGACTTATGAGACGTCTCTTTTATTACTACACCACGTTTGGCCATTTCTTCAATATACGTATCGCCAGGGACCACGGATTCAGGCGGGAAAACACCGTGCTCTTTAATAACACCCGCACCTATCATCTGAGCTACAACCGAAATAGTATTAGCTGTAGCACGGGCCATCGCTGTTTCATTGATAGTCATATCCTTACGCACAACCATTTCATATTCATATGTCACTTGCTGTTGCGCTTTTTCGCCAGCAACAATGACACGTAATAGAACCGCATCTGGTTTTGTTCCCAGCTCCAGTTTCTTTTTAAGCGCCTCACGAACTACAGAACGAACAGGCACCTCTTGATTATCAACCTCTACCTTATTCGCTGAATCAAGGAAGCCTAAATCTGCTAATAGCTTAAACTTCTCTGCATGCCCCTTATAACGAATTGTTTTATACTCTAATGTGCGGACATTTGGGAATGTTTTATACAATGTGGAGATGCCTCCAGATGTATAAAATGCCTCAAGCACACCGAAATCATCAAAATAAATAGGTTCAACACCTGAAAGGGAAGGAACTTCTTGTAATTTGCCCTTTTGAATCGTTTTTGAAGGCTCAGTATAATGATCAAAAACACCATCTAAAGAAAATACACGTGTATAATGAAGCGGAGGCTTTGGTTCAGTCGGAATGCCACCCACAAATAGTTTAATAGACTCAACATCATCTAATTTAGAGGCACCATAGCCAGCCAGAATATTGATCATACCTGGAGCAACACCTAAGTCAGGGATAATTGTGACACCTTTTGCTTTTGCTTCCTCATGAAGATCTAATATATTTTCGGTAACACCACCTATATGGCCACCTAAATCTACAGAGTGTACACCCGCTTCAATAGCTGCTCTCGCAACGCGCTCGTTGAAGGAGTAAAATAATGCATTGATGACAACATCACCTTTTGAGATGACCTTCATTAACGAATCATCGTGCTCTGCATGAAGCTCTACAACTTCTACCCTATCTGTATTTAAAGTATCCACAAAGTCCTGTGCCACTTTTACATCGATATCACCTAAAAATACACGATCGACTTTATCATTTTTTATTAAATCACGAGCTACCTCTTTACCCATTAAACCTGCACCTAATACAACAACTTTCATCAAGAACATCCCCTTTCGTTGATCTGTTACTCTGTATCGATTTGTGCTCTTTGTAATTTACCGCTGTAGTCTACGTAAATGCTCTTCCACTCCGTATATACATCTAGGGCTGCAACACCTGAATCTCGATGTCCATTGCCAGTTCCTTTTGTACCGCCAAATGGTAAATGAATTTCAGCACCTGTTGTGCCGGCATTTATATAAACAATACCAGTGTCTAATTCACGCTGTGCGCGGAAAATTGTATTAACATTTTGTGAGAAAATTGAGCTTGATAAGCCAAATTTCACGCCATTATTTACTTCAATTGCTTCCTCTAAGCTTGCTACCTCAATTAGAGAAACGACAGGACCAAAAATCTCTTCTTGGGCAATAATCATGTCAGGCTTCACGTTCGTAAACAATGTAGGCTCGTAATAAAACCCATTGTCATATGGTGGCTCATTTAAAATTCTACCTCCAGCTAGTAACGTGGCACCTTCCTGCTTGCCTATTTGTACATAGTGATTAATTTTTTCCACTGCAGCTTTATTAATCACCGGCCCAATTTTAACTCCTTCGTCTAGACCATCCCCAATTGTGAGTTTTTGCATTTCATCTAAGAGACGATTTTCTAATTGCTCTTTAACATCTTTATGCACAATTACTCGGCTACATGCTGTACATCTTTGACCAGCGGTACCAAAGGCACTCCAAAGTATACCCTCTGTAGCCAGTTGAAGATCTGCGTCATCCATAACAATGACAGCATTTTTTCCACCCATCTCTAAGGAAATCTTTTTCAAATGCTTACCGCCAAGTTCCGCTACTTTACTGCCTGTTGTCGTCGACCCAGTAAAGGAAATGACCTTAACATCAGGGTGTTCAATGAGCGCAGTCCCTACAGTCGGTCCTGTACCAAACACAATATTTGCTACTCCATTAGGTAAACCTACTTCTTCAAAAATTTTACCCATTTCATAAGCCATCATAGGTGTCTCATTAGATGGTTTCCAAATGAATGTATTACCTGCCACAATAGCAGGGAATGATTTCCATGTAGCGATTGCAACGGGGAAGTTCCATGGCGTAATAAGTGCTACGACTCCAATTGGTGCCCTTACACTCATTGCAAACTTATTGGCCAATTCAGACGGAGTTGTTTCACCAAACAACCTACGACCCTCTCCTGCCATATAATAGGCCATATCAATTCCTTCTTGCACTTCTCCTCTTGCTTCTTCAATTACCTTACCCATCTCTTTTGTTAAAACGGTCGCCAAATATTCCTTTTTTTCTTTCATTTTTTGACCGATGGCATATAAAAATTCTGCACGCTTTGGCGCAGGCACAAGTGCCCAGCTCTTTTGTGCTTGTTTGGCTGCTACTACAGCCTCATCTACCTCATTAGAAGTAGATAGTGGTATGGTAGCAAGTTGCTCACCATTTGCAGGGTTCGTCACTGCTATACTTTGTAAATGTGAATGTGTGCTCCATTTACCACCAATATAGTTTTTAATCTCCACTCCATACACCCCCTGAAATACTCTATGATGCCTCAGCTTTTGTTACCAGTTGTATTCCTCAGGTACAAAATCTATGAATCTTAATAGAATAAAATACTTCAATATTCCGAATTTTCAAGATGTGATATACCCTGTCATACTATGATTATCAGTGACAATTGCCAGAGGCTTTATTTTCACTTAACTGCTTCCCCTCTATTAGAGAATATTCCAAAAGGAGGAATCGCTTAAGGTTATGTATATTCATAACACCCTTAGTTATATGAAAATAAATAATACACATTCTAGTTTTTTATATTCGCCATTTTCTATTTAATTCCCTTTTTTTCTAAATTATTTAATTTCTTATTGAAACCAAAGTGTTTTATAATCGTATAGAATATCAATAAATTTACTTTTGGAGGAATCCCTTTATGAATAATCATGAGATTGACTACAAGTTATTTGGTGACGACATGCAATATGTGCAAGTTGAGCTTGATCCACAAGAAACAGTTGTGGCGGAAGCAGGCGCTTTAATGATGATGGATGACTCCATCCATATGGAAACTATTTTTGGCGATGGTTCAAAAGGCGGCTCACAAAGTGGACTAATGGGCAAATTATTAGGTGCTGGTAAACGTTTAGTAACAGGTGAAAGCTTATTCATGACGACATTCACAAATGTTGGCTCAGGTAAGAAGCATGTTTATTTCGCTTCCCCGTACCCAGGTAAGATTATTCCGATGGATTTAAGTCAATTAAACGGGAAAATTATTTGTCAAAAAGATGCGTTTTTAGCTGCAGCTAAAGGTGTTTCTGTAGGCGTAGAATTCCAGAAAAAAATCGGTGTAGGCTTCTTCGGTGGTGAAGGCTTCATTATGCAAAAGCTTGAGGGCGATGGTATGGCATTTGTACATGCAGGAGGAGCCATTCACGAAAAAACATTACAGCCTGGGGAAGTTTTACGTGTAGATACAGGATGTTTAGTTGCGATGACTTCAAATGTAGATTACGATATTGAACTTGTTGGAGGCGTAAAAACTGCATTGTTTGGCGGTGAAGGGATTTTCTTCGCTACATTACGTGGACCAGGAACTGTTTGGGTACAATCATTACCATTCAGCCGTTTAGCAAGTCGTGTCTTTGCAGCGGCACCAATTTCACAAGGCGGTGGCGGTCAGTCAAAAGGTGAAGGCGGTATTGGTGGTTTATTCGATTTATTCAATAGATAAAATAGAAGGAGCATATCCATCAGTGATATGCTCCGTTCTTTTAATCAATTCGATTTGAAATAGCCTTGCCCTGTCCATAAGCAGCCAATGCTTTCACATTTAACATGAGCATAGCTGTTCTTGTTTCTAAGGACGCACTACCGATATGCGGCAGTGCCACTACATTCGGGAGTGTCAACAATGGATGATTCATAGCAACAGGCTCCTGTTCAAAGACATCCAGCCCTGCTGCCCATAACTTGCCACTTTTCAAGACATCGTATAGAGCTGCCTCATCAATAATTCCACCGCGTGAAGCATTTATTAAGACAGCATCCTCTTTCATTAACGCTAATTCATGTGCTCCAATGAGACCCTCAGTATCACTATTGTAGGGTGTCATAATTACAACAAAATCAGATTGTTGTAAGAGGTCCTCTAATGATACATAGCGAAAGCCATACATTTCTTCCGCCTCATGACGACGTCTTCGGTTATTATATAAAATTTTCATATCAAAACCTTTTGCTCGTCTAGCAACAGCCTGACCAATTCGGCCCATCCCTATTATTCCAATAGTCGCCCCTGATACGTCTTTACCAACCAGCTGCATCGGGTACCAGCTTTTCCATTTCCCCTCTCGTAAATATCTCTCACTTTCTGGAATTCTACGAGCAGTTGCAAGCAGTAAGCCAAATACTAAATCAGCCGTTGTATTCGTTAAGACACCAGGCGTATTTGTCGCCATAATACCTCTTTTTCGTAAAGCCTTCACATCAATATTGTTAAAACCAACTGCTAAATTTGTTACTAGCTTTAGGTTTGGCGCTTGCGAAAGTAATTCCTCATCCACTTGATCTGCAATTGTTACCCACAACACTTCGCAATCAGCAACAGATGCAAGTAGTTTATCGCGGGGGATGACAATCTCCTCCTCTTCCCACCGAGAAACTTCATAAAACTCTTTTAATGGCTCAACAATATGTGCAGGAAACTTACGTGTAATAAATAATTTCTTTTTCATGTTCCAAACACCTCTCTACTCATTTCCCTAATTCGCCTATAGCGTAACACTTAAGGGAAGCATTTTCTAGAGGTTTCTAGTTTGCAACCTTCTATAATAAGCTGTAATTTCCCCTTTTATCAGCTTAAAGACTTTGTTTATCCGTGAAATCAATCATTTTATCCACTTTGTAAGCATAAAAAAACTATGCATAAGCTGTATGCATAGTTACATCTCATTTAAAATTCTCTGATGGTCGTATTCAAACGATTGGCAACTCTCTCTAATTCATCAGAGGATTCACCTATCGTCTCAATAATATTTGCTAAATCTGATATTTGCTTCCCTACGTTTTGGAAATTTGAAATGGAATCCTCAACGGAGGTAGATATAGCATCAAATGCCTTTAAGGACTCGGCATTCTGTTCAATACTATTATTTACGAGCTCTTGTATATCCTGTATCGCTTGAACTACTTGTGTGGTAATTCCATTAGACATCTGAATTAAATCAGCAATCTGCTCAACGGAACTTTTCGTCTGATCCGCAAGTTTACGTACTTCATTCGCAACAACCGCAAACCCTTTGCCATGCTCCCCAGCACGCGCCGCCTCAATTGCCGAGTTTAATGCCAATAAGTTTGTTTGACCCGAAATACTTTTAACCATTTCAACCACAGCATTGATTTTTGAAGAGGATTCGTCCAGCTGCTCCACCATATTAGCCATTTCAAATGTCTTATGATGAATTTTCCCTGTTTGTTCATTAATAGAAACAATCTTGGCATAGCCTTCACTTGAAACCTTTTGCATCGATTCTGCCTCATGAATGCTATCCTTCAATGAATCGTTCACCTTTTGGGCACTATTAACGAGCTCTGTTACTGTATCCGATGTATTTTGTGATTGAGCCTCTATGTGAGTAGAAATCCCACCTATTACATCCTTTACATGCTCTCGAACGTTATTGCGCTGTTCCTCAATCAATGTATTTGCATAGTTATCGTATTCCTCTAAAACAATTTGCTGTTCAAAATTACATATTTTACTGATCGCATCGCAAAATTTTTCTTCCTCCCCCTTAGATAAACGAAGTTCAAAAATTATCTTACGTAAAGATTTTTCTAGAATTTGAAAGGCTGCTAAATACCACTTCGGATATAAGTTAATCTTCACATGCATTTTTGCCACACGTCTACGCTTTTCAAGGAAAGCTTCATCTATTCTCCCCTCAAACATTTCAATAATATGATGGCGTAATGTTTGACGCAGGCGCTCACTGGAACTATTCCTTTGAATAACTTCACGTAATGCTGGCACACTTTCAATTGCATGATAAAATGCCTCAACAACTTCTACAACATTTCTTTCCACATATGGCTTTAAACTATTAATTAATTGAAGATCATATACGCTTAATTCCACAAGATTCAATTGCAATAAACGATCAGGATCTTTAATAAAAATGCCTATATTAGCTTCATTACTTATTTCAATTGTATTTTTCTTAGATCTACTTACAATTTGAAACATTTTATCCACCTCATATTATAATTATATACCGAACTAAGTCTATTATCCTACATGCTATTAAAAAACAACAAATAAGTAGATACTTTATGTATCAATTATAATCTCTAACCTACCAAATGAACAATATATGGGTAAATGTTGTCTGTATTTATTAAATACAACAATACATTTGCCTCGAATCCAATACTATATACCTAATTTTATTCATTTTAATTGAAAGATGGATTGAAAAACCAATAAATTTAAGGCAAAAAAGCCACTGCTTCTTGTGAAAGAAGAGTGACTTTTTGTTTACATGAAAATAATTACGCAAAGAACTGCTGCTAAAACTAAACGATAAATTGCGAAAGGCATTAATTTCACTTTTGAAATAAGTGCTAAGAAAAACTTGATTGATAGTAACGCAAAGATAAATGAACTAATAAATCCGACAGCGTAGAATCCGAAATAATCCATTGATAATGTATCCCAGTTTTTCAAAACAGATACTAAACTAGCTCCTGCCATGATAGGTACAGCCATAATGAATGTAAAATCGGCTGCAACACGGTGACTCATACCGAATAATACCCCACCAGAAATGGTCGCACCTGATCGTGAAAATCCTGGCCATAAAGATAAACATTGAACTAGCCCAACTTTAAAAGCTAAACCATATGAAATCTTATCTAAAGAATCTACTTTTGGTTTTCTTGGTGCCAACTTATCGGCTGCAATCATTAGAATTGCTCCTGCTACTAGTGCATAAACAACATGCTCTACTTTAAATAGATGATCGTCAATAAAATCCTTAAATGCAAACCCTAAGACAACTGCTGGTAGCATACCGACAATAACATGCAATAAGTTAAAACGACTATTAATGGACTGAGACTGACCATCAATTTTGTATAAGCCGACTAGGCTTAACATACGCTTCCACATCACCACGATAACAGCTAAAATGGAGCCCAATTGAACGACAATTTTAAATGTATTGGCAGGATATTTACCTAAAAACTCCTCTGTTTTTAACCACATATCGTCAACAATAATCATATGGCCAGTTGAAGATACCGGGGCAAACTCTGTCATACCTTCAACAAAGCCTAAAATCAGTGCTTTTAATAACTCTATAATTTCCACCTTGTCACCTTACCTTTATTAATCAAATACTCACTTATTATAAATTACTCCATTTTCATATACTACTGCTATTTCACCTATAAGTCACCCACAGCTGTATCCATTAACGAAATTTCATATCCACTATCCAAAGCTCTGACCTACTACCGATTCTCATTGGCGGACCCCAGAAGCCATAGCCTGATGAAACAAGTGTATGCATTTGGTCTTTCAACTTATAACCATAATCCAGTTCAAACACTCGAGCGGTAATATACTGATTTGGCCACAATTGACCTTTATGCGTATGACCTGACATGTGCAAGTCCACCCCCAGTTTCGAAGGGGTTAGCAAATCGTCAGGCGTATGATTCATTACGAGCCATGGTAAGCTTTCGGAAGACTTTAACTCTGCTAGTGACTTTCTATCTTTATTCGTCCTGTCCTCTTGCCCTGTTAATATAAACGCATCATCTATACGAATTGTTTCATCAAGTAGTATATTTACATTGGCATTTTTCATTTCTTTTATAAATTCAGGAATCTTTTTACCATAATATTCATGATTCCCCAATATACCATAAGTTCCATATGTAGATGTTAATTGTTTCATGACATCTGCCATTTCCACTTGAACAAACCATTTTGGATCATCATCGACAATATCTCCAGCTAGCAACACAATATCCGGCTGTGCTTCATTCGATAAGTCAACAAAACGTTGTAAATGCCTTTTATGCGATAAAACACCTAAATGAAAATCAGATGCCACAACAGCTCTCAATGACTTCAGTTCACTATCCTTCTTATCAACAGTTATTTCTAAATGGCGAACGACTGGAGAATAGGCTAAATAAGAGCCGATAATACTTAGCATAAATAATACAGCAATTGCTATACTACCAATTATTTGTACATTGTTAAAGGGTGTTAGCCAAATAATCAATTGTGCTGCTAAACATAGCAATAAACCGTATTCAAAAATAAACATCCAGTAATTACCAATAACTGAAAAGAATCGTAAGGACTCATGCAATCTTCCAATAATAATACTGAAAGCGACAAGGTACAGTACTAACCAAAATAAGATGGGGTAACGGAACCAGCTCATAGCCCCTAGCCACTGCTTTACTCCCCACCCCAAATAGAAAGTCAACGCACTATAAATACTAATTAAAAGTATACCACCGATTACTTTTGGCATATCTTCGTCCTCTACTTTCCTATATATATTTAGTTGATTATATCATTTATATGTAACAGTCATATGGGATGAAGTACTTGAATAATCTTCTAAAGAAAATAGGGACTAGATGCTTTAACCACTACATTGTAAGCATAGCTCATTTTTTTGTATCATTCTTTTGTTTTACATGACATTTCACTGGACATAAATGACAATTTCGTCATTTATGAATAAAAAGCTACTATTATTTTCACAAATATTCCAGTAACATAATAGATGATAGAGAAGATTTACGTATTTACGAGCAAAAAGGGGTGCTAATTCAAATGACACGTTATAAATTTGAAACAACAGAGCATGAGTTATTTCGTAAAACCTTTCGTAAGTTTTTAGCAGAAGAAGCCGAGCCATATTATGCGCAATGGGAAAACGATCATCTTATCCCGCTTACATTTTGGCGAAGACTTGGTGATATGGGCTATCTTTGCCCTCAAGTGGAAGAGCAATATGGCGGACTAGGTCTTGATTTTAGTTTCGGTGTTATTATTCAAGAAGAGCTTGAGCGTATAGGTTCAAGTCTGATTGGGATCGGTCTGCATAATGATATTGTCGTACCTTATATTGAATCCTTCAGTACACATGAACAAAAATCACGGTGGCTGCCAAAATGTATTTCAGGCGACTATATTACAGCGATCGCCATGACTGAGCCTGGTACAGGTTCAGACTTAGCAAATATTCAAACAACAGCTATTCGTGATGGAGACCATTATATTGTAAATGGCCAAAAGACCTTTATTACAAACGGAATTCATACCAACTTAGCGGTTGTCGCCGTGAAAACAAACCCTTCCTCTGAAAAAAAACACCAAGGTATTAGTCTACTTGTCATTGAAGAAGGTACACCAGGCTTTACAAAAGGGCGGAAGCTGGAAAAGGTCGGTATGCATGCTCAAGATACAGCTGAGCTATTTTTTGAAGATTGCCGAGTGCCAGCACAAAACCTACTTGGTGAAGAAGGTAAGGGCTTTGTTTATATGATGGAAAAACTTCAACAAGAGCGCTTAGCTGTAGCAATAGCTGCACAAACAGCAACCGAGGATATGCTTGCCTTAACACTAGACTATGTAAAATCACGCCAAGCATTTGGCAAGTCCATTGGAGACTTTCAAAACACACAATTTAAAATAGCTGAAATGGCTACTAAAATGGAGCTCGGTAAATCATTTTTGGAATCATTGATTGAAGAGCATCTCGCAGGAAAAGATGTGGTAACGAAAGTATCCATGGCAAAATACTGGATAACTGAAAATGCCCGTGAGATAGCCACGCAATGCATGCAGCTTCATGGTGGCTATGGCTATATGGAGGAATATAAGATTGCACGAAGGTACAGAGACATTCCTGTTATGTCCATCTATGCAGGCACGAATGAAGTCATGAAAGTAATTATCGCCAAGAACCTAGGCTTATAATGAAAAAAGATGGTGGCAATCAGCTGCCACCACCTTTTCCTTATACTGCTGAAATTCGAACTGTCACTTTAAATAAATCGCCATCCACATCAATTGTCATGCGAGCTCCATGCAAATCTACTATAGATTGCGCAATGGCTAATCCAAGTCCAGATCCTTCCGTATGACGTGAAGCATCTGCACGTTTGAAACGTTCAAATAGTTCCTCAGCATCTTCATTAATTTCATACTTTGCTACATTTTTTACCGTTAATTCAGCATCACCATCTGCTGTTCGTTTTAACGTCACATAGACGCGAGTACCCTCTAACGCATATTTCAATACATTAACAATTAAATTATCAATGAGTCTCCACCATTTTTGACCATCCACATAGGCATAAATAGGCTCATGAGGCATCGTCATTCGTAAATCTAAACGCGACTGTAATAAATCTTCCTTATGCTCCCCTACTGCCTGCTGAATAAGTTGTGTCAAATCTACGCGACTTCGTTGAAGCTCGATATTACCACTAGCCATTTTCGATACTTCAAAGAGATCTTCAATCAATACTTTTAATCGTTCTGATTTTTTATCGAGAATATGAATGTATTGTTGACGTTCTTCCTCTGTAAGATTAGATTTTTTCAAAAGATCCGTATACGTAATAATCGAAGTTAACGGAGTTCGTAAATCATGACTCACATTGGTAATAAGCTCTGTTTTTAATCGTTCACTTTTAGCCTGCTCATGCATAGATGTTCGAACGCCTTCTCGTAAATGATTAAGATTTTCAGCATGACTAGCGAGCGGGGACTTCCCTTTCACTTTCACGTCACGATTCAGTCGCCCATTGGCCATATCTTTCGTATCCTTCATAATACGGTTTAAGTAACCCATTCTTGATAAGAAAACAATCAAGGTTGGAAACCCTACGAACATACATACACCTAGAACAAGTACTGGGAAAGCTCCTCCTCTTAGCATAGAAGCGACAAGGCTACCTCCTCCAAAGAAGGCTGCCCCTAACATGAACAATGCGTGCATCGCTATAGAGCGATTAATAAATAAATCCGTAATCGAATCCCCGAGTGACCATAAATAACTGGATTTCACATTTTGCTCTAACTTTTTCAACGTATCTATTCTTGTATAAAGCCAAATTAATTGAATAAAGAAAGCAATTCCTATAATAATTAACACACCTAATTTAAAGGCGAAATCTAGTATAGAGCGTACATAATTATATTGGAAATTGTAATCGTAAGTGTATTCAATCGATTCAAAAACAATTTGAGATGAAATAAGATACATAAACCCTGTGATCAACACTAAAACAACTTGAAAATCAAATTTCACCTTATTTAAAACGTCTTTTTCCTTCATTCCTCTAACCGTTTGCAGTACATCCTTACGACCTCTCCAAGCAAAAATTGCTGTTATTATGCTAGTGAGCCATATAAAGAAGTAGGTATATTGATTACGGTGAAAACGATTATAATCCTGCATAACACCTAATGATTGAACTGCTTTTTTAGAGATGGTTAAGACACCTGTATATTCAGTTGTTTCATAAAGATTATCGACATCCACATAAGTTTCTGTCCGGTAAAAAATATCCCTTACATTATTACTAATATTCCCCACATACAATGGATTTCGCTCAGAATACTTTATTTTATAGGCACTACTTTCTGAAACATCACCTGCACGGTATGTTTCTCCTGTTTCCGTATTCGTCAACTCATAAGACCAGTAATCATAAGACTTTTTAAAGTTCTTAGCTTCACTCTGTGCTGCTTTTATATATTTATCGATGAGTGCTTCTTCTCCAGCAAGAATCTTCTTTCGTACATGTTCATCGTTTTCAAAATTTGCCGTAATGTCTTTAATTTTATTATCTCGTTCAGTCTCTAACTTTAATTGTAATTCTCCCGCATTGGCATCCATTGCTTCCTGAATTCGCTGTTCATATTGTTGTTTAATATTATCGATTTGCTGTCCTAATGTACCATAATAATTACGATGCTCTTCTATTTGAGACTGCGTAATCTCTATTTTCCCTTTTAAGTCTTCAGCCTTCGGTAAATTTATTACTAACGGCCCAAGTTCTGAAGTAAAATTATCGATTTCATGTTGGAAATTTTCTGATTCGAAATAGGACTTACCAATATACTGATAGCCCACATGCCAAAAAGTAAAGATGCCGAAAATAGTCCAAATGAGACTCATTAACACCAGTAGGGATTTCCATTTTTTTATCATACTACTAACACTCCTCTAAAAAATTCTTTCTAGTAACTGTAAAACCTCTGAGGAGCGAGAATCAACGATTTGATAAGCATAAACGCCAAAATAAATAAGTCCAACAACACCTGCAATGAATCCTGCAATAGTCATATACTTCTCTATTTTATTTTTCCATTTTATAGCCAACGCCCCATACCACCTTTAGATAACGTGGGTTTTTTGGGTCCGCTTCAATTTTTTCACGAATTTTTCGAATGTGCACAGCTACAATATTTTCAGCATTGTAGGCTTCCTCATTCCAAACTCGTTCATAAATTTCACGAATCGAAAAAACACGCCCTGCATTTTTCATTAATAATTCCGTAATTTTATATTCTATTGGAGTTAGTCGAACTGGTTCTCCTTCTAAAATGATTTCTTTAGCATCTTCATCAAGAATAAGCCCGTCAATTTCTACTTTTGTTGCACCTTCACTATACGTTCCTAGTTGTACATAGCGTCTAAGCTGCGATTTCACTCGTGCTAATAGCTCTAATGGATGGAATGGCTTTGTTACATAATCATCCGCGCCCACCGATAATCCATGAATTTTATCGCCATCTTCTGCCTTTGCACTAAGCATAATAATAGGAATATTGCGCTCTGCTCTAATTTTAAATGTCGCAGTAATTCCATCCATATTTGGCATCATTATATCTAAAATAATTAAATGTACTTCATTATTTTCTAGCTTGTCTATTGCATCTAAGCCATCTGCTGCTTTTATAACATTATAGCCTTCATTTTTTAAATAAATTTCAATACCATCACGAATATCTTGATCGTCGTCTGTAACAAGAACTGTTAGTTTCGTCATGATAGACACCTCGCTCTCAAATATAAGTGTACCTTTCAAATCTTAAAATCCAGCTAGTAAAAAAATGAAGAATTTCTTAAGGTTTTAGCTTATTATGAAGCCTTCCTTGCCTCCCACCTATCGTCAACACAACAATGCTGCCTAATAGCATTGCTACACCTAGCCAGGACACACCACTTAATTGTTCTCCAACTAGAAAAACGCCAAGTATTGCGGCTGTCAATGGCTCAGCTAAGGATAGCGTTACAGCTGTTGATGAATTTATTTTTTGCAAACCGTTTAAGAACAGTAAATAAGCTACGCTTGTACACATAATTCCCATAAATAGTATCGTCCATAAATTTTGCATATTTTCTAACCACGCAAAACCATTAGACAGTGAAAACGGTAGTAAAAATAAAGTACAGAGCGAAAACGTCATAGCAACTGCTGGTAAAGCATCTTCCTGCGCCATTAATTTCTTACTAATATTTGTATAAAAGGCAAAAGATAACCCTGCACAGAGCGCTAAACCAAAGCCACCCATTTGTACAGCTTCCTCCCCATTATTGATAAACAATAAAACACAACCCATGATCGCTATCAATGTAGCTAGCCCCCAAATAATTGATGGTCGGTTTCTCCATATAATCCATTCAATAATGCCCGAAAATACCGGTGCACTTCCAATGGTCGCAACCGTTCCAATCGCTACACCTGTTAGACGTATTGATGAAAAGAAAAGACCTTGAAAAAGAGCAATACTAGCCGCAGCTAAAATCGTCCATTTCCATGACCAATGTAGAAAATTAATTTTTCGCAAAAAAATTGTAATTGCTAAGAGAAGTCCACCACCAATGGCAGAACGAATAGTGGCGACTGCAATCGGAGATACATTATTATCTAAAAACGTTTGGGCAGTTCCTGTCATGCCCCATAAAATAGCTGCTAACAATACAAATAACGGATTTAACATGTAGACCCCCTCCGCCTTCTTCCTTCTAATACTAATCATACATATTTATCCAAAATCAAACAATTATCATTTTTGCTTTTTCTTTCATCCACTCCAGTATGCATTCGGTTAAATGGACGTTATAATGAATACAGTTAAAGGAGCGAGTTGTATGTACAAAACAATTGAAGAGACAGCAATTGAGCTAGGTATGCCTGAAGAACAAATAATACGCCTAGTTTATGAGGGACGCATCCGTTCCGTTTTCGATGGAAATATGATACTCATAAATAGTGGACAATTTAGTACGTATTTTAATCAATTGGAACGTATTAAAGAGGAGATTGAAATATGGAGATCTACCCCGATACCAGAGGATATTGACGTAAAAGACGAGGATTAAAAAGCCCACCATTCAATCAATAGATCATTGTTGAATGGCGGGTTAACTTTATAAAATAATAATGATTAAATCGTTACAACAAACCCTGCCCTTTTCCCGATAATTTCAGCATAATCTTCTACCATCACACTTGCTGTTGGGTACATTCCAGCACCAGGACCTACCAAGGTTAAAGTACCAATATAATTTGTTTCTAATGCAACTGCATTGAACACATCATCGACTGGATAAAGTGGATGTTCTTTATCAACCAGTTGTGGTCCAACTTTTGCTACAATTTTCCCATTAGCTAGTTTTTCCACTTCAGCTACATGACGGTAACGTAAACCCTTTTCACATGCCTCATGGACCTGCGAAGCTGAAATACTATCTATGCCGATAACTTCTACATCCGCCCAATCAGGTTGTTCTCCAAATGCTAGGGCGCTTAAAATCATTAACTTTTTAAAGGCATCCTGACCAGAAACATCATTATACGAATCTGCCTCAGCGTAGCCTAAACTTTGCGCTTCTTTTAAAGCTGTATCAAATGACCAGCCCTCTGCTCGCATTTTAGTTAAAATATAATTACAAGTACCATTTAAAACACCTTGTATACGACTAACATCATTAACAAGTAATATATTTTTCATCGTTTTAATAACAGGTACTCCTCCAGCAGTTGTCGCCTCAAAGCCTACAAAGACACCATTTGCTTTTGCAAGTTCTTGTAACTCTAATCCACGCTTTGCAAACATGACTTTGTTGGCAGTAATAACATGACATTTATGCTCTACCGCTCTCTTTAAATAGCTATATGCAGGCTCTTCATTCACAATGGCTTCAAATATTACTTGCATGCCTGGTTCTGCCAATACATCATCCATGCTTGTAGTCATCAAATGTGCTGTGCCTGGTACACGTTCTCGGCTAGCATCTGTTACTAAAATTTTAGCTACTTCCAATTCAATGCCTAATTTATTTTTAAGATCTTCCCGCTTTTCATTTAATATATGATAGATTCCTTGACCTACCGTTCCAAATCCTAAAATCGCTGCCTTTATAGTTGCCATTCTTATTATTCCCTCCAACTTACATTCCGCAGTTTCATCAAGCCAAACTCTCCGTGGGGTTGTGCCAAATCATTTGACACCAACCGCAGGCCTTAGCCAACCCTTAATTTTGGATAAATTTTGATATTCAGTACATGTTAGAACATATACAAATTCAAATAATTCGAAATTTAACTTAAAGAAAATTGTAACGCATATATATACTTTACACAAGAAAAATCTTTCTAGGAAGGACATTTGTTTTCCCTAGACGTGCAAAAGAAATCGGTTTCATTCCTTTTACTATACGTTTTTTTAGTTTATCCATAAGATTTGAACAAATATTGACTCTTTACTCTCAAATTATGATGTCTTTCTTCTATTATATATATGTATGTTCAGACACCCATAAACCAGCTAAATAATTAAACTACTATAAAAAAGGCTCATTCCCTGTAGCAGCAGAGAATGAGCCTAAATATATGAGGGATTATTTAGCTCGCTTTTGAAAGCAATTGAAAACGATATTGTGTTAAAGCTTGTTGAACAATACTAATTTCTTCTTCTGTAAAATTTGGTATTGCATACGTACGTTCCACTAATTGAAATGTACCATACTTCAAATAAAATTCTGTTGCTGGAAGCTGGATGTGGCTCACACCATACTTCTCATATGCCTCATAAACTTCCTTAATCGTATAGCCAATATCATCTGTGCAAACCTGTTCTTGATACGCTGAATGACCGAAAATTTGCTGCCATTTACATTCCACTAATGTAAGGATGTGTTGAATGGATTGATTGTTAACAAATACATGACCTTCATTTAGTTCATAAATTAGATAAGATGCAATGTTTTGCGCACTATAGAGATTACCCATTTTAAACACTCCTTTATCATCAGTTTTTTTGAAGAGTAGCCACTGGCTATGTAACTACTCTCCTATCTATTCAAAAGTGGGGGGATCACTTATGAAAACATTTACCTTTTCAACGAGGTTTTTCCGTACATTTAACTTAATTCCAAGTATATAACAAGGTTTTAACAAAGTCAATAATACATATAAAATTACTCGGTATTGTTTTTAAAAAGGTTCTGATAATTACCGGATGAGGTAATTGGTTAATGTAGCAACGTTTGACGTATACCAAATGAGGCTATTCGAATGAGAAAATACGTAAACGCTACAACATTCGCCTGTCATTCTATATTAAGCTTCTACTGTTTGCTCAGTTGTTGCTGTTGCCTGAGTAATAGCCTGCTCTAAATCTGCAATGATGTCCTCCACTGCCTCTAAACCGATTGATAAGCGAATGAGCGATTCGGTTACGCCAGCTTGAATTAGTTCATCTGCTGATAATTGTTGGTGTGTAGTAGATGCTGGATGGATAATTAGCGACTTGGCATCCCCTACATTTGCTACATGTGAAAACAGCTTTACATGATCAATAAGCTTTCGTCCTGCTTCACGTCCACCTTTAATGCCAAATGTAAGCACTGAACCGAAGCCATTTTTTAAATACTTTTTCGCCAACTCATGTGTTGGAAAATCTTCTAGGCCATTATAATTTACATACTCCACAGATGGGTGGTTACGTAAATATTCTGCCACAGCTAAAGCATTTTCATTGTGTTTAGGGATACGCAAATGAAGCGTCTCTAAACCTTGTAAAAGATTGAAAGCTGCATCTGCACTTAATGTAGGTCCAAAATCACGTAACAACTGTACACGCAGCTTTGTAGCAAAGGCTGCAGAAGCTGTATCGATTCCATAGCGTAAACCATGGTAAGAAGCATCCGGCTCTGTAAAGCCTGGGAATCGCCCACTAGTCCAATCAAACTTACCAGCGTCTACAACAACACCACCTAGAGTTGTCCCATGGCCACCTATCCATTTCGTTGCTGAGTGAACTACCACATCTGCACCGTAGTCAATTGGTGTAGACCCATAAGGAGAAGCAAATGTACTGTCGATAATTAATGGTAAGCTGTTGTCATGTGCAATCTTAGCTACAGCTTCAATATCTAAAACCTTTAAGCTTGGATTACCGTAAACTTCTGCGAAGACAGCTTTTGTTTTATCAGTAATGGCAGTCTTAAAATTCTCTGGGTTTGTTTCATCTACAAAAATCGTTTTAATGCCATAGTTTGGTAATGTATTCGCGAATAAATTATACGTACCACCATATAAAGAACTAGCTGCTACAATTTCATCTCCTGCCCCAGCTAGATTTAAAATAGAAAATGCAATAGCTGCTGCACCAGATGAAAGTGCTACTGCTGCCGTTCCACCTTCTAATAAAGCCACACGCTTTTCAAAAACATCCACTGTCGGATTCGTAATTCGCGTGTAAATGTTCCCCGCTTCCTCTAAGGCAAAAAGACGTTGCGCATGAGCAGTGTCTTTAAAAACGAAAGCAGTTGAACGGTAAACAGGAACAGTTCTAGAACCCGTCACAGGGTCTGGCTCTTGACCGCCATGTAACAGCAGTGTTTCTGGTTTAAAATTTGTCATTGTGTACCTCCATTTGGTTATTTTTTTTACGATGGTACCGGAGATGAGGAGGATTTTTCTGTAGAAAACAAAAACCCTCTTCAGCTAAGAAGAGGGTTGCGGTTGCAAGTTTTCCTCCCCTTATCTGCCAGATCCAAGTAAGAATCTGTAGGAATTAGCACCTTAGTAAGTTCATCACCTACTGGTTGCCGGGCATCATAGGGCCTATCCCTCCGCCGCTCTTGATAAGAGTATGAGATTCAATTTCCATCGTTGTTACAAAGTATAAGCATAGAGTTTTTTTCTGTCAACATCTAAATTTTATTTTTTCCGAAACTTCTGTCTGCTCTTTTACGTAGTAAGAACGCATACACTATTTTAGAAAAAAATTTGAAAGGAGTATTTTTATGGTAAAAGCCGTGATCTGTTTTCTAGTTGTTGGCTATTTGATTGGCTGTATTCACGGCTCTAAGGTGGCACAATTTTTATCCGGGGTTGATTTAAAAAAAGCTGGCCATGGCAATGCTGGTGCCTCTAATGCTACGCTTTCACTCGGCTGGAAATATGGCGTTTTAGTAGCTCTTATCGATATTGGCAAAGGCGTCGTAGCCATTGTCGGTGCACATTTTTATTTAACAGATGTAACACATTTAACAGCAGAACAAACATGGCTCCTCACCTACTTGATAGCTGCAGGGGTTATTTTGGGGCATAATTTCCCTTTTTATATGGGCTTCAATGGTGGAAAAGGGACTGCCTCTATCATTGGAATTTTACTTGCGGTTGATTGGAAGATTGGTTTATTTGCACTTATTCTATTTGTTATTTTATCTTTTGCAACGAACTATTTAATTGTTGGGGTATTAGAATTTTACCTCGTTTTTTGTACCGCTACTTACTTATGGATTCCTGGGCTTGGCCCGACCATTATTGCCATTCTACTTTTTGCTATTGCTATTATTTTGCACATTGAAAATATTCAACGTTTAATCAATGGAACCGAGCCTAAAGTTACTTCTGCCTTCAAGAAAAAGAAATAATATTTTTAGGAGATATTTGTATATTTTATGACCACAAATTATCTCTTTAATTACTATTAAAGCTGTAAAACAGACATATTCCGCTTCTTTTCATTCTATACAATAAACGGACGAATTCTTATCTTAAAAAAACATTATACTGACCGATGTTATGGATAATAACCGTCATTTTACGTAGACGTAGAAGGGATGAGAAAATATGTCTTCATCTAAACAAACAACAACGAAGCGTAATTTAAAGCCTTTATGGATTGGGTTGGCTTTTGCTTTATTAATTATCATTATTTTTTTACCTAATAACGGTGATCTACCTGTAGCTGGACAGCGCGCTTTAGCCATTTTAGCTTTCGCGGTTATCCTGTGGGTAACAGAGGCTGTTTCATATCCTGTTAGCTCTGCAATGATTATTGCACTCGTCACAGTTTTACTAGGACTTGCACCATCTAAGGATGATCCAACAACACAACTAGGTACTGCTAGCGCCTTAAAACTATCATTAAGTGGTTTTAGTAACTCTGCCGTGGCCCTAGTAGCAGCAGCTCTTTTTCTAGCGGCAGCCATGCAAATTACCAATTTGCATAAACGACTTGCTCTTTGGATTCTTTCGCTTGTAGGAACAAAAACAAAAGCCATTGTTTTCGGTGCTATATTAGTTTCAATTGCCCTTGCATTTTTTGTTCCTTCAGCTACTGCACGTGCTGGCGCAGTGGTCCCTATTCTTCTTGGCATGGTCGCAGCATTCGGTTTACCACGTGATAGTCGACTTGCTGCTTTACTTGTTATTACTTCTGTACAAGCCGTCTCCATTTGGAATATCGGTATTAAAACTGCGGCAGCACAAAATATGGTTGCTTTGAATTTCATCCAAGAGCAATTTAATGTGAATATATCATGGGGTGCTTGGTTACTTTATGCTGCTCCATTCTCGATTATTATGTCAGTAGCCTTATTTTTCATTATGATTACGCTTATTAAGCCTGAGACGAGCAATATTGATGGTGGTAAAGAAGTCATCAAGAAACAGTTGGCTGAGCTTGGGCCGTTAAAAGCACCTGAGATTCGATTGATCGTTACATCATTAGTTTTACTATTTTTCTGGGCAACGGAAGGCAAGCTCCATCCATTTGATACAACGACGGTTACAATTATCGCTATTGCTGTACTACTAATGCCTAAAATAGGCGTTTATTCATGGAAGGAAGTTGAACCTCATATCCCTTGGGGAACAATCATTGTCTTTGCAGTAGGTATTATGCTCGGAACTATTTTGCTGAATACAAAAGGTGCATCATGGTTATCAGATAAAGTTTTTGGTTCACTCGGTCTAGATACTATGCCAATTCTTGCTACGATTGCTATCGTAACATTATTTAATATTCTTATTCATTTAGGTTTCGCTAGTGCAACAAGCTTAGCCTCTGCACTTATACCAGTGTTTATCGTGTTAGCTTCCACATTAACAGCAAATGTTGATCAGGTTGGCTTTGTTATCATACAACAATTTGTTATTAGCTTTGGTTTCCTATTACCAATTAGTGCACCACAAAATATGCTTGCCTATGGTACAGGAGCATTTACAACAAAGGATTTCCTGAAATCAGGTATCCCATTAACGATTCTCGGCTTCCTCCTAATTTTACTGTTCTCTGCAACTTATTGGAAATGGGTTGGCCTACTATAAACGCTAATGTCATAGATAAACTTATACAACAAAAGGCCTTGAGGGAGCAGCTGTCCTTCAAGGCCTTTTTATTAGAATTCTATTTTGATAAAGCTGGGTCTTTCATTGTTCCACTTTTTGCGTAATTGACATGCCATGACAGCGCTTTTTCAAGATCATGCGGCGTATGATGTCCACCAGTTGCCTCATTAGCGTCGTTAAAATATTGCCATAGCTGCTCACGATAATCAGGGTGTGCACAATGATCAATAATTAGACCTACACGTTCTTTCGGAGCAAGCCCGCGTAAATCAGCCACTCCCTGCTCTGTTACGATAACATCAACATCATGCTCTGTATGATCCACATGCGAAACCATTGGGACAATGCTAGAAATATTCCCACCCTTAGCATAGGATTTAGTCACAAAAATACCTAAGCGTGCATTACGGGCAAAGTCACCCGATCCACCGATACCATTCATCATTTTAGTGCCAGAAACATGCGTAGAATTAACATTTCCGTAAATATCAACTTCTAATGCCGTATTCACTGAAATCAAGCCGAGTCGACGAATAATTTCTGGTTGGTTAGAAATTTCTTGTGGACGCAGTACTAATTTATCCGCATACTTGTCAAAATTCCCATAAACGCGGTTTCCTACTTGTTCAGAGAGGGTAATGGAAGTAGCAGAAGCAAAACTCACTTTTCCTGCATCGATTAATTCAAATACTGCATCTTGAAGTACTTCTGAGAATACTTCTAGGTTCTCAAACTCAGAATCTTTAAAACCAAGTAATACTGCATTCGCCACTGATCCAACCCCAGATTGAATTGGACGCAAGCTTGTTGTTAAACGGCCAACTTTAATCTCTTCACGCAGGAAGTTTAACAGATGATTAGCCATAATATCTGTTTCCTCATCAGCAGGAACGATCGTTGATGGCGCATCTAGAATATCAGAAACTACGATACCTTTTACTTTATCCAAATCTAACGGAATACCGATTGTACCGAGACGATCAGACACATTTTGTAAAGGGATTGGGTCCCGTTTCCCTTGTTGTGCAGGAACGAAAATATCATGTACGCCTTCTAATGCATCAAGTTGTGCTACGTTTAATTCAATGATGATTTGATCTGCCTCTTGCACAAAAATCGGAGAGTTACCAACTGAAGTTGTAGGAATTAATAAGCCATCTTCTGTAATAGCAGCCGCTTCAATAATTGCAAAATCAATAGGTCCTATAATGCCTTGGCGAACCAACTCTGCATTATGTGATAAATGTGCATCCACAAATGTGATATCACCACTATTAATTTTATTACGAATACCAGCATCTGCCTGGAAAGGTCCTCGTTTGCGAATAACGCCAGCCTCTGCTAGGTATTGGTCTACCTCAGGGCCTAGAGATGCTCCTGTATATATATCTACCTGGAAGCTCTCTTTTTTAGCTTTCTCTACAAGCGCAAGAGGTACAACTTTTACATCCCCAGCACGAGTGAAACCGCTCATCCCTAATACCATGCCATCCTTAATCCAAGATGCTGCTTCTTCTGCTGTTACAACCTTGCCCCGTAATTGCTCATGACGAAGCTTTTTCGCTAACTTTTCTTCCATTCCTTATTCCTCCATCCCACTTTATTTTTGTTCAACTAGTATTTGGTTCCATTATCTTTGTCATCAAAATTACCTCCGCTTCAAATAGATATGCAGGAGGCTTTATCCTTAATTAAAAGAGCTAACCCCACTCCTCTTCTGCATAAGAATAATCTAATTTTTGGTAGCACAACCAAATAAACAGCCGATTATATAATTTTATACTATTTAGAATATTTAATCTATATCAAATGAAATATTTAACTTTTCGAGATAATTTCTACATTCCCACACTATTTAAATATAATTATCTACCCCTCTTTAATCGATTTTGATTGGAAAGCGTGCTATGCTCTTGATATATAAGTGACAAAGGAGAGTAGACAAATGGTTAAAGAATTATTACGAAACCATTCTTCAGTAAGAATCTATGATGGAAACCCGATTTCAAAAGAAATTATTGAAGAATTAATCGCAACAGCCCAAATGGCTGCCACGTCACATTTTGTGCAAGCCTATAGTGTTATATGGGTAACAGATGCAGACAAAAAAGAGAAATTAGGATTACTCTCTGGGAATCCCCGTCAGTATGAAACGTCTGGTGGCGCCTTTGTTTTTTGCGTTGATTTCAAACGGCTACAAATGGCAGGTAAGTTAGAGGGAGTAGATATCGTGGCAGATTCAGCCGAAAATGTCCTTGTTGGAGTTGCTGATGTATCATTGTTTGCACAAAACTTTGTTATTGCAGCAGAATCAATGGGATATGGCATTTGCTATATTGGAGGAGTGCGCAATAACCCCTCAGAAATAAGCGATTTATTTAATTTACCTGATCATGTTTTCCCGTTGTTCGGTCTAACAATTGGCGTACCTGTTCGTCGTAATGAGGTAAAACCACGTTTGCCTGTGTCTGCCGTATTACATGAAAATGAATACAATGCCGAGAAGTATGATGAACTTTTATCAACATATAATGAGACAATGGAAGCCTATTATAATAGTCGATCATCTAACAGAAAAATCGATAATTGGACAAAACAAATGGCTGATTTTTTAATTGAGCAACGTCGTCCTCATATAAAAGAGTTTTTAGCTACTAAAGGATTTAACTGGAAATAAATAACGTTTTCTAAAATGGGGTTACTATCGAATGATAATAACCCCATTTTTTTCATAATTTCGTTACCTATTTGTATAAACTATAGTCATTATGTCTCGATATATCTATTAAGTACATTAATAAATTAAACGAAAAGACTCTTCCATTTTCAAACAATTCCATTCATATTAATAAATGATTACTTATTTACGAAGGGAGTTATACAAGCAATGTCCTATATCAATAAACATCTTGCTCGTACCTTAGAACAACAACATAAGAGAAGTGTAAGAGGTTTATTTTTAAAAATTGAAGAACTAAATGCTGCTTGCACTCAACTAAGAAAACGACTTGAACCTGAAACAGATATAGCCGTTTATAAATATGCGATAGATTATGTTAATCAATTTGTTGCTCATACCTCTATCCTCAATTTAAAATTTATTACTAATACTCAAAATTTAGAAGTGTTAGTATTACATGCTCTTCTACTATCCTATATTTTAGAAAATGAGGACAACCAGTCTTTTGCCTACGAGGAAAAATTGCTCAAAGGATACTTACAAGACACTTTCACATTAAACGATCATGCAAAAACACTCTTTATAAACCATAGAGAAAAAATGCTCAGCTTTATTGAAAACGAAGGAACATAAAAAAGACGATCTCGATATACGAACAAGATCGTCTTTTACTTTTTTATTGTAAGCCTTTAATAATTAAAGAACGGACTGGTAGGAATTGCTCCCCTGTTTCACCATATTTGATAATAACCTCGTCACCCTCTTGTAAATAAATAGCTAAAGGTTCTGTTTCGGCACTTACTAAGTAATTTTCACCATCGCTTAATAAGAAAGAAATCGTCGTAAAATCACCAAGTCGTTCCTTGTAAACTCGGACAACTTTTCCGCTAGCCTGTTTTTCTTCTGCATTTGAACTACCATCTACCGTATTTCCCCCACGACTTAAAGCAGTTTTATACAGCTTCAGTGCTTCCCTTGGAGTAGTAGCGTAAACAGAAATTTCAGGATTGGCTGCTGAAACAATGAAATAGTTTTGTAAAAATCCATTTGAATCAAGCACCGCTGTCAGCCAGCTAGCTTCTCCATAAAAATTATATAATACAGGCATTTCACCAGCCCATTTTTTCTCGATAAATTTCTTTTCGATAATTTGCAAATTCCCCTGTGAGTCCATATAGCTTGAATCTAGATTACCTGTGTAATAGGTTGCTTCCCCTGTTCTTGCATTCGTTAAGGAATAACCTAACATGGAATCTACGCCTTCTTTAGGACTTGTAAAATCGGTGAAATAATACATATCTCCTTTTTCATCAAAAATAGGACTGACATTCGATTCTGTACCTTCGTCCGAAGGAATTTTTACATCTTTCTTACCAAACATACTGTTCCAAAAACCATGAACATAATTACCGAAATAACTGTTCTGTAAACTTACAGTCTCTGGTGAAACTGCACCATCAATAAATTCAGGTATAGCATCAAGCTTAACCACTTCTGACTTCCCTGTAAGTGCATCGACCAAGACGATACCTTTTACATCAAAGCCATTACGCCCAGAAATAAATTCACCATATGAGCGAATATAATAAGGCTTCCCTTCATCATCTACTTCAAGTTGTACATCTCCGTAGAATATAAGGAATGGATGTTGCAAACGAATATGACGCTCTAAATTGGTATTTAAATAGGCTGAAGGAACATATTTCATTTCCTCTTTTATAAATTTGGGATTATCTGCTGAATCTGTAGCACTCATAATAAAGTAACCAGGTGTCGTATCACCATTCATCCATTTAAAGAATCCCGAAAATTCAACCGGTGCGATATAAACATATTCACCTTTTACTTTTTGAATTTGTAAACGACCTAATTCATAATAGCTTGTATTCGGTACTTGCCCAAATGCCTTTTTCATTTTATTACGAGCAAATTTTGGTGGAACACTTGCAGGTGTCTGTGTCTCATCAAACGGCTTTAGCTCCACTTCTTCCTTCATTTCTGAAGACTTAAATTTCTCATTCGCGTTCCATAATGGTGCTGATAGAACATAGACTGCAACACCTAGGCTCGCTAAAAATAAAACACCTTTTATTTTTCGTTCAATGCCACTTGCAAGCATTGCACCAATTAACGTTAATAAAATAATAGCTGGCCAGAAAACAAGCCAATTGACGTCAATTTTTGTTACATACAAAGTGATTCCTGTTGCTAAAAACCCTAGCACAAAGACACCAATAAAGAAGTATCCAATCACCTTTCTAGATTTTCCATCTTCTCGCTTCTTAGTAATAAGCGGTGTTACTAACACACTCGCGATTAATGCAATGACTGCAGAAGCTATTAGTAGCTTAGTCATTTGGTTCATCCTCTCTCAAAGCTTTCTGTCTTCTTATTTACGGTTACATACTAAAAAAGTTTCATACATAAGGTATATTAAATTACATGTCGGCGTTATTATGTCCAGGCTTTTTTAAAGTCTCTAACATCTGGTGGTGATTTTAATTTCTCCATCAAAATGTTGGACCACCGGAATATCCAAAGGACGTATTATTTTGCATATCCTTTATTTCAATGTCGTTTAGATTCGCTTTACCTGTCGATTCGTTACTTAAAGAGATGAGTCCCTGCTCTTCACTATCAGATAAAAAATGTTTGCTGCCTAGTTAAATAAAGGAATTCTATCATAAAGAAAGAATTTCATATTAGAAAAGGAGCTGAAAATAGTGTTTAAAAAATTATTAATTGCTTTCATTATTTTATTTGGGTTGTATTACATTTTTCTTTTTTCGCATATTCCAGAAAGCTTACAACTAATCTTTAAGGTCATCCCGATGTTGTTGATGATTATTTTAGCGGCCATTCAGAAACCAGTACATATAAAAAAATATCAATTATTGATTATTACAGGTCTAGTATTTTGTATGATTGGCGACTATACATTGCAATGGTTTTTAATTGGGCTAACTAGTTTTCTAATCGGCCATATCTTTTATATTTTTGCCTTCTCATCTGCAAACGAGCGACAAGTGCCAATATGGGCAAAAATAATCTTATTACTGTACGGAGCAGGAATGGCCATTTGGATAGCAGGATCCGTTTTCAAAACTGGTGAAACAATTTTAGCTATTGCAGTGATCGCCTATATTGCAGTCATTTTAACGATGGGATGGACCGCAATTAAAACTGGCTCTAAATTCGCAACAATAGGTGCTTTGTTATTTATCGCCTCAGATTCCTACTTATCTATTAATAAATTTGTAATGCCATTAGCTTTTTCCCATGAAGTCATTATGCTGACTTATTATAGTGCCCAATTACTCATAGCTTTAAGTATTCTTCAATATTCCGAAATCCGAAGTAAAGTGTTACAATAATTACACATACACATTAGGGGGCCATACTTATGAAAGAACAAGTAATTGAGCGATTAATACGTTATGCAAAAATTGATACACAATCAGATTTCACAAGCAAAACTACTCCTTCTACACCAAAACAATTTGATCTGTTACATGTTTTGAAAGATGAACTTGCTACTGTAGGCTTAACAGACATTACATTAGATGAAAATGGCTATTTATTTGCGACACTAGAAGCAAATACAGACAAAGACATTCCAACTATCGGCTTTTTAGCACATGTGGACACAACTACGGATTTTACGGGAACAAATGTTAACCCGCAGCGCTTAGATAATTATGATGGTGGAAATATTCAGCTAAATGAAAACTTAGTGATGTCACCAACTGATTTCCCTGAGCTTCAAAATTACATTGGTCAAACACTTATTACGACAGATGGTACAACATTGTTAGGAGCAGATGATAAGGCTGGTATTGCTGAAATTATAACAGCTATGGAATACCTTATCCAAAACCCAAGTATTAAGCATGGTAAATTACGCGTGGCGTTTACACCTGATGAGGAAATCGGCCGTGGCCCACATAAATTTGATGTGGCTGCATTTGGAGCAGACTATGCCTATACAATGGATGGCGGACCATTAGGTGAGCTACAATACGAAAGCTTCAATGCTGCTGGTGTAAAGGTAATCACAAAAGGAACAAGTGTCCATCCTGGATCTGCAAAAAATAAAATGGTCAATGCCATTACAATGGCTATTGCCTTCCAAAATGAAATGCCTACAGAGGCGGTTCCTGAAAAGACTGAAGGTTATGAAGGTTTCATTCATTTAATGGGCTTTAAAGGGGCTATCGAGCATGCAGAGCTATCGTATATCGTTCGTGACCATGATCGTCAAAAATTCGAAGAGAAAAAACAGTTAATGCAAGATGCTGCAGCCAAAATTCAAGCGCAATTTGGTGAGAATGCTTTAAGTATTACTATAGAGGATCAATACTATAATATGGGCGAAAAAATCGAGCCTGTAAAAGAAATTGTGGACATCGCTCGTGAGGCTATGGAAAAATTAGATATTACACCAATTACTCTACCTATACGCGGTGGTACTGACGGCTCACAATTATCTTATATGGGCTTACCAACACCAAATATTTTTGCTGGTGGCGAAAATATGCATGGTAAATTTGAATATGTATCTGCTGAAACAATGGAAAAGGCAACACAAGTCATCATTGAAATCGTTCAGCTATTTGAACAACGTGCAGAATAGTTTATCTTGTGCCAAAGTAGTTTTTTAAGTGGACTTGAAATATAACGGAGAAAGGTTCTTCCCTTTCTTCGTCATTTTTTATATATTAATTACTGAATATTCTAATTACATAAAGAATTTGAGTGATGAACTCAAATCGAGGTGATCATAATGAAAGAAATTGCTATAGGCATAGTAGCTTCCCTTTTTTTTGCTGTAACATTTATTTTAAATCATGCCATGGAAATGCAAGGTGGTAGCTGGCTATGGAGCGCGTCATTACGTTATTTTTTCATGCTACCTTTTTTACTTATCATTGTGTTTTATCGCAGAGGCTTTTCACAATTATCTAATGAGATAAAAGCACAGCCTACAGCTTGGCTTCTTTGGAGCTTTGTAGGATTTGTCTTATTCTATGCACCGTTAACCTATGCCGCTGCATTTGGCCCAGGCTGGTTGGTTTCTGGCACTTGGCAATTTACCATTGTTGCAGGTGTATTATTAGCTCCACTCTTTATGACTGTTATTGCTGGAAAAAAAGTCCGTCAAAAAATACCATTCGTTTCTCTTCTAATCTCATGTGTCATATTAGTAGGTATTTTACTAATCCAAATACCTCAGGCACAATCGGTTTCATTTAAAAGTTTAATGCTAGGGATTTTGCCTGTCATCGTCGCTGCATTTGCTTACCCTCTCGGCAATCGTAAAATGATGGACGTCTGTGGAGGGCGTATTGATACCTTCCAACGTGTTCTTGGTATGACAATCGCTTCCATGCCAGCATGGATTATCATGGCTATTTATGCCCTGTTCACAGTTGGCCTACCTTCAACAGGCCAGTTATTCCAATCATTACTTGTGGGTATTAGTTCAGGCGTCATAGCAACTATTTTATTTTTCATTGCAACAGATCGTGTAAAAGATCATCAGGGCAAACTAGCAGCGGTTGAAGCGACACAGTCAACAGAAATTCTTTTTGTCATTATTGGTGAGGTAATATTATTAGGTATTCCATTTCCTAACTCGATTGCCTTGGCAGGTCTAGGCGTCATTATTGTCGGAATGCTACTGCACAGTTATTACACAATGATTCTTGGGAGAAAAAGTACCACCCAACAAACGCCTTCTTCCTAACAGCTCATTTTGATGGGCTGTGTTTTCTTGGTTGTATGAAAATCGAAACGTTTGCCCTACAGATAAATTCAAAAAAAGACGACTCCATTCTATAATAGAAAGAGTCGTCTGAGATTTTCACGTTCCCAAAAAATGAGGGGGGTTTTAGGAGCGTAATCATGAACTAGCAAACTTCTGGAGAAAAGTAGCTAAAGTTCATCCTCTCTACACTGTATTGTAGTGGAGGAATAATCTTTATACGATAATGATAATCATTATCAATTAAATTGTCAACAATAATCTAATAATTTTTTAAAAAGATTTTTTTAACGAACGGCGGTACTGCCATTGCTTCAGTTGAAAATGTAAAAAGCAACCTATACAAAAACCTGCTATAGCAATGGAAGAAGCTATTGCTACCATTGTCGTAAAGATATGACCTACTACCTGCCAATTTAATAGATAGCCTAACAAGCCACCCGTTAAACAAAAGCTAGCTATACTCGCATTAAATTTTTGTTGCTGTGCATCCTCTGGTATATAGGTAGATGGAGCTTTCTTAAGAAACAACCTCCCAAACCGAATAATGGGGTTATAGTTAAAGAAGACGCCCAATAAATTTGCAACCAATGGAATGGCTAAAATCCATATGATTCCTGTAACCCATGTGGCGATCACACTTAACAGTATCGCCCATTGATTAAGTCGTACCAGCGGTCTAGGAATTGCATGAGGCAATGACACTTCAAAACCCACCTTTCTTATATGTTTAATGTATTTTACTATATGGCATTCCATTTGTGAAGCAAAAATGATTACTTTATAATTGAATTACGAAAGCTCTTAAGAAAAGGGGATCATCATGCCAGCTTTAACGATGGATCAAGTTCAACAATTAAACTCCTATAGTATTTATACAACAGAACCAAAGCGAACGTTATTTACTTTAGCTGATATACATAAAGACTTTTACCATCCTGATTTTTTAAATCTCATGATGGGTATCACGGACGCCGCTACGGAAACTGCCGCTATTTCTCACTTCGCACGCCGCTATGGGATGTTTTTTGCTATGCAACTTTATATGCTCGCCGCTTATGACGAAGTGTGGGATGGAAAGCCAATTGAATTACGCTTCGATGCTGCCAAGGAATTCAACAGCTTTACAGTCGCTATGTTTGTTAATCCAAATGATTGGCGCTATGTTGAGGAGAATGAACGTCAGGTGGTCATTGAAAAAATTCTATACGATGGTCATGTGATTGTTCAACAACTTCGAAAAGTAACTTCAATCTCCCCTCTTACTATATGGGAAAATTTCTTTGGCTATTTACTATGGCATTATCATATTTTACTATCGAACCCTGGCTTAGCCGATCAAGCAATGGACGATATAGAAATATTGGAGGACCCTAAAACATGGGCACGCTTCTCTAATAAATCTTGGTGGGCACAATATACAGGGGGTCTAAGTCCAACAAATTTAGTCAATGTCCCTGTCCGTAAATCGTGTTGTTTTTCGAAAGATATACCGGGATTAATGGCTTGCGGATTTTGCCCAATGAAGAAATAGTAGCAAGACAAAAAAGCCTTAGCTTCCACAAATTCATGTGAAAGCTAAGGCTTTGTATGTTATTTTTCGTATACTACAAACCAATCATTATTTTCGGCATACATAGACGTGCCAAGAAAGCCTTGCTTCAAAAGCTGCTGCTGAGCCGCTGTATCTTCCATGTTGATCACTTGTTTTTCTGTCAATAAAGGGATCTCTTGACGTAAATCCTTAAAGAATATATAACGTAGTTTGTCTACATATTTAATTTTTAATCCTTTAATAACGAGGTCTTGAGCGAACTTATCCTTTAAGCTCGGAATATTAAATGGCTTGACTGTAGAACATACATAATCATATTTTTCCACATCGATGTTACTCATCACTATTGTCGCTAATGTTTTTTGTAAGCCATAGCCACGGTACTTTGGTGAAACATTAGAAATCTCCTGATACAAAACTCGATTAAATTCACTCTCAGGAATTCCACAATCATACCCAAGATGTTCCTCATCAATAGGAGGGTTTAATAGGGCACGGAAGGCAATCAACTTCTCACCTGCATAGGCGCCTATCATCATACCTTGTCCACATAGAATATATTCGAATTCCTCGGTGCTCAATGGCTGTAAGATGCTTTTATCAGCTAAAGCTTCATATACCTCCACCTGCAAGTCTTCGATTTGTTGTAAATGTTGAATTGCTAACTCTGTGACAAAGTATGGAGTCTCCCCTAGCATACCTTCATATATTTTTTCCATGTTTCGCCTCCTTAGGCTGTGACAACAGTTGAAAACTTACACAATTCCTTCATAACAGCTTCGTCTACATCAATACCGAGACCCGGTTGTTCATTTAAACAGATAAAAGGAACATCATAATGAAGATTACCCACATCTTTTGAGAACTTCAATGGCCCTGTCAATTCAACACTTGTCATAATTTTTTTAGAAAATGCTACATGGAAACCTGCCGCAGAGCCAACAGATGACTCTACCATGGAACCAACTTGACATTCAATACCAGCCATTTCTGCCATAACTGCTAGCTTCATTGCAGGATAGATGCCTCCACATTTCATTAATTTTATATTTACTTTATCCGCAGCACGCTTGGCGATGATTTCACGCATTTCACGTACTCCTCGAATTCCTTCATCAATCATTAGAGGTACATCAGATTTTGACTTAATCTCAACCATTCCATCGATATCTTCACTATCAACGGGTTGCTCTAACCAATCAATATTTAAATCCTTCATCGCACGTAAGCCCTGTAATGTAGTTGCAGCATTCCCCCACCCTTGGTTGACATCTACTCGGATGGCGATATCTTCACCTACTTGCTGTCTGACTGCTTTAATACGAGCAACATCACGGATTACCTCTGTACCTACCTTCATTTTAAATGAACGATACCCCATCTCTACACGCTTCGCAGCCTCTTCAGCCATTGCCTCGGGCGTTCCAATACTTAACACATGTGTAATAGGGAATTTTTCATGATAACGCCCACCTAAAAGCTGATATACTGGAACCCCCAATGCTTTCCCAGCAATATCAAAGCAAGCAATATCAATAGCTGCCTTTGCTGCCGGAACATCTTTTACAATCTTATTCATTTTATCGTGCAATTTTTCAAAGGCCATTGGATCTTCACCAATAACAGCAGGTGCAAGATGATGTTGAAGCACAGCATATGTACTTTCCCATGTTTCCCCCGTTACATGTTCATCAGGAACCGCTTCACCATAACCTACAATACCAGTATCAGTTGTTACTTTTAAAATAATAGAAGGCATTGTATCATATGTAGCATAACTAATAATAAATGGATCAATTAGCGGTAAATGTATAGCATAAATTTCTACTTGTTGGATTTTCATAATAATCAGTCTCCTTTGTCGTTATATACGTCGCTAATACGTCGCTAAATATTTAAAAAAATAGAAAAGGAACGATGCCCATGTCTACGAAAATAGCGATTATTTGTTCTAAAGCATTTATGAAGCGTATTATTAGTATCGCACAAAATATAGACAATATTCAATTAGAATTTTATCTATACAACCACCCCTCTGAGGCGCCAATTTTAATGAAGCAAATTAAACCTTGTGATGCTCTTTTATTCGGAGGTACATTACCCTTTTTACATGCTCAGCCTCTCCTATCGGAAATACCAATACCTTGGAATTATATAAAACAAGATGAAACAACTATCTCTACAACTCTGTTATCACTAGTAGCTAAACATGCTATACCGATCAATAGAATTTCAATTGATGTAATGAATCCAGCATTTGTAGATAACGTTTTAACAGAAATTGACTATAAGGGTTCGAAGCCACATATTCAACATATTTCTATTACAGAACCAACAGAAAATATTTTAAAGCGTCACATTGCGCTGTGGAATACCAAAAGCATAGATTTCGTAATTACAAGTATCCACAGTGTTTTTGATACATTACAAGCACATCAAATACCTGCCATGCGCATGATAGATGCCACGAATTCTATTATTCAATGTCTCGAAGAAACCAGATCAAAATCACTTTTAACAAAATCGGAATCATTTAAGGCCGTAGTTGGATTTTTAGAATTCCCTACGGATTCTTCCTTTGATTCAGCTATTTTAAATCAAATTGCGAAGGCTACCTTTTCAACATATAAACAAATTTCATCACAAAGCTTTGAGCTTTATACAACTGCTGGCCATTTACAAAATGCACTCGAAAAGGAAACTTTAGAAGAGCTTATTAAACAAATTGAAATACCATTTAAACTAGCCTTCGGGTATGGGCACTCCATGTTAGAAGCCACCCAAAATGCTCAGCATGCTTTAACATTTTCGAAACCATTTGAAATTTATATTCTAGATGAACATAAAAACCTTTTAGGTCCCTTTCCCAAATCAGAAGGTAAATTATCTTTAAAAACAGATGATCCTTATGTATTAAAAATGGCCAAAAATACAAGCTTAAGTCCATTAAATATTTCTAAAATCATCAATTTTAGTCATGAAAGGCAATCCGCACAATTTACATCGCAGAATCTTTCAGAATACCTACAGGTTACTAGACGTACAACTGAGCGTATTATAAAAAAACTAGTAGATCAAGGGTATGCTAAGGTCGTTGGCGAAGAAATGACACATCAACAGGGTCGACCTCGCACCATTTATGAATTAAATTTCGCCACCTATTAACCAATTATATAAAAGGAATTCTCGTAAATGCTAAGCATCTACGAGAATTCATATGATTAATCAACCATTACCATATTATCAGTGTTTTCCATTTCTTGTTCCTTTTTACGTTTCTCTGCTTCCGCCATTTCTTCTGGCGTTAATTTAACAATAGCAAAACCAATATAACCATAGATAATGGAAATAATAGGTACCATGAAATTAAGAATGGCATATGGTGCATACTCCATAGCGCCTACACCCAATGTCGCTAAAATAAACACACCACAAGTATTCCATGGGAAGAAAACGGATGTTAATGTTCCCCCATCTTCTAAAGCACGAGATAGATTTTTAGAATGTAGGCCTCGTTGCTGATAGACACCTGCAAACATCCGTGAAGGGACTACAATTGAAATGTATTGCTCTGAACAAGTTGCATTCGTTGTGACACACGCTGCAATTGTTGAAGCAATAAGACTCCCCGTAGATTTAGCAAACTTCACGATTACATTCATAAGAGCTTTCAACATCCCTGAATACTCTAAAATACCACCAAAAGTCATCGCCACAATGGTCATTGAAACCGTATTCATCATAGAATCTAAACCACCACGGTTAAATAAATCATCAACCATGTGATTGCCTGTCGAGATTTCAAATCCAGCTTGTAATGCTTGTACAGCACTTGCAGCCGAACCACCTTGTACAAAAATTTGTAGTAAGAAACCTGATACAATCCCAATAATTAAAGCTGGAATTGCTGGTACTTTCTTAGCTACTAAAACAATAACACCCACTGGTACAAGTAATAGTAAAGGAGAAATAACAAAGCTTTCTTCCATCACTTTTAACGTTGTTAAAATTTCTTCCGATTTCATCGAAACATCTGCAAATTTTCTGCCCAAAAATCCGAAAACAACAAGTGAAATAATTAACGCTGGAATTGTTGTATAAAGCATATGCTTAATATGTTCAAATAAATTTGTACCTGTTAAACCAGCTGCCAGATTCGTTGTATCTGATAATGGTGACATTTTATCTCCAAAGTAAGAACCTGAAATAACCGCACCGGCAATCATAGCCGCTGGAATACCCATACTTAAACCAATACCCATGCCTGCGACGCCGATTGTCGCCATCGTCGACCACGAACTACCAATAGCTAATGACACGATCGAGCATAATATCATAATTGTCACTAAAAACCATGCTGGAGATATTAGCTTTAAGCCATAGAAAATCATCGTTGCTACGACCCCGCCGCCAATCCATGCTCCAATTGTCAAACCTACCAAAATAATAATGACAATGGCAGGTAATGCCAAACGTATCCCCTTATACATCATTTCTTCAATTTCCGACCATTTGTATCCATGCATTTTGGCAACAATTGCTGCTACAGTTGTGCCGACAAGAAGAGGTACGTGAGGACTTTGCTCTAAAACAACTACTGTAATCAACATTGTAATAATCATAATTGCAAAAGTTAGTAGTGCCCAGCCCGCATTTATATCCTTTTTCATTTTTCCATCCCCTTTTTTTGCACCAAATCCCTTTTCGGTTTTTCAACGACGCAAATAATTTTTTACGTTTTTTAGCTTAATATTCAAAAAATTAAAAGTCAACGCAAAAAAATTATGCTTCTCTAGCAAATCCCTTTGTTTTAGGGCAATAAAACGCTTTCAAGTAGCAATAAAAAGCTCCGCAAACCCTTAAATATCCATGCATTTCAAAAGATGTTCATGCAAAAAAAGCTATATGAAAAAATTATTGCATTTTTCATATAGCTAAAAAAATATTTTTTTATTCAGGTTTTTTTTCTAATACGCAAGCAAGTACTTTGGCAGCATCGATTAATGCGCTACGATCAAATGTCATTTTAGGATGGTGTAATCCTGGTGTTAAGTTTGCCCCAATTCCAATCATTGCCGCTTTTAATTCTGGCTTCTTCACGGTATAAAAATGGAAATCATCACTGCCTGGCGTCGTTATTTCATCTGCTAAATATTCCTCGCCCAATGCTTGAACAATTGCTTCTTTCGCCATTTTTGCAGCAATTGCTGAAACCTCCGCGCCTGGTGTGAAATCAAGCCACTTCCAATCCATATCAATTTCAAATTGTTGCTGAATTGATTTTAAGCCAGATTCAATTTTGTTACGAAGTAATTCAAGTTGTTGATTATGCTGTGCTCGAATGTCCATCGAGAAACTAGCGTTCCCTGGAATAATATTTGTACTACCGCCATCTGCTATTATTTTTGTTAACTTTGCAGAATGTGGCTCAAAAGGCGATAGATGAATACTGTTTAGCATTTGTTGAACAGCCATAATGACATCAATAGCATTTTTCCCTTGGTGCGGTCTCGCTCCATGAGCGTCAATTCCCTGAATAGTCCCATCTAGGAAATAGGCAGCACCATGATGAATAGCTGGTGAAACTTTACCAAGCGGTAGCTCTTCAATAGGTCTTAAATGTACACCAAATAAATGGGATACCCCCTCTACAGCTCCTCGATCAAAAGCAGCAACTGCACCATTCCCTAATTCCTCGGCAGGTTGGAAAATAAAACGGACGCGATGTTGCAATGGTTGATCTTTAAGTAGTAATAATGCCCCAAGCACCATAGTCATATTAGCATCATGACCACAAGAATGATTGGCCTGCCATTTCCCATCCACTTCTTGCCATAATGCATCAATATCAGCACGAACCGCAACAACTTCTTCACCTGCTCCAATTTCTGCAATTAATCCAGGTACATCCCCAAGCAAGCGATAGGAAACATCCAATTCTTCTAAGATTGACGCTAATTTTTTTGTCGTTTCGAACTCCTTCCAGCTCACTTCAGGGTATTTGTGAAAATGTTCAAACCATTGATACATTGTTTCTTCTAATGTTATAGCTTTTGACATAACGACACCTCTATACGCATTTTTGTTTCTCATTATACATGAATCTATTTTATAAAAGTATATACGCAGTAAGACCCATTAATATGAAGTGACTTAATAAATTTATATGCACTTAAAATTGCAAGGACACACAAAAAATGGACTATGTTAAAAGTTATTATCTCTTTCAACATAGCCCATCAAGTATTTATTATAAACTTGTAAAAAATCCTTCTGGATATTCCTCATATTGCACGATTGCTAATGACTCCTCATTTCTTTCTTCCTCTTCCTTACGGTCAAATTCTTGATCCATTAAGTATGTCTCAAATTTTGAATTCAACAATTTACCCATTGTATCACCCCTCTTTTATTTAATTGAATTTTCTGATAAAAGAATTATACAATAGGACTTCGATAAAATGCAATAAATTATACTCATTATGCATTATAAATATAAAATCGATCTCAATTTTAGAACAATTAAGTTACAAAAAATCCCTTTTTAATTCCCAATAATAAAAAATCTGCCTATTAACACCTGACTGAAACCGAGGGCCAGCTATTAATAGAGCAGACTACTATTGTATTACATCAAAAATTTACGATACAGTCACACCCGTTTTGTCATTTGTAGAATCATTGTGATTACAAGTATATAATCCTGTATCACAGATATTTCAATCAAATCCCCCAAAAAAGGAACAGCGATTATCAATGTAATCAAATAAATAGCCTTAATTGATTAATCCCCTATTAGGAAAGAAAATTATAAGATCATATAAATAACAAAAACTAAAAAACTGTATCCAATGATGATTGAATACAGTTTCTCTTTTACTGAATAACGCCACAAGCAATTCTTGAACCTGAATTACCTGCTGGATCTGTTTTATAGTCATCTGCCGATTCATGAATAACAATTGAACTTCCGTCACTGTCTAACAACGAATTTGGTTGATCTTTTTGTAATGTTAGCCCTTCTGCTAAGAAATTCAAATCGACATTGCCATCGTCACCAACCTCTAGATTAGGTAAATCCCCTAAATGATAACCATTTGGATTTAACTTACCATGCTCTTTGTTGGTCGGATTAAAGTGCGCACCAGCCGATTCAAACTTAGGGGGCTCACATTTCCCTACTTCATGAATGTGAATTCCATGTGTACCTGGTGGTAGGCCAGATAATGCCAGTGTCATCATTACACCATTATCTTCTTCCTGAAAATACGCATTCCCATAACTTTCGTTATTTGCACCAACGACTTTTGCAGTAGCTGTTAAAGGGGATGATGCATTTACTTGTACTTTTTCTTCTTTCTTATCAAAGAAACTACAACCACCAACTAAAACTAATAAAGAAAGGCTAATTAAGCTAATTTTTTTCATAAAAATACCTCCTCTATTTCTGATGGTTTCCAAGTTAATCAATACTTATGCACTTCTTATTAATTTTCCGAGGTCGTTACATGCACAAAAGGGATCTCTCCTATGAGAAATCCCTTCATGTTTTAGTCTAAAATTTTGACGGTTACTGTTTTGACGCCCCATTGAAGAGCTTGTCCCTCGGTAGGAATAAAGACATCAATTTTATTTCCTTTAATAGCTCCACCCGTGTCAGCTGCAATCGCCTCACCATATCCCTCTACCCATACCTTTGAGCCAAGCGGGATGACACGAGGATCAACCGCAATTACCTTTAAATTTGGATTGGATCGAATATCTGTTCCATTCGCTGTAATTCCAGAGCATCCTTCACAATAGGCAGTATAGGCTGTAGCACGCATTGTTAACGTTCTACCAGATCCACTTGATGGAGCGCTCGCAGGTTTCGTTTTTGCTGTTGAAGCAACCCTTGTTGAAACTGCTTCGGATGTTTTAGGTTTTGGTTTAGCTGCCGAAGCTTTTATAGCTAAAGATTCACCAGCAAAAATCAAATCTGTACCAAGGTTATTCCATACTTTTAATTCATCTACTGTTATATCGTTTTTACGTGCGATTGAAAATAATGTGTCACCGCCTTTAATGACATATTCATCTTCCAATGTTTTTTCTGTATTAGATGTGTCTTTCACTAAATCTTGCTCTGGATAAAACCAAAACGAATCCATTTCTGCCAATTGTTGAAATTCTCCAACGGTTAAATTATAAATTTGAGGGAGTGCCCATAGAATATTGCCGGAATTGTCTTTCGCAGAGGAAGGACTGGCATATAGGCTCAAACTAACGGTCAATGTTACTGCTAAAGCTAAAGCTTTCTTCTTCATGTTTAGTAATACCTCCAATATTTTATTATTTTTTGCAAGTCTGCTGTTAGCACGCTAGAGTCAAATAATCTAGTATGCAAGCAACAATAAGCTTACAAATTAATAACTCAGGACTGTCTGCCTGATATTAGGAATTATTACTATAAAAACGGAAAATTATACAATTTCGATTATTTTTTTAGCAAATTGTCCAATTAGATGGAAAAAATTCATTGTTTAGACTAGTATTTTTTATATTAGATATTTACTATTTAAGGGCAATAAAAGAATTCAAAAACATTTTCAAATCGTAAAGTAAACGTGGCAACATGCATAGAAACTAAATATGTCTGCTACCATACAACATCACTGAACAATTCATCTCAGTAGCAAATATCCACATATCCATACAAAGGATAGATATCTCAATCTAATAACCTCTAGACTGAAATGAAAGGTCGTGTTTTTTATTTTGATTCGGGCGATATTGATGGATGACGAGCCTTTAGCACTTATTAGTATGGAGAAACACTTGCAAAAATTTGATAGGATTGAGGTTATAAAAACTTTTACATCTGTAAAAGATCTCCTTACAGAGGGGCCGAGCTTGGACTTTCAAGTAGCATTTCTAGATGTTGAAATGCCAAGTATGAATGGATTAGACATTGCCGAACTATTAAAATCGTGGAATGATAGCATCTACATTGTTTTTGTTACAGCCTATCGAGACTATGCTGTTCAAGCCTTTGAACTACATTCCATTGATTACCTGTTAAAGCCCATTTCAACATCTCGCTTAGCGACGACTATTCAAAGGATTGAGGATCTTCTTCAGCCAAAAATAACGTCATTGCCAACATTATTTCATTCAGAGCCATTGCTAAAAATAAAATGCTTCGGAGAATTTGTTGTTTCCTATGAAGGAAAACCTCTCCATTGGCGGACTATTAAAACGAAAGAATTGTTTGCACTACTTTTGTTACATCTCAATACCCCTGTGCCTCGTGACACTATTATTGATAATCTGTGGAGTTATACTGATTTTAATAAAGCAAGGGTTCAACTGCATACCACTGTCTCATACCTTCGCTCCTCCCTTTCAGCATATGGCTTTTTAGAGGTAATCGATTATACGAACGGATGTTATATTTTAACATTAGACCATATTCAATGTGACGCTAATGACTTAGAGATTATTTTGAATAAAAAAGAACAAACCGGAAAATTGGATATAGAAAGCGCTGAAGCACTCCTTCAAGACTATCGTGGAGAATTCATGGCTACCATGGCCTACCCGTGGATTGCTAGTAAAGCAAATTTGATGAATAAATTATTTACTCAATTACTGAAAGAACTAGCCTATTATTATGAACAAGTTCAGGATGTCAAAAACCTAGAACGTTCGTTACTTATAGCTTTAGAGTTAAATCCATATTCCGATCAAGCTGTCCAGCCATTAATCAAGCACTATGCTAATATTGGGAACCGAGCAGAGGCTATAAAAATTTACCGTTCTTTTAAACGTACTCTATTGTCTGAGTTAAATGTTTTGCCTATGCAGGAAACAACAACTCTTTTTCAAACTATCTCTGAACAAGAATGACGACAAAAAAGCATGCTAGTGTAGAAAGCCAGCATGCTTTTACTCATGATTTAATAATCATTTGTCTCATATTCCGTACTACACATAAACAATTTCTCCCTGACTGTTTTGCTTTATACAGAGCATGATCTGCAATTTCTATCAATTGATTTGGGCTCTGTACATTTGGTGTAAAAGCAGTAATTCCGGCAGACATTGTAACAGGTCTACCACACGCAGTTTCCTGTAAGGCCTGTTTAACCCGCAAACTTTCTGCAAGTTCTACCGCTTCATCTATACTCCTTGAAGGCAAAATAATCATAAACTCTTCTCCGCCATATCTAAAGCACATACCTTGCTCCTCCATATTGAGCTGCATATGATGAGCGAAAGCTTTTAAAACTTCATCTCCTACGGTATGACCATACGTATCATTTATACTTTTAAAATCATCTAGATCAATTAAGATAACTGCATGCGGAACTTTATTAATAATTAATTCATTGAGAGTTTGATCCATTATTCTGCGATTCGGAATACCTGTTAATGAGTCTAAATTTAATTGATCCGTTAAATCAGTAATTTTACTTTCTGCGCAAATCATCATATTTTGTACGTTTTTTTTCAGCAACTTTGCTTCATCATACCAATCAGCAATATGTCCGTTCCCCTGCCCGTTTTCGCCAACTTCTATCATGGTCGAAAGCTCATTTAGGGGGCGTACTATTTTTAATGCAAGCCATATAGCGAGCACCACTACTATAGCTATGACTAAAAGGATAGGGACAATAACCTTTTTAAGAAACAGGCTAAAAGGAATAATTGGTTCATTAGAAGCTATCTGTTCCAAAAATGGTTCTAATGTAATATCTTCCTTCTTCGAGTCTTCTAGATAGCCGTCTTTAATTGCGGAAGATCCCTTTACGTATGTATCTTGCATAACATGATTATTTTCCATCAAAATTTCGTTAAAACTTTGATAGCTACTCCAAATACTAACACCAGATGTCGCCAGTACAATCATTATTGTCATACAAACAATAAGAAATGATAACTTTAACTTGAATTTACCCACAATAGATCATTTCTCCCATTGAGATGATTTTTTCGTTAAATCTTATCTATGTTTTAATTAAAACTTTAATATATCTATTTAATCATCATACGTCATACTTCTTAAAGAAAACTTAACAGCTGGGTATTTTTTACTTTATCGGGAAAAGCGCTTGAAATCAAAGAAAGCATATATCATAATTAGTTCTTTCTATTCAAACTTAAAGTATTCTTTATAATTCTAAAGGTCTAACAGGAGATTTATCTAAAAATAGAATCAAGTAAGTTTGTGGTAGCTCTTTTTTAATGTTCCAAGGTACAATTCTTCTATAGATTTATGGAAAAAGGGTACATTATAAAGTAAAGAACGAAGGAAGGGTCGATAGAAATGTACAAGATATACATAGTAGAGGACGATAAAAATATAGCTTCACTGATTGTCGAACATTTATCGAAATATCAGTTTGAATGCCATACAGTGCAACAATTTCAGCACATCATAGAAGAGTTCAATGACATCCAACCTCATTTAGTCATTATGGATATCAATCTCCCAACCTTTGATGGATATTTTTGGTCACGTAAAATTCGTCAGCTTTCCATTTGTCCCATCATCATTGTCTCAGCTAGAGTCAATGATATCGATCAAGTATACGGTATTGAAAATGGTGCCGATGACTTTATTACTAAACCATTTTCACTAGATGTCTTTATGGCAAAAGTAAATGGGTTACTTCGGCGTACATATGGTGAGTATGCTTCCTTTGATACATCTACCATTACAATAGCCAATACTACATTAAACCCAGACACAGTCCGTCTTCAAACAGATAGCAATGAAAGCCTGTTAACATTAAAAGAAATGCAGCTCAGTAAACTATTATTCGAGGCCTATCCAAATGTTGTAGCTCGGCAAAAACTATTAAGTGCTATTTGGGATGATGAAACCTTTGTGGAGGAAAACACATTATCTGTGAACATTGGTCGACTACGAAGAAAATTCGAAGCTATCCACTCTCAGCTTGAAATTAAAACCATTCGAGGCTTAGGTTATCAACTTGTGGAGGAAGAAAAATGAAGCTGTTTTTTAAAGATCATATGAGTATTATTATTCTTTATGGTATCAGCTTTCTTCTCTTACCTTGGATGATTGAAGCATTGGATGATTTAACAGCGCATTATTTTTATTTTATTTTTCTCGTTAGCTTTCTATTTATCCTTTGGCTTGTTGGCCGTTATTACCGAAGGAGACGACTATATACACACTTAGAAAAAGATGAACTATCGAGGGACGACCTTCATCTGTATGAGCCCCAAGCTTCAATCGAACAAGCCTATAGTGAAAAACTAAGACAAATGCAATATTTATTTTTAACGCAACAGCAACAATTAGACGAGAAAGCGGAGGAAAAACACCTTGTATTATCACATTTTGCACATCAAATGAAAACACCGCTATCTGTTATTCAATTACTTACACAATCTGCGTCCACCAAGACTTCTAACGAATTACAGCAATGGCAAACAATTAGTAAAGAATGTGATAAGCTGACATTTACACTCAATCAACTATTAACGTATGAGCGTAGTTCAAACTTAGTAGCTGATTTAAAAATTGAGCCTATTCTTTTAAAAGAGCTTGTAAAAGAAGTCGTGAATGATTTGAAAGATTTTTTTATTACAAAAGAGGTTTTCCCAAAACTAACGCTGGTGGAAGATCAAATGATATACTCCGATCGTAAATGGTTAAAGGTTGTTCTTTACCAAGTATTAAATAATGCTGTCAAATATAGTGAAGCTGCAAGCACTATCCATATTGATTATGACAACGACATTTTGCATATCGATAACCGTGGTGAGACTATCCCTACTAGCGAAATTTCTCGTGTCTTTGATTTGTTTTATACGGGCAAAAAAGGACGAACAAATGGAGAAGCAACAGGCATAGGATTATTTTTAGTGAAAAAGGTTTTAACGATACTAGACCATCCCTTCACCTTGGATTCCTCACATGATCACACTACGTTTTCCATCAATTTCTCAAGCAGTCTTAAAAAATGAATATGACAACTTTGTCATATTCCCGTCATCAAGCGAAATGGGTTATTGATCGCTCCTTTTTTATACTAAAGCTATCAAATCAATTTAAAGGAGTTGTTCCAAGTTGGGAAACATCATTCTTCAAGTGACCAATTTGCAAAAAGAATATATCGGGGAGATTACCTACAAGGCATTAAACGGCATTGATTTCCAGTTACAGCAACAGGAATTTGTGGCAGTCATGGGGCCCTCTGGAAGTGGCAAAACAACATTTTTAAATAGTGTATCCACAATTGATCGCCCCACTGCTGGAGATATTATTATTAATAATAGAAATCCCTATGTTTTAAATGATGAGGAACTTGCAAAATTTAGACGTTCTGAATTAGGCTTTGTTTTTCAGGATTTTAATCTTGTTCATACGTTGACGGTAAAGGAAAATATTTTATTGCCGCTAACATTAGATAGCATACCTGGCGCCAAAATGCGTCAACGTTTAAAGCATGTAGCGCAATTTCTTGGAATTGAGGAGCTATTATCGAAACGGATTTATGAAATTTCAGGTGGGCAAAAGCAACGAGTAGCTATTGCTCGTGCTGTTATCCATGAACCGAGCTTATTGTTAGCGGATGAGCCTACAGGGAATCTGGACTCAAAATCCGTCAATGATGTGATGGACTTATTTACCTCCATCAATCAAGAACTACAAACTGCCATTCTCATGGTGACACATGATCCTTACGTAGCAAGCTTTGCCAATCGTATTATATTTATCAAGGATGGAAAATTATACAATGAAATACATCGGGGCAACAATCGTAAGCAATTTTATCAAGAAATTATGGACACTCTTGCTTTTCTAGGTGGTGGGCAACATGACCTTTAACCACATTGTTATCCAAAATATTTTACGAGATAAATGGACTTATGTGTCTTATTTTCTAAGCAGTATGTTTTCCATCATTATATTCTTTTTATTTTCTGTAATCGTCTTTCATCCCAGCTTAAAAAGCCTAGATCCTGACTCAACACTTGGCATTTCATTAATGCTTGCTAGTATGCTTGTTTATTTATTTTCATTTATTTATATCACCTATTCGATCATGGCATTTTTACGCAAAAAGACAAAAACTCTTGGCATTTTCATGATTACAGGGGCTTCCATGAAACAAGTACGAAAACTAATATTCCGCGAAAATCTATTCATTGGAATTATGGCGATTATAGCAGCAATCGTTCTTGGTCTTGTCATGACTCCCCTGTTCTTAATGGCTGCTAAAGTAGTGTTAAAAGCAGAAACATTTAGTATGTATATACCTCTACAGGCAATTGGTTTAACAATAGGATTATTTTTAATCTTATTTATGGTAATTTCCATAGTCGTCACTAAATTTATTAATAAGGAAGCCTCCATACAGCTTTTAAAAAGTGATACTGTTATCGAAAAATCAATTCAACCACATTATATTTTATTAGCTGCTAGCATAGTAATGACCTCCCTTTTAGCTTATTTACTAAAGATTGAGCATGCTATTGTAGAGTCTTTAAGCGTTCTCTATTATTTATTATTTTTCGCTAGCATTATTAGTACGATTTATTTAGTCATTGCTCAAGGCTTACGTCTATTTCTGAAAATATTTGAGAAATCTCCCGCTTACCTTCGCAAAACAAATATGCTTTTAGCATCGAATTTAAATGCAAAAATGAAATCTCATGCAAATATGCTATTTTTAATTACCCTATTGTTAAGTGGCGTATTTCTATGTACAAGCATTTTGTTTAGCTCTTATTACAATGTTCAGAAAGATAGTGAAGGAAATTATCCGTATAGCTTTCAATATATCGCGGATCCAAAAGCTGATGACAGTATAATACAGGCAAATTTAGACCATCTTGAAGCGAAGCTAGCAGCAGTAAAAGCAAACAAGTATTTTATTGAATTTAAATCAGATGAGAATCGACGCCTTGGCTATATGTCATTATCTGATTACAACCTGCTACAGCAAAAGGAATTCAGCCTTAATGAAAATGAATTTATCGCCGTTGCTGGGAATCATGGTATAGCACCGATAACCAACATTGCTAGTGACCGTTATATAAAATCATTCAAACTCGCTGAAATTAACGAAAAGAACCTACTATCTACAGGGTTTCAGGAAACTTACTTCATTGTGCCAGATTCTATTTATCAGTCGATTGACTACCCTGTTTATAAAACCTATATTTATGAATTAGAAAATTGGACAGCACATACAGAATTAGCAAAGACCATTACCGAAAATATACCATCCTTACCTGGCGAACGTTACGTTACATCCAAAATCAACTTATATGATACGGAAATGTTTGTTAAAAGCGTTATGTTCTTCATTGGCTCTATGTTAAGTTTAATTTTCTTAAGTGCAGCCATGAGTATACTTTACTTCTATTTACAAACAACATTGTTACAGGAAAAAGAAAAATATATGGGCATTCGTAAGCTAGGACTGTCTAATAAAGAATTAGCCTCCGTAATTGCAAAGGAATTGGCCATTCTTATATTTGTACCGTTCACAATAGCAATTTTGCTATTACTCACTACTTTATTAGCTATGCGTACAATGGTTTCTACAGCATTTTTACAAGTTTCCATTGCTAGTTCTTGTTGTTTCTTTGTGCTGTTCCTCATCAGTTATTTATGGATACGAAAAAACTATTTCAAGCGTTTAGTAAACTAAAAAAATCGCACTCCTCGGGGTGCGACTTTTCAATAATAAAAGACTCGTTACCAAACAATTGGCTTTGCCACCATTAGCCATAGCATAATGAGCAATAGCAAAATGTACATCCACGTCTTGCGCTGTAATAGAGCAACAAATCGATGGTGATTATAAGCTGGTGTATTAAAAGTCCGTAATGTTGGTTTAAACGCTCTGGCTAAAAATACTATGGATGCAAGCATCACGAGGAAAGTGAGAACAATCCACGAAGTGCTCCAATGGTAACCGGCATACCACATTAGTAAAATACCTGATCCTACAAGTACATGTCCTGAATGTTTGACAATGTCAATAGCCCCTTTAAAAGATTCTATATATGGTGGCATTTCGCCATTTGAAGCTGTACGCATTTTTTTTACAATCGTTAACACAACGAACAATGGCCCAATCGAAAGAACCGCACTTAAAATATGTATATAAAGAAGAAGCGTATAAATGGAAAACATGATGTGTACTCCCCCTTTCATCAGTCCCCTACATTATAGCATTCAACCTTCGTCTGCTTATTCGGTAATTGTGAATCCTTTGTAAACACAAATTGAATCATTGTTAAATTGTTTGAAAATCTCACAAAGAGGGTATTGTTTATAGTAACATGCACTTATAGAACAAAAGGAGTGATTTATATAGGAATTCATCAATTTTTTACAAGTCTCAATGATTTAGAACGAATTATTCGTTGCCCTGGGCGATTCAAATTTGAAGAACATAATGTGGCAGCCCATTCTTGGAAAGTGTCACAATATGCGATGTTCTTCGCGACATTAGAAGAAATGAATGGCGTAAAAATTAATTGGAAATCTTTATATGAAAAAACAATTAATCATGACTTTGCTGAAGTTTTTATTGGTGACATTAAAACCCCAGTAAAACATGCTAGTCCTGAGCTCAAGCAAATGCTAGCGCATGTGGAAGAAAAGATGATGGAAAAGTTTATTAGCAATGAAATCCCAGAAGAATTTCAAGCCATTTTCTTTGAGCGCATGAAAGAAGGCAAGGATAGCACGATAGAAGGGCGTCTACTTGAATTTGCAGATAAGCTGGACCAATTTTACGAAGCTTTTGCAGAATTAAAGCGAGGTAATACTGACAAAGAATTCGTCTATATGTATCAAAATGCCTTATCGAAACTTTTAGCCATTCCACTTGAGGCAACTGTCCAATATTTCCGCACTGAAATATTAAAAGACGCCGTACAGGAAAAAACCCATATTGATGTTCAAGCATTAACAAATGAAGTACTAACAGCCAAATAGTCAGGTGCATGTACAAGTTTTCCGAATGAAAAGTTCAGGAAGGCTTTTTTTATTTCCTCTAAAAAAATCATATAATGAAAGGTAATGGAATGGAGGGAGAGTTTTGTCAGAAGATTGCCCAATCGTAGAAGATTTATTACCTTTATATAAGAAACAAATGCTCCAAGCACCAACATTAATATATGTAGAGCAGCATTTAGCAAGTTGTTCCCACTGTCAGCAGCTCTTTAGCTCAAAACCAATTCAAAAAGAATACATACCGATGAAAAAAACATTATCTTTTTTTCATCTTATATTTATTGTACTTTCTTTCATGTTTGCCATTAATTCATCGTTACTTGGCAATCAAATGGGCTTTGTTATTTCGTATGCCGTTTTTGGTTGTCTGTCTTACCTTTTTTATAAAAACATTTGGATTGTTTTTATCATTAGCTCTGTGCCCGTATTTGTTTGGGCGATTATCGACAACCTTACGAATGAGCTCTATATTACCACCTACTCCTTAACAGAGTTTGGAGCACTTTTGATGGGAGCAGGCTATATCGCTCTCTTACATACGATTTTTGCCTTAGTAGGTGCGGCCTTTGCCATTTTATTACGCAAAATTTTTAAAATAAATACTAATAAAAAAAGCGTCTAAACATTCTTGTGAGTTTAGACGCTTTTTCAATTCTTTATGCTTTTTTCACAAATTCTGACTTTAATTTCATAGCGCCAAAGCCATCAATTTTACAGTCAATATTATGATCCCCTTCTACAAGGCGAATGCTTTTTACCTTCGTTCCTATTTTTAAAGTGGATGAACTCCCCTTTACCTTTAGGTCCTTAATAACCGTAACTGAATCACCATCAGCTAACAGATTACCATTTGCATCTTTGACAATAAGTGCATCTGTTTCTGATTCCGTTGCGTCCATGCTCCACTCATGCGCACATTCAGGACATACATAATTCGTTCCATCTTCATATGTGTATTCAGAATTACATTTTGGACAATTTGGATAAGCTGCCATTTCTGCTTCCTCCCTTAACTTTTTGCTAGATAAATCCTCTATATGCTCCTATCTTTACATAGTCGTCCATAATAAGCAAAGGTTGTTCGTATTTTTTGTTCGTATTTGTGAAAATAATATGAAGCTCTAGTTCATTTCTAAAGGCATTTGTCGTTACGTATTGCATAATTTGGGACACCTGCCCATTGACTTATTTCAAGCAATCATCTTACTTGCATGTTTGTCGATCATGCTTTAATATATCCATAAAGGCTGCATTGTTCGTATAATATTAAGTTTTAACCTTTAAGCTGTAAAAGGGAGTTTTATTATTGGAGTTGGAATGACGGGCCTCACACTACGGTGCATGAGGATAAGCAGGAAAACTTCTGCGAACACCCACTTTGAGGAGTGGTGGTTTAAAACTTTCTATAATAACTACGGCATACGCGGCTTTTTACTTAAATATTGTTATATCAAGGTTTATACAGCATCTTAGCCAAATTGGTTAAGGTGCTTTTTTCATCCCAAAATAACCAATGGGGTTAAATTGGGGTTAAACTCCTTTGCAATTAAAGATAAACAACGATAATTGCTCTGTTATCTACCCACGATATATCCAACCTTGCGTGGCATTACCACAATCTTTTTATCAACAGGTTTACTAACAAATGTGGATGCCTTTTTGAATTTCATTTCCTCATATTGGTCCTCTAAATCAAAAATCGATAATTGCCCTTGTTGCTCCATATATTCAAAATGAGTCATCTTCGATCTCCAACCTTTCTAATACTTCTCTTGCCATATCTCCACCATCATGTACAACTACAGATTCCATATATTCATCAGAATTGTAGCTATACTCTTGTAAATAATTCCTTTCATCTGCATAAAATTTCAACGCTTCTATCAACACTTCTAATTTATTCATTATTAATCCCCTCTCACCATTCAAGCCAGTTTTCTAAGTTTGGTCTACTACATATTTCCGAACGACTATCTCTATCCTCTAGCCAGTTATTGAAAGGTACTGGACGCTCTCTATATGCTGTTTCTTCTATAGATGATGAATTGCTAAGTTTCACACTAGAACGCTTCACAGCCTTGTTATACGCTCCTACAAATACGGCTCTTAATGTGCTTGTTACTGTCAAGATGCCCTCTTTAATATCCATAGCGATTTTAAATAGCACGTTCTTAGCTTTTATAAAGTCAGGTGCATTATGAACCTGAGCAGCTAATACAACCTTGTGTAATTCGTCTTTCAAGTTATCAGCTAATGGCAAACTATTCATGAAGTCGAATAACATCACTTGGTACTCGTTCATGTATTCCTTACAAGCTTCTTTTTCAGCGTGAGCATTATTATATATTTCTTGTAAAGTGCTTGTTTTAAAAGATAAATGATTAAAAGATTTAGATGATTGGTTTTCAGTTCTTTGCACTTCATCCTTACTCTCACAAGGCTTTTCAGCATTTCCACGCTCGGACATTGACGCTGGGACATTGTAAGGCAAAATAATGTAGATGCTTGCTCCTTGTCCACCTTTGCTTTTTACAGTCGTTTCTTTCTTTACAATCCCTAACGATTCCAGTTTTGAAATGGCTCTATAAACTGTCTTTGTGCTAATCTCCAATGCTGCAGCAATTGTGGCAGCTTTCAAATGACAAGCTCCTGGATTCTCTAAACTATGAGAAGCAAGTTTGAAAACGACGGCACGTTCTGATTCTGTTAAATCGTAGTAATGAGCAGCCATGTGATTTTCTACAGCTGTGTCCATATCTGCTATTGATTCAAATGTTGTGTATTGTGCTAAGTATTCAAATGCCATCGTTTTCACCTCGCTTTCCAATTACGAATTACTGTAATTCATTCATTAATAAAATAACGAAATTACTATAAAAGTAACTTTGTTACTCAAATAGTAAATTACTTTATTCGTAATGTCAATTACTAATTGCGTAATTTTATTTCTTAATCTATAATTAAATTAAGATAATCGGAATGAAAGTAGGTGTGCAGATGTATTTGAAATCGAGGTTAAAAGTGTTGCTTGCCGAAAGAGATATGAGTCAAAAGGATTTAGCTGAACAAACTGGACTTACAACACGTTTGATTAGTGAAATAGCTAACAATAAAGTAAAAATGTATCCAAAGGATGCATTAGAAAAAATCATGGTTGCATTGAAAGTGAACAATTTAGGTGATTTACTACAGCGCATAGACGAGGAAACAGATAACTAATAAGGTTGTCTGTTTTTTTTATATGTACTATTGGTAGGATTTTCTATAGAATGAAATTACAATTATCTGTAAGGAGTGCATGACATGGACACTATCGCTGAAACAATCAAATTTGCTGGCTTTGGTAAGAAGAAAGCAATGGCTAAACAAATTCAAATGTTCGATGATCGACTAACAGAACAAGGTGAAACTCTACTAGCTGTATGTGCATCCGTTAAAGGCATCAAACAGCTTTATGTAACTGACAAACGTATTTTATTACATGAAATCAAAGGCATTGTTTCAAACGATGAAAGAAGCATTCCCTTATCTTCAATTAGCAGTATAAACATTTCTAATAAGCTTGTTTACTCTACTATCGAAATCGTATCTACTGGAAACAAAGCAATCATTGACGATGTGCCAGCGCATATCGCATTAGAAATAAAAAGTGGGATTGAGAACCTTAAAGCAATGGCTAAAACGTCAACTGCACCTGCAGGTAAACAGGAAAAGGATATGTTTGATGTAGCCGATGAAATTCGAGAATTAAAGGAACTATTAGAGGATGAATTAATCACTCAGGAAGAATTTGACGCTAAGAAAAAGCAATTGTTAGGGATCTAGTCACTCACTCGAGTGGCTTTTTTCTTTTGACATAGAAATCATTTGATTTATATTTCATATGATTTATAATGTACTTAAAAAAGGAGTGTTAGGCATGAAACTTACAGAAAAAGTTGAGGCGGTTGTTAAGGCTGCACAGGATGCTAAAAATGGTGAAGGTGAACATACATCGTATCGTATCTTTAAAGAGTGCGGACTTACACAAGGGGCAATTAAACGTTATGTCGATGGTGTTAGTGACATCAGTCGTATGGGCTTAGGCGTAGCTGAAAAGCTTGGTGAATACTATGATAATCACCTTTCAAAATAAATTAAAAAACTTTTGTAAATCACTTGATTTATATACATCACTTGATATATAATAAGAGTATAGAAAGGAGGTGAACAAAGTGGATTATGATAAGGTTCTAGCTTATCTAGTAGCTATCGCAACTGTACTTAACTTACTAACAAGTTCAGCAAAAAACATTAGCGATATGAAAAATAAGCCAAAACAAAAGCGACGCCCCCCTCGCAAAGGTAAACGTCGCAAGTAACTCTTAGAAGGAGGTTAGCGCCTCCTTCCCTATAATCTTATCACATCCATTAAATTATGAAAAATATCGGATATGTGGCTGCTTTAGCATTTGCTTTGTATATCTTAACTGACATGGTTAACTGGAATGAACCAAAGTTTTTTGATTACTCAATGATAGTCATTTATTCATTATGCTTAGTTTTAGTCATTGTTAACATCGTTGTATATTTTAAAAAGAAAAGATGCAGCTAAGGAGCTTCAATAGAAGTATAAACCGTATGACGAATACACAAAAAAGAACCAGGTACTCACTTTCAATTGAGCGCCTGGTCTTTATTTTGGTGACTGATTAATAATTTTTCTACTTGAGTTTTCAAAGCCATATTAGCATATCGTAGAATTACGTCATTACCAGCTGTAGCTATATGCACGTCACTAAAATACTCGTCTATTTTTTCTACTTTTACTAATCTTATTTTGTCTTTTGCCAACAATCTTTTTGAATCGTAATAATCATGGGTTATGTCCTTTAGTAATCTTTCGAGGATTGGTAAATAAACTTTACTCATTTTCAGATTTTCAATTACAGGGAAGTCACGTTGTAATGATTGAAAAGCCATTTCTAGAATTAAAAATTTATGAAAAAGTTTCCGTTGTTCAGGTTTCAGCATACAACCGAACGATCCTTGTGGCTGATTGGAACAACTGCTAATACACTATCAATCATGAATGTGCGCTTGGCTTGCCTTGTAAAACAATACGCCTGAAACGAATCACCAACAATTTTAATAATCTTGATACGCCTTTTTGACACGTTGCCGTCCTTAGCCATGTACATCATATTTAATAATTGGTTCCGTTGCATTGCTTTAATGAGTTGTTCTTTCATCATTCCACACCTCTCAATGAGAACATTCGTTTGTATTATTTTAGAACAGATGTTTGTATTTTGACAAGTATTAATTTGTGGAAATAAAAAAAGCCCATTACCAATTAAGGTAACAGGCTTCTGCTGTTAAGCGCTACGTTGTGCAATAATGATTTTTAAACCTTCAAAATCACCACTTGTCATAGTTCCATTATCGAATTTTTCAAGCCATGACTTATCAATCACCTTTTTGTCAACGGCTTGTTGAATGTAATCACGTACAGCAGCTTTTGCGGTTGTGCTAGTGAATTTCATCGTATCATCATCCTTTTCTGTTTGTTGTGGTTTTTCCTCTACAATAAGCTGTACTCTTACAGCACTACTTATTGGTACAATTACTTGTCCTTCTAATTTGTAGCCTGCAGGAATCTTCCATGTTGTAGGAATTTCAAAATGCGGTGCATCGTACTTTCCAGCCTCCCAATATCCACCCCATTCAATGCCTAGCTTTTTAGCAATTGCCCCCACCTTTGATAAGGTAGAAATATCATATAAATTCCGCGGTGGTGCAACAGCAATATCCCAGGCTCTACGTGATGTATGATTACTATTGCGTGTCCAGGTAACTACTTGCCCTGGTCTCGTTCGCCCTTGCTCATATAAGTAATTTTGGCGCGCTTGGCTGCGGTATGTTTCTGTGATAAAAATGTCTACAATGCCAGCTTTGAAGCATTCCTGAAAGAGTAGCCGACAAGCTGTTTGAGCAGCTGCAGTTAATTCGCTTAAATCTCGACATGTTTGAGTTACGCTTGTCATTTAATATCATCCTTTCGGGAATACCCCAAAGCTCTTTCACTATCATTCATACCTGGTGTAGTCGGATCACTCACAACACCAAATAAAACTAACAAGGCAAGCACAGTATTAAAAATATCTGTAACTTGTTCATTGTAAATTGTAGTATCAAAGCCAAATAAAGCCGCAATCTGTTGAATCAATAATAGTAATAATGAAAATGCTCCCACTAAAAACGGCTTATGATGTAAACGTACTTTCCAGTTGATTTTCATAGAATAACCTCCAAATTATAGTCTAAAAAAATTTAGGATAAGGGCAATAATGGCTACTGCCCATCCCCCCCAATTGCGAATTGCTTCAAGAACTTTATTTTTTCCGATAGATACGGCTTCAATTTTTACCATCAATTCTTTTACTTCATCCACGTCTAGTTTTAAATCGTGGTACTCTTCACGTAATCCGTTGTATTGTTGAATCAAATTACGGGTTTCCTGCATTTCACCTCGTAACGCCTGAATTTGTTCGAACAAATCTTTATTCGAATACCATTCTTCGCTCATCTCAGACACCTCACACAAAAAATAGCCACTACTCAAACGAGAAGTGACTTTAACTATATTTTTATAATTTCTACTTGTGATAATCCCAAAATCTCTCGATTTACATTTACACGATCTTTGCCCTTTTCACAGTATTCAGGTTCTAATTCAAAGCCTATCCAGTTACGTCCTGTATTGTCACACGCAACTGCAGTAGTAAATCCACCCATACAATTATCCAAAACAGTATCACCTTCATTTGTATAAGTGCGCACTAGGTATTCAAATAATGCAATTGGTTTTTGTGTTGGGTGCCATGTGCCACTATCGCGCGGAAAATCTACAACTGACTTAGGAAAATTCTTTTTCTTCACGACAAAAGGTTTGTTGTTTAATGTTTCATTATTTTTCCCCAAGACTTGCATTTTTGGTGAATTCCTAATAACTACTTTAGGTTTAACAAACTCAACACCCTGTGGATTGTACTTAGGTAGTTTTTTATAAAACACGCATACATTCTCATGGTTTTTCAAGGGCATTCGATTAGCATTAGGAAACCCTGTTACATGATTTCCTTTCTTCCAAATCCACTCATACCTAAATAATTTAAGGTTGGACATAACTAATTTACTTGTAAAGGGCTGGCTTGCTGTTAATACAACGGCCCCGTTATCTTTGATTATTCGCTCATACTGCTCCCATAAAAGATCAAATGGGATTATTGAATCCCAACGACAGGCAGTTGTTCCATAGGGTAAATCACATAGAATCATATCAACTGATTTGTCAGGTATGTACTTCATACCCTCCAGGCAATCCATATTGTAAATCGTATTGTTGCAAATTTTCATATCTTTTTTCCCTCCGATGTGTAATAATAGAAATCGGATAGGAACATTCGTTCTTATTTTGTGATTAGGAGGCTCATTAAAGTGAGCCTCTTTTTTACGTTTTAGGCATAAAAAATAACGCTAGCTTAATGCTGCGTCTACTTGTTTTCCTTATCGAGTAATGCTTGTACAGCTTCTCGCCACAACATCGGCACCTGATCAACTGTTCGCAAATTCATTTTAATTAAATCCCAATATAATTTTGCCATTATAAAACCCCCTTATTTGTTAGTGTTTCTACTACTTCGGCAATAGCTAATTGATTTTCTATTTTGTCTTGCTGTTGTGCCTCTGCTGATTCAGCTAATGCTAATTTCAATTCTTTGTTTTCTTCTTTAACAGTGTTTAATTCGTTTTGTAAGTTTTGCATGATCTGCTCGGGCGACGTAGGCGGTAACACTACGTCGATATACTTGTAAAATAGCTCCTGTGTATCTGTGTTATAAAATAGATCGGCGCTTTTACCAGGAATATTGTCAGCCTGTGGCACTTCGTCTACTAGGATACCTAGTTTTAAATCTTCCTCCGTTAACAAGTCGGGCGCGTAATGATGTGCCCCGATGCGCTTTATATTATGTTCGTTTGTGTCTTGTAAAAATAAAAATATGTTTCCCATGTTTTAAGGCTCCTCTATCTTTGTAATTTTAAGGTTTTAGAAAGTACAGAAGCGATCGTTCTCGACGCGTTTATTGGCGGTATTACAGCGTTTTCGGAAAAACCTACATTCGCTACTGTAGCTACATTTGAAACGTCGCACGACGCGGCTATTGTCTCTATAAAACTGGCAGATTTAGCATCCGCCGCAAGACGGTACATATGCACACCCGACTTCGTAGCACAACTCATTAAGTCACCTTTGATAGATAACCCAGAAGGTTCTGGACCGTTAACACTAAAAGTTGACAGTTGAGCTAGGGACGTCGAATAGACATATACTATACCGTATACGTGTATAACAGATATACCTCCCGCGTTGTTAGCGGCTAGCCCTAACATTTGATACTCGTAGGTAAAAGGGACTTTTCCTATGTAACTAAAACTAGCCCCTTTATGTTGGTACATACACTTTGAACTAGCTAAAAAAATGTAGTCTCCTACGGTTTGCATTCTGTGAGGTATAATATCTGTGTGATTACCCCCTAAGTTAGCACTAACCCCTAGAAATGCACCGCTAGTAGGATTAAATCTAGCAATCCACGAATACCCATTACTGTAGTTAGTAGCAAGCAGTAACACTTCTTTGGTTGCGCCGTTATCCCATAAACAAATGTCGGCAGCCCTGTCCGCGTATGATGATGGGACAGTACCGAATACTAGCGAAATACGTGCCCCATTTACAGGGTTTAACACTTCTAATCCATAACTGTTTTGCGTTGTTGTCTCGTCATGACCGTACACGCCTACATACAACTTATCGTTATATACAATAATACGAGTGCCATATGCATAGCCAATCGGAACATTCTTTTTCCATACTAATCTACCTGTAAGCACTTCCCAACAGTAAAATATTTGACCTAAAGAGTATGCGTTCGCCCACGCAAACGCATATTCGACACCGTTAACTGTGGCTATTTCTGAGTTGAAAAACGTTGCGGTATTGCTCAAATTATTGATGTCCACTGGGTTTATTTCATTTGTTACTATATATGGTCGGTTAACAAGGTCTTGCGCTTTTATTAGGGCGCCTTGCGAGTAACCACCCCCTTTACCCTGTAATTGAAAAGCCCCACCTGCGTAACATAGAGTGTAAACTATCCCACTAGGTAGGTCGTTGGCTTTAAGTTGACCCCCGTTTAAAAATATGGGGTACGCTTGTGTTGTACCCCCTGCGTGAGTGATTGAAATTGTAGTAGCACCAGTGTTGGTATGCATATTAAAGAATCGGAAAGAAGCTCCGTTCACTGGTACGCCTGCTTGGGTTGTTGGTAAGTAATGTGCTGTGGTTAATGTTTTAGCATTAGCTGATCCACCCGAATTACCAAACCATCTAGTATGCCCTTCATCATCTTTGATATGGGTATTGAGTTTTGTATCAATAGCTGCAGTCTGCTGATCCGTATACTCTTTAGCATTTGTTTCAACATCATTAACCGTTTGTTTAATCTCATTAATCGACCCTGCCAGCGTCTTATCATTCGTTTCTAAATCAGGAATCGATGCGCTACCCTCCTGCAATTCACTTACTGCAGTGTCCAACACATCCATGTTGTCGTTTAAATCCTGGACGTTTATGCTGTCTGTTAAATCAGGCTTTTTTAAATTTAATTTTGGCGTAAGTTGCATCAAATCACCTCATCCCATATTTTTATATTTTCCCAAGTTATTTTGCTTACATCTTCCCAAGTGCGATCACTTACAAAGCCCCACGTATTGAAGGAATAAACATAGTTAAATTGCAAATGAGCAGGAACAATAATATCAATTGCCTGCATTAATCCTTCTATGTTGTCAGGTATGCCCCTGGTACCAACAAATCGAATCTCGTAAACTCCTGGCGTATCTGTTGCGTTTACCTCTACTTCTCCATTGCTATAAGCAGCTGCTACAGCTTTAATAGTTGCTTTGGTAGTTTGGTCAAAACTTGCTCGATTACGTGAAATAATTTGCTCTCTACGTTGGTCATAACGTAATGAGCTATTTGGTTTAATACCAAGATCACGTTCATAGATTGGTAAGGCTTCAATAGCTGTGTCCACAAAAAGGTTACGTTCGGCTATTTCTAGCTGTTGTTCGGTGTTCCTGAACTCTTTATCATCTGAGGTTAAAACAGCTCTGAAAATCGTTGATTTACGCTCATACAGCGGTAAATGCTTAATCATATCCGTGAAATAATCTCGCGTTGAAACAACAATACTTGTAATCATTTCTGTTTGTGCCTGCATGATGATAGGCGATTGCACTACTTTAACACCTCGCGGCTGCAGCTCTGTTATAACTTCATTCAGGGAATTACCTGACGTTGCTACGGTTACGCCTTGTGTCTGTAACTCAGTTTCTGTAATCATCAGGGCAAGTCTAAAGCATTCCCATTGGTGCGCTGAAAGCTCACCCCAGGTAAAGACTGCAGCTTGACCCCATTCTGATTGTGGTATAGCGTGCATAGTTACTCACCTACTTCAATCGAACAATCAAATAGTTTTTAGGTATCTTGTATTGGCTTGATACATCGATATTCTTTGTAAATTCGGCTTGCGATTTAAACAGCAAATTGCCACCTGTTTTTGCATCAAAAATGCCGATGTGTGAAATATCTCCCCAGGACTCTGCAGCAATAGGAAATAAAATATCCGCGTTATTAGAAGTTTGTCCATCCGTTGGTGTTGCAAATATCCCTTGTTGCCTCGCATAACTTGCTGTGTTTACTTCAACATCATTATTAAAGAGGGCTACATATACTGTTGCTGTCCTTAAATTGTCCGTTAGAACCTTGTTTTTTAAATGGACTGTCATGTGATTCATTCATTTACACCTCCCATTACTGGCACCCCATCATCAGGAATAACCACATTAGCAGTTGATCCATTGATTAATAGATCCTGATAATCCATAACTCCGTCACTATCAATAATGAGCGCCCCAATCTTTGCGTAGCTCACAAACGAAGCCTTAAAAGCTATCTCTTTTAAATGCTTTGTAATATTCTTTTTGATATTTGCTTTGACTACTTCCTCAGTGAAGCCAGGCATTAAAGTTATGGCTACTGTTAAATTGAGAAACAATGCAACTGCAGGTATTACAAGAAGATCCTCAACACCAAACGGCATTTCCTTCTCGATGTGTTCCCTCACATCTTCTACTAGCTCAATCGGTGCAGGTAGCTTATTCGCATCGATAACAACAACTTTCATTGTTAATGGGCCATTATAGCGAGGGAATACCTTTGCATCACCTATGCCTGTAACTTCTAAGGCCCATTGACGATAATGATATTTGTTACCTGCCTTTCCTGGGCGCTGTAACTTATCGTAATGCCGTTGGCGTAAATCTTTGTCTGTTTCTTCATCGTAGCCATCCACAACAGGTTCAGGATTGTACACATTGATTAAGCCAGAGATCGATACAGGAAAATTTTTAATTGTATTGGCTGGTACATTTCCTATTTGGCCAAATTCGTTACACTGTATTCTCACATGAGCTAAACCACTTTCATTGAGTGTTACTTCTTCAATTACTGTAAATAAAATGGTGTCGGTACCTACCATATCGCCTGTTCTTACAATCGTTCCAGCTGCACCCGAAACAATGACAGTCGTTGTTGCTTGGGTGGCCAACTTTCGGATTGGTCCTGTGTGTTGAATAACAAAGCGTGTTAATTCGTCACCTGTTAAATTCTCAACATCTAATTTCTCTTGTATTTCCGCAATTTTCTTTTGCTGATTTGCAAACTCAACAGCTGCAGGCTTTGTTACATCATAAATAAACTCACCCTTTGCCTTGTCGTACTCGTTATTAATGCCGGACATCATGCGATCATGAATAAGTTTTTCATCTTCCATTTAAGCTGCCACCCCTTTTAACTGTTCATCCATATCAAATGCCCCTTCTACGGTAACGACCCTAAATTTTATCCGCATCCATTTTCCATCACGCTCAAATTGCCACTCTTGTACTTCTTGAATGTGCGTATGTTCCAATAATGCTGCAGTAACTTCTCGTTTGATTTCTGCCTCTATAAAAGCGCGTGGCAAGCTAGAACCTATTAAATCATCCAGTGTTGCTCCGTAATTTTCATCTTTATAAATCCTGAATCGAAAGCGCTCAGTCTTTAAAACTTTTATGATCCATTGCTTCAATGTTTCGAGGCCATGAATAGCAACCATCTTCCCATTACGAATTACAAAGTCGCCTTTATCAAAGTCATATAAAAAAGACTTACCTAGTGGCGGCAAGTCCGTTTCATTTTCCTGTGTATTAAATTCAAGTTCTGCAATCTTAGGTAACATCAAACTTCACCGCCTTATCGATCACAAAATACATTTGTTCATCAGCTGTTGGAATTAAAATAACTTCATCACCATTCATCAAACCTTTAGTAACAACCGTTTCAGTAAATATTAATTGTTCATTATCCAAAGTGATTGTTTCGTTTAGCTGTATATTCGTGTTAGGCGGAGGCGTAATGACTTTTCCAGTTGTCATAGATTTAGCGGCATTTGCTGTTGTGGGATCTTGGCCACCTCTAATAAGTAGAGCTAGTTCTGTCAATGCATCCATTTACTTCACCTCTAAACTAGGCTTCATGGTATGAATCCCATTGCTGATTGTATGAAGCACGTCTTTAATAAGAAACGTACCCTTAATGCCTGTTACTGGCTCATCTAATTTAACCAGTCGGCCAGCTCTGAAATTATCATCACCCATAAATTCAACATCATTTTCCTCTATAATTTTTGAAAACTGCTTTAATTCATTTTCAGCAATCTGTTTAGCACTTTTCTTCTCATTCTGATCTAGTTTAACTACTTTAGTAATTCGGCCATATTTCTCAACCATTTTATTATCCGATTTTGTTAAAACAACTTTATCATTGTTACCTACAACCTGAATTGTGTTGGCCATGTCCACAATGCTACGCTTTTTAGAAGGTTTCATAATAACTGAATTAATATCGTAAGATGTGCCACCGCCAAAGAGTTGAAAGGTTCCAGTAATCACTACATTACTTTGCTTTTCAATGTATAGTTTGCCCTGGCGCATTTCCATGAGATATTTAACGCCTAACGATTGCTCTGCAGCCGTTAGAATTTCTTTGATAATCTCACTCACTTTTTTCTCGTTAAAGATTTTTGAAATGGATTTAGGGATTGAAACAATATGACCGATTGGCACGTTAAAATCTTTCAGGATCTTCTTAATACATGCGTCTGCAGATAGTTTTTTAAATTGATATACAGCTGTGGATTTATTTAAGTAAAAGGCATAATCAAACCCAATGTAAGCAATAGGTGAGGTGCCACTTTTTAGCTCGTCTACTATAATTACGCGTGTGATCTCTTTACCGTTATTAAGTAAAACAACCATATCCCCTATGTCACAAGGATTCTTAGGAAAATGTTTCGTATCATTGAACGCAATACTAAAATTTAGTTCGTCTCCTAGTTCATCCATGTTACTACGCCAGGTTAAGGTACCTATCATTGGTGTAATATTTATCTTGGTATCACCCTTGATTAACCATAATTCATGGGCCATCATTTCACCTTCTTTTTATTGAGATTAATAAACTTAAACTCAGATAAAGCGAGCGTATAATAAACATCACCTGATCCATCTTGTACGCCCGCCTCAAAGTTATCGATGACAACAGGTATATTAATGGGTGTATTCGTAATGATTAATCGAATCGGGACTCGTCTATCAATCCATGATTGGATGATTTCATAATACTCCCACCCCAAATATTTGTTGTTTCGTGAAAATGGGTATGCCTTAGACGGAAAGAAAGAATCAAATGCCAATGACTTCAACCCTCTTTGACCAATCAATTTAATATCACCTTGATTAATAGTCGTATAGGTTTCATGATTTAGAGGACTTGCTATCTTAATTTCTGACGGCACGATAGGAAGCTGAATAACCTGTTCACGATTATTGATACTTAAAAATATATCCATCTATTCAACCTCCTATAAATTGGCCAATCGTAATTTAAGTAATGGCACAAGTTCGTTCGCTACTTCCATTGCTGTTATTCCTTTGGCATTTAGATTTTCAATGATTAAAGTTATACCGCCACTATTTGCAGGTGTAGCCTGTGAAGTACTTCCGCCAGGTGTAGGACTTGCTACAGTAACAGGTGAAGGCTGCACCATTTGATCCACATTGTCTATTGATCCACCAGCTGCACGAATCCTTTCAGATTGTCGAGCTGGAATGACCATTTCATCCTTATGCAGTTCAGCTATGTAACCATCATAGGGCACACGATCTAAACCGCTGGCATGTGATCCCGAAATGAATTTACCTACAGAACCTGCAGCCTTTCCAATAGCACCACCAATTTTTGAAACCCATTCAGGCGGTTGAAAGCTCAGGATTGCATTTTTAAAGCTGATAAACTTATCATACAACCCTTTAAAAAAGCCTGTAACTGGCTGTATTTTTTGAGCAGCCCAATCATAAATGCCTCCAAATACTTCTTTTGTCGTGGCCCACAACTCGCCTGCTTTTGCCTTAACAGTATCCCAATTTCGATATAACAAGACACCTGCCGCAACTACTGCAGCTATGCCGATAACTACCCAAGTCAAAGGACTGGCAAGCATGGCCGTATTCATGGCCCATTGTCCAGCTGTCGCTAGGCCCATTGCTGTTTTAAAACCCTGGACCATAGTTGTAACAGTTGAAATGACTTTCAATGTCCCCATTCCTGCAGCCACAATCCCTGCAGCTGTTCCAACTCCAATAAGAGTTTCTTTAATTGGCCCCCAATTCTCACGGACCGTATTTCCAAACTCAAATGCTTTTTGTACAATCCCTTGAATTTTAGGAACCAATTCATCAGCTTTTTGTGCAACGCCCTGTAAAAACTCTTGTGCTCCTGCACCGTTTACAACATCGGCTATTCCTACCTGCAATTCTCGCCATGATGAAATTAATCTATTTTTAAGGCTTCCTTCCACCGTGGCGGCTGCTGAATCTGTTGCACCTTCAAAATCCTTCATGGCGTCTTTTGAGCCAAGCATTGCATACATGGCCCCTGCTTCGAGGTCTTCCCATTTTGTACCGAAAAGTGAAACAGCTAATTGATTGGCTGTTACCTGGTCATCCATTCCTTTTAACTCGGCTGTAACAGCACTCGCAACCTCAGCTACAGTCGCTTCACCACGGTTAAAACTTTCCCACAGATCAAATGTCGATTTACTCATGGCTGAGAATGTTTCATCCGTTGACTTCGAACCATCTTTAACCCTGATTTGAAACTCTTTCATGACGTCATTTACGTAATCCAGGTTATAAACGCCAGCTTTCGCCCCTCGTTCCATGATGCCGAAATATTCTTCTGCACTATAGCCCATCGTCCCAAATAACGATGAATACTCAGCTACATTGTCAAACATTTCATTAGAGAAGTTTAATCCTCGTTGACCACCTGCAGTAAATAAATCAAATGCCTTATCTGCTGAGATTCCAAAGGCCTCCATCATATTGTTTGTGCCGCGAGTGACCTCGTTCACATCACCATCAAACGTTTTTGCTAGCAACATTGCATTAGAAGTGACTTTGCCAAGTTCCCCATTATCAATATTTTTCATATTTTGTCTTACACGCGCTAATGAATTTGTGACTTCATCGATGTTTTCCCCATAACCTTTGCTGAAAACTTCTTTAGCTGCATTTCCGTACACGCCCATTTGTTCAGCAGTTGCGCCAGTCTGAGCCTGTAACATATCCAGCGAGCTACCCATATCCAAGACGGTTTTCCCCACACTTGCCCCAAATGCCGCAACTCCTGCGGCACCTAAAGCAGCCGCACCAGCACCAACCGTTTTAAAAATCCTTGTTGCACCTTGTCCAAAGCGTTGAATATGGTTCCCCACTCTTGTAATACCTCGGCCGAAATCATCAGCTCGATCACTTGCACGTCTTAAATTGCTAGAAAAATCACGGTCTTGCAAGGTAAGAACTGCAGATATAACCCTATTTCCCAATCCCTCACCGCCTTTACAAAAGAAAAAAGCTAAAGCATTCGCGCTCTAGCTTTCATTTCCATTTCTTTATCTTTTTCTTCTAAATATTTTTCTATACTAGCCATCATTATTAGCTTTGTATCATAGTCAAGGTTTAATAGGTATTCAGGCTTAAAACCTCGTTGAATATAGTGATGAAGAAAGTAAAAATCATCATCACTATCAATTAGTTTTTTATAGCCTTAACTCCGCCTTTTTTATAGCCTGCAAGCTCGAAAGCCACCTCTGATAATTGAGCAATCTCACCAGGTTCAAAGATTTTAGAAACAACATCAGTAGGCAATGTGCCTCCATATGCTTTCTGTAATTCCGCATCTTTTAAATCCGGTTCAACCATTGTGTTATACACCATATAAACATCTGCGTCTGTATCATTATTTTCATCGCGAGCCATTTTCATAGTATCTACGCAAAGAGATTTTTCAGGTTTACGCAATACTACTTCAACGTCCAAACGCTCAACTTTCACTGTCTCAGTAACATCGTCCTTCACCTGGTATTTTTCTTTTTCTTTTAATAAATCCGTTACTGATAATCTTTTGATAGTTTTTTTAGACATTTATGTTTCCTCCGTTATATTTATTTAGGCGCCAATTAAATCAATTGGATCATAGTTTGCAAAGCTAAATGGCAATTCTTCTGTACCGATTGTTTTTTGTGCAAATTGCATTAACATGAATTCACTGAAAGTTACTTCTTTAATGGCTACGCGCTCAGAACCAAAAGCGTCAGGATCGGCAAGTTTGCCAACAATATTCACCTCAGGCGTAATACCTTTTTTTACAGCAACCGCTAGTAATCCAGCCCCTCGGCTGTAAACTTTTTTCACTTTTAGCGTTCCTTCTCCTGTCCAACCTGTCATTTTCTTATGTGTAGCTAAATCCTCGGCCATGTTTACGTCTTCATAATCGATAGATACTTTAGCCTCAAATTCTTCAATGTCGAGCCATTTTTCGTTGTTAACCCATACACTACCGAATGAACCGTTAATCACTTGATTAGACTTAATTTTTTTCATGTGGTCCCCTCCTTAAATCGCAATATCTAAATCTAAGTCCTCCATAGCGTCAACGATTTTAACTTTTCCACCTAAATATACATTGCGCTTAAAGGTTCTTTCTTTCACTTTTTGATCGTCCCAATCAGATGAATCAACTCCGATTTTCTCCCATGCTGCACGTTGTTTTTTTACGTCAACTTCTGCCAAATTATCGAATTTAGGATCTAATATTTCTTGATCTCCTAAGCCTGAAAAATAAACATTAATAGACTGTAAAAATAGGACTTGGTTATCGTAGGTATTGTTTAATTTACCGATGTAATATTTATCAAAGGTTGTCCGAATATCGTCTTTAATCATATCCATAACTTCCATAACACGAATTGATTTAAAGTCTTCCGTTTTCACTCCTGAAAGTGTCGTCAAACTATTTACGCCTCGTCCAATCTTAATAACTTCACCGTCATTAATTAGAATGAGTTCACCTTTATCAACAGCTGTATCAGGATCTTCAATTTCTGTAATGCTATCGATTTCGGGTAACTCGTAATAAGTAGATGAACGAGTAAATGGCACACCTGCTAAAATGCCAGCAATTCGGCATGTGTATTCAGATGTTGTGTACTCTTTTTCTTTTACCTTGATTCCTGCAGTTGTGAAATTTATAATCCCTTCATGATCCGCTAAGGTGTTAGGTAATACGGCTTTGAAAGTCTTTTTCTCCACACGTTTTTTCTTGATCCAAGATTCAATAGCAGGTGTATCAGCGTCCTTAATGCCCGGAATGGCCAAGTAATTAAAGCGTTTATTATTTAGGCGTTGCAATGCGTCAGTGTAATTTTCTGCAGCTGTTGGTAATCGTTCAATAATAACTTTGCTTGGTTTACCCTTAAACGTTAACTGAATGTAATCCAGGTTTGCCGGAGACCATTCAGTTGTTTTTACTTCATCAAAACTTTTGTACACCACTGTATCAGCTGTCTGCACTTCATCTTTTAAGATCAAAGCAACTATTCCTAGCTGGCTACGCGTGATAACCGTATCGGCTTTACCAATAAACTCAATATTAATTTGCGGTAGGCCCATTGTTTAATCCCCTTCCTCAACCAATTCGCCCATAAGCTCAATTGGATATTTTTCATAAAAATCTTTGCCATTTTTTATTTCATCTTCAATACCAATGTCTTCATTTTCATATTCACGACCATCAAAGAATTGAAGATCAAATTCAAACTGCAGCACGCCATCTATTTCATCAAAATTCGGTTCGTTTATATCTAAATGGCGATCCTCAATTGAAAATTTAAGATCAAATAGATCACCTAGCTTTTCTTGAACATCTAATAATTCAATAGAGTTATTTTCATCTTTAGGAAAATAAAAAATGCGAACCGTACAAGCCTTTTCAACTTGTGTCAAATGGCCCTCACGTTTCACATTATCTAATTCCACTTTGAAAGATGGCCGTGTAAAACCCTCGTTTGCAGCTTTACTTGAAACATCCATATCAAAATTCGTTTGTAACTTTTTATTGATTGTTGTTTTTATCTGTTTAAAGGTAATCATAATTTCTTTTTCCTCAATAATTCATCTAGCCATTTTACGGTTTCAACTTCAATATCACCCGAGGTTTCAAAATCTCGCATACCTTTGTCCAATGGTTTTTTACCTGGAACAAATTTACCCGTCCTATTGCCATCATGGTCTACCATCCAGTGACCATCCTCCACCAAATGGGCGTGAGGTGATGAATTGTAAACACGTACTACTAGTTCCCCCTGATAACCGATAAAGACTTTTCCTCGTTTCCACTTCTTGTGATAGCCGCCTGTTTTCTTTTTAACTAGGCTACGAGATTTCTTAGCTACGGTTTTCCTCGCTTTTGAACCTATTTTACGCATCAATTTTGGTGCCTCTTTTGGCAGCTCTTTTGTGGCTATATCATATAAGTCCCTTTGAAAGTCTGTTAGGCCGTTCATTTGAATACTCACTTCAACACCTCCTGGACAAAGATTTCAAGCGTTTCATTCTTAAAATAAGGATTGAGAACATATTTGATTTCAAACTCATGATCCTTATATTTGATACGCATATCCTTTGTAATGTCTTTGCCAGCGTTATATCGAACAATAATTTTATGTGTAACATTCGTTAGGACTGTATCAGCTACTTGCTTTTGAAGCGAGCCAGTTTGTGGAATGATAGCAGCCCATACTTTCTTTACAGGTAGAAACTTATAAATAGTTTCTTCCAGTTCATTTTTTGCCTTTTGATTAGTGAGGATTTCAATTCTGTGTCTTAAATCTCCAGGATTCATCATCTCACCTCAAAGTAAATTAATAGAGTGCATATCTAAAATGGATTGAACAACCTTATTTACGTTGTTATCCTTCACTGTAAAGACACGATTTTCATACATTTCATTTGCAAGTACAAAAACAGCAATTGAAATATCCTCTTTGGTGTCTAACTGTTCATCTGATAACCCTGTATAGCCTTTTATATAGGCCTTTACAGCCGATAGAATAAGCGTAAAAGTTGAAAGGATTTCCGTATCTGTTTCATCTTCTCGCGCATATTTAGCCAGCTCACTTGGCGTAATTTTACTAACCTGCATCGGTTTTCACCTGCTTTTTCGTAACAACTTCCTCGACATGGCCAGCCTGTAACAAGTCCTCTGCAACTTCTTTCGATAACACTTTAACTTCATCTTTAGACATCGTGACGCTACCTGAAAAGCTCACAAGTGCTTTTACTTTCATTCTGTCACCCCCAATAAAAGAAGCGTAGAGTATAGCCCCTACGCTGATTTCATAACTAATTTAGAGATTTTTTGTTCATTTTCAACCTTTGAATCAATTTCAATCCAGCCTACAACACCAATTGCATGTTGAGTGGCATATTTTTCGCGTAGAATTTCAATCGAAACATTCTCAGAAAGTTTTACTCCAAGACCTGACATATCGCCATAGTAAATTGCTGTTTTCCCTGCTTCCATTCCTGACATATTATCAGATGCATATACATCTTTCCCAAGTAAAGTATAGCCCCAACGAGCTGTTGCATCTTTGTTTAACAGGTAGTTACCTTGTCCATCTTTCAATTTGCGAATAGCTTTACGCGTTGTTTTGTTCATGATCCAAATTGCATTGCCCTGGAAAGCGTCAGGTACTTCCTCTTGCACATCAATTAATTCATCTGCTGTTAATACTGTAGCAGCTGCAGCAGTTACAGATTGCTTTACAGTTGAAAGGCCCGTAATTTTATTTGGCGTACCGTTTAATAATTGGTTCTCAATCCATTTTGCGATTGATTCAGCCATTTTCGCTACAACAAAAGATACAAGATCAAATTGAGCATTATTAACGAGTGACTTAGACACTTTACTTAATGCACCTGCTAAGAAGCCTTTTAATTCAATTGAAGAGAATCTTCCGCTTGTAGATTCCAATTCTACAAATTCATCAGCATAAGCCATTTCAATTGTTCCTGCAGATTCATCGTAATAAGGAATACTTAATGAACCAGCAATATTATAACGAGTTGATAATTGATAAATTGGTGAAATATCATATACCTTTTGAATGATCTTGTTGGCAATGCTAGAAGGGATAACAGCGCCATTAGCACCTACTGTTAAATTAACATCTGCTCGTTCTTCTACCACACCACGAATGTAGTTTTCGAAAGCGCGTGTTTCAGATTCTTCTAGAGTACGTTTTTCAGCTTGTTTAGCAGGTTCTTTTTTATCTAAAGAACGTGCTTCATCCAATGCAGTGATCGTTTTATCAAGTCCTGCAATTTCGCTTTTAATTTCATCAAAGCGAGTTGATTCCTGGTCAGTAAGTGCGCGCGTTTCTTCTTTGGCACCCTTTAGTAAATTGTCCATTTCATCTAATAAGTTATTGCGCTGCTCCATTAGTGATGGCATAGATCGCGTTTCAATAAATTTCTTAATAACTTTTTTCATGTTAGTTTCCACCTTTCATTTTTAAAAGCTCAATTTGTTTTTCATATAATGAGTAATCAATTTCTTTATTAGATTGCGTTTCTTCTGAACGATTTTCGATCTCGGCTTTAAAATCAGCACCACGAGTTTCAGAAATTGCTTGTTCTTCTCCGCGAGCCTCGATTGAAGTAGCAACATAAGCTGGCGTAATATCTAAAATAGACACCTCTAAAAGCTCAATGTCTTCTAAAGTTCGTTTCTGAATGCCATCTTCTCCGTCTTCCCACAACGGCTTATTATCAACAAAGCCAAATGACCAACCTTTAAGCTCGCCATCTTTTGCTTTTTGAATGATTTTTTCATCAGATACATGAGCAATAGCACGTAAACCGATGTTATCCTCATACAATTGCAAATTGCCCTCTTGTATTGACCCAAGCTTACGGTTTTTATCGTGATTGAATAATAGATCAACATTTTCAGCCTTATCTAAAGCTCTTTCAAACGTTTTAGCACGAATTTTTTCTTTAAAACGGCCTTTCGGTGAAGGTAAAACGCGACTTTCGCGCTCAACAGCATTTACATAGCCATCTAGTAATACTTGATTTCCTCTAATTTCAATCCTCAACTTCTTCACCTCCCTTCTCGGATACCTGGCCACCTTCTGAAATATCTGCAGTTTTATTGGTGTTTGGTGTGTAAATTGTCTTTGTTTTTGGATCATACAAGACATCTTGCAAGCCTAATTTAATGAAATCTAAACCAAGTGGTGGTTGATCTTCTAAATATCGAACCTCGTCAATCTGCATCCAGCCAGTTTTAATAGCAATTTCATAAGCTTTATAGCGTTTTTCAATGTCACCTTTGATTAGCTCTTTCATATCAAAAGCAAAATAAAAAGACTGCTCTTTTTCCGATGGAAGAAGCAAGTCCTTGTTCAATGCCGTTTCTATTGCTCGAATAATCGGCAGTATGCAATTTTTAATAAAGTTTGTATGCACTTCTTCACTGGCCGAGCCATCCAAAATGCTATCAGGCACTTTAAAGAGTTTGTTTATTTCGCTTGAATTGGTCTTTTTGTTTTCATTCAGCTGCATTTCAACCGATGTACTTGACGCCTCTTTGAAATCTAAACCATTATTTAATACAACAATGTTCTCTGTATTGTTCTTGTATAAATTGTTCCAGGCTTCTTTTAATTCCGTAATTGCATCCTTTGACAATCGGCCCAGCGACTTTAAGAAACCTTTTTTATTACCACCCGTTTTCACGAGTGATTCCTCAAAAACAAGCGTATTGTACGCAACCGATAAAATCTTATTGTGATCCTTAATAATGCCATTGCCTGTTACACCGTCTTTTGAATTTCGAGCGACCTTTATAAATTCAAACTCCCGATAGTTCACTCCATTAACGGAAATATCATAGCTTTTAAATATCGGATCAATACCGACTAACACTGATACATTTCGATTTTCTACATAGTGAATACTTTCGACATTGTTTCTTTTTCGATTTATATATGCATATCCTGCACCTTCCAACAAGTAATCAGTTACTAGGGCCTTTTTAAATTGGAAGCCATCTAGTGTGTCGTATGTCTCGTCATTCAGCAAAATAATTCGTCTATCTTCTTCCACTTCTTCGACTTTACCGCTGGTTTCTTTGTGTAATTTGATAGGTAAAGTCGCAATAATATCAGAAATCAAATCTACACAGGTGCCAACGCTAGGTATACTTAGCGCTTCTTCCTTTGTTAAAACTGCACTTGTTAAACCTGCTTGCAGCAACAATTCATCCATTCCACTTTCGCGAAATTCCTGAATACGTCTATAATCACGCCATTCTCGCCACTCTTTTATTAATCCCACAATCTCACCTCCTTAAATGACTTGTGCGCCCCAATCAGCATCAGGATTAAAGATGACATCATGCTGCAGTAAATAGATTGCATTGATTAGACTTACAACCATATCGACCTTGCCTGTTGATTTTTTCTTATTAACATAAATGTTTTTATTTGTGTCCTCAGTGACTTTGGCGTTTTGAAAGTTTTCTTCTAGCAATTCATTTTCGGTATAGTGAAATTCTTTATTCATAATCTTTTCACGTAATAGCTTTGTAGCTGGGTGTAATACGCTTGAATGCTGTTTTACTTCCACAGTAACCAAACCCTCTTTTTCTAGTTTCTGAGCAGTAGAAAGGCAGTTATAACGGTCATACGCTACGCCCATTACAAACACGCTGAATTTTTCTTCAACCTCCAAAATCATTTGTTCGATAAAGCCATAATCAACAGTCATATCACCACAAGAAAAACATTTCCCTGACTTAATGTGATCGTAGTAATTAATCTTTTCCACTCGGTTTTTATCAGGAATACGCTCTGTCGGTACAAACGCGTAGGAATCAGCATATATTTGCATGTCTTCCTCTGTCACCATCGAAAATGAACAGTTATCATTCGTCATGGCCAAGTCTAAACCTAACCAAACTTGACGACCCGACCAATCGAAATTATCCATTTTACATTTCCGCAAGTCTTCCACATTTACATACGCTTCACCACTATTAGAAGGTAAAAAGTGATTCATATGTTTACAAAGATATTCCTCACGCTCTGAGGGCTTTTCTATGGCTGATTTACGGCTATCTCGTATCTCGTTATAGTTTTCCTCAACTCTCAATGGATTAGCTTGTAATAGCCCTGTATCGTCCCATAAATGCTCGTCCTCAGCATAATAAAGCAGCGCAAACATGCGATCATCTTCAATGAAACCGTTAAACACTTTCTTCGCATACGCCAATTCTTCCAGCATGATAGATTTATCCTCAGCATAGGCCGTTGTTAATTTAAAACGTAATGGATTTTTAACGTTTAATTGTCCAGATTTCATGGCATTTATATTCTTATAATCTTTAAACGCGCCCACTTCATCAGCAATAAAAGCAGATGGACGGATCGAGTTGTTTCTATTCGCCTCTGCAGTACGTGCCTGATAAAAACTATTTGTTAAAGTACATACAATTTTTCCGCTTAATGTTTTGGGAATCACAAAGTATTTAGCAACGCCTGGGCTGGCCATGATAATTTGTGTCATAGCCTTTTTTACTTCACCTGCAAGCTCACGGTCCAAACAGATAGAATAAAACTCCGAATAATCATCCTCTGTAAGCATTAAGATGATGATGATTAAGGCACAAATGAACGTCTTCGCATTCTTACGAGGAATAAACAACGTAATATCACGGTACCTAAACTTTTCTTTATCGTTTTTAAAGCGCCATCCGAAAATGTTGACAAGAAAAAAAGCCTGGAATCCTTCCAAGCCTTCTAATATCGTTTTCCCTGCAACGCCTAAACCTGTAGCAAAGTTAAGTAATTCTAATAGACCCTCTATCTTTTCTATTTCTTCCATGTCGAAATAGTAATCAAAATCATCCTCATACTGCTTTTCTAAATCCTTTAGGAACCAATTACACTGAATAATGACCTCTTTTGTTGTAATTTCTTTGCCTTTTACAACTCTTTCAGCGTATTTTACTGCCTTTTCGAATATCATTTTTTGCCACCACTCAATACTTTTAACAGTGGATCATCTTCTTCAACTCGAACTTGGAAATTGATATTTCCTAGCTTTGCTCGACTTTGAGGAGATAGGCTTAATTCATTACAGCATCGGAAAAACTCTTTTGAATACTTATCTTTAGCACTCAATAAGTTACGATCTAAAAGCCTTTCAATATCCCTGTTAATAATTCGTTCAATTTGCTGCACTCGGTCAATAGCTACCGCACAGGTGCTTAGAATATAAATATCGAGATTACCAAGAATCCCACTTGCTTGTAACTCCTTCACAATGAAATTGAAAATTTTCTTTTGCCTTGCATTCAGGTGTGTAGGAGGCAAGATTTCATCGGCAGCACCTTTTAATTTGTCTTCTGTTTGAGTACGAATTGCGATTTCTTCCTTCGTTAAATTCTTGCTCATTGTTTTCACACTTTTTGACGGTCTAGCCAATTTCCTCACCTCCTTAAAAATTTTCATTTAGGGAATTTTTTTTGAACAAATGGGGGCAGTCGGTGTACAGGAATTTCACGATTTTTCACCAAATAACAGGGGGGTACTCTCCAAAATAATATTTTTTAATTCTTTTGCAGGTATTGATCCCTTCTCTGCCAGCTCATGATGATAACGACACAACGATATAAGGTTGTCATCCTCTAGCCTCTTGTCCCATGCGTTAGCTATAGGCTCTATGTGATGCACCTCTAAGTCTGTGAAATTATATTGCATCTGAGTATTGTATAAGTTGCGTAGACATACTTGGCATAGATGTTTGTCACGATCAGCAATGTGCCCTCGCTTATTCTTCCATGCCCTTGACCATCTGAATCTATCAATGTATGTGGTCTGCTTTGAAGCTACTGGCTTAGATGCACACTGTTGACCGCGCTTATGAATACCACCACAATAAGTGCAACTCTTTAGCAATATCATCACCACCTTTTAAGCATAATAAAAAGCACCTCAATTATTGAGATGCTTAATATTTCAAATTTATTTATTAATACTTTTATAGATTTTCTCGAAAGTAGTAGTAATAGCTGTATCACCAAGTGCTGAATTTAATTGATTTTGCTTTGCACCCTCATTACCTTCTCCATAACTTGATATAATCTCTGCGCGAGCCTTCACAACTGCAATTGTTAAATCTGTAGCCAACTCTCTATTTGTTTTCGTCATTGAAATACACCTCCTATCTACCTTATCTATCATAGGATAAATGGAATGGATTGTAATTACAAGAAATAAAAAACATAATAAAAAGCAACACTTTATAGATGTGACTAAATCTCTTTATTCATTTTAAGATTTCCTATATTTATCTACTTCATAATGTAATTTTTTCATTTTGGCCCTTAACTCTTTTGTATCGCTATCTTTGTTTATTTTATCTAAATCTAAATATATGTCTAATAAATCTTCAGCCCACTCACCATTAATTTCTTCTATCATCTTTTTCATCAAATCTTCGAACTCTTTGTCTTTTTTTTCTAGCCATGCCGATTTTCCTTTATTTTCATCTATATCGGTAGTCACTTCATTTAGCCACATTAACATATTTAAAACAGTTTCGTAATTACTATAAATAGATTGCCTTACTCTTTCTTTTCTATCTAAACGAAAAGCTAGATAGACACCACCTAAAGTAATAAATCCTGATAGAATACCACCTATATAACTTCCCCAAAAGCCAAGCCAAGCTGAAAACTCTGCAGGTGATTTAATTACATAAAGGTTAGCTACCGAATTAATAACTACAGGAATTATCAAGACCACCAATAAAATAATAAATAAATATCTTCTTCTCAAAACTTTCATTATTAATAAATCCTCCTATTCACTTAAAAGTTTAAATGAGTTGAAGGGTTTAATCATTAATATAATTTTGATATGGATGGACAAAACCATCCCTTTGTAATTTCAGTTTAGTTGATTACGATATTGAATTATTCATAGCATAATATCATCCCTTCTTTATTATGATGATCTACCCTAGCAAAATGTATTTGCTAGATAGTTTTCTTTATTGTTTTCTTTATTGTTTTCTTTAGAGTTTTTGCATATATAGAAGGAACTCGTTTCACTAGACGCTAATTAGCGACATTACTAGACGCTAATCCGCGACATAAGTAGACGCTAATCCGCGACATAAAAGGTGACGCTAATTAGCGACAGTAACCACTATGGAAATGAAAAAGGAATCAACTAAGGTCTCCCTTAATCAATTCCCTATGTTATTAATTTATCATGTATAAAACCAAATGCTTCACAGTAAATTACTAATATTTTCATTTAATTTTGCTAATATTTTTCTACCATTTTTCTACATAGTACGTGCAATGTTTAAATCTAATGCCAGTTTGTAGAAAGCTTTCCAACGTATTTTGTCATAAGTAGTTGCAGAAATAGGCGGTTGAAATTTAAAGCAATATACTTTCATGTCCGTTAAGTATTCGGCATCATCAGCCATGTACCTGGATTCAATTAAGAAGCGTTCCATTGGCGGCAGTCTCTTTACAGCACGTTCTATACGATCACAATATTTACGCCTTTCACTTTGTTCATCTACGTTGTAAATTGCTACTGAGCCTGTTTGGTCACTCGTCAGATTACTCTTGCCACCGCCTATCTCATCTAATCGTGAAGTAGTTGCAGCTTCCTTTTCTTCAAATGTTAAGTATTTAAAAATGCGGTATCTTTCTAATTCACGCTCTACAGCTGCTTGCGTTGCTTTTCTATCTAATTCAGGTAATTCAAAGGCCAAAGTCGTTCCTCCTTCTGTTCAAAAGGAATGCCCTAGAATTAACTAGGGCAGTTTAATTAATCTAGTAAATCATCCTCATTTTCTTTTTGAGCTACATCATCTATGTTCATTTGTTCTACGACCTCTGTAGTTCCATCACCATTCACTTTATATTCGATTCCTTCATGATGCTCTTCTTCATCATCAATATCCTCAATGCTCATTTGGCTTTGCTCAAGCAATAATTTAATGTTAAAGCCTGCCTTTGGATATAGTTTAATAGTTTTTTCTTCGCTATCACCTTTAGCTTCAAACTTGAGTACGACTTTCTTGCTATCGCGTTGAATTGATTTAAACTCTGCGGAAAGCTTAACATCACCAATTTCAATTATTACAATGCTGCCTGCCATACCAATTAATTCAGATTTATATTTAACATCATCACCCAGGATATGAAACTCTAAAATTTCTTTTTTATCATCCTTTTGTATCTTTTTAAATAAAACGTCTAATTCTACTTTAGCCATTTGTCACACTCTCCATTTCGATTGTTTTATTTCCTAATATCGATTTAACTACCTCTGCTTGATAGACAGGACAACCAATAAAATCAGGTCTATTAAACTGGTACATGATTCTTGCAATTTGAGCCAAAATATATGCATCTACAACGTTGTCACTATTATGTGAAAAGCCGTAGTGTTCTTTTACTGATTTCATAACTACCTTTTTCTTTTCTACACCTGTAATGCGTTTTTTGTTTCCCACTTCTCCAGTAAAGCCAGTAACATTTACAAATTTCTTAACAGCACTAGGAGCAACTTCGTAGTATGTAAATCCTCGTCTAGTTAGTGACATTCTCATGCCCCAACCAATACCACCAAGCTGTATGCCTTGCTGTGTTGCAAATCCAAATCCCTCGATTGTAATGATGTCACTTTTTTGCATGTGGGCCATAACTTCGTCAATAAGGGTAATCATTCGATAAGGATCTTTATCACCTATACCTGTTAATTCTTTGGCTCTAAGTACCTGGCCACTTTCATCAAGTGCGACAAATCCTGTTTTAGTCGATGGATCTAAACCGATGAATCTCATAATGATCCTCCAAATCTTTTATCAATTGACTTTACGAAAATTTACTGATTCAGAATAATATCCGTTCGATTCACCAACCCAACGTAAAGTTACATAGCCTTTAATAGTAGCGAACTTATAGAATGTCCATGTTGCACTTTCGTAATTGTCGCTTTCAGGAGGACTTTCTATAACTTCCTCAGCCATTAATAAAGGACTGCCTATTAAATCTTCTAAATCCCCGATAGTTTCTTCTAACCAAACACTTTCACAACAATCTTGTTCATGATACATCTTGAATTTATCTCCTTCTGTTGTTAGGAAATAAAGTTCATCGTTGCTAACCTGTTCAATTGATACAAGTGTTTTGTTTAATAATGTTTCTACCGATGCCATTTTTGTTCACCCTTCCTCACAATATCTTTCTACTATTTATCCAATTCGATAAATTTCTGTTTCCAGCCCATAAATAACAGCTTAAATTCATTCATGCCAATGTCTCGACCTTTTGCAAAGAACTGTTGAATGACCTTGCCTTGTTGCATTTTGTCAGCTGGATCATGCCATAAAAACTCAACAACATCTGCGTCTTGTTCTATGGATGATGATTCTTTTAAGTGTGACAGCTGCGGCTTTTTTACATTGTCGCTTTCCCTGGTCATTTGCGATAACATCATGAAGCAACAATTCATATCACGCGCTATCTGTTTGGCCGTTGTTGTTACATTCCCGATTGCTTGCGCCCTGGTCTCATTTTTACGTTGGGGAATGCTCATAATTTGTAAGTAGTCAACAGCGATCATGGCAATTTGGCCATAGCGTTTTTTAAAGCGCCTTGCCGTGGCTCTAACTTCCTCTATCGTGACACCACTTGAATCCTGTACGAAAATAGGCAACTTCTCCAACTCTTTATACGCGTACTCAATCGTGCCTAATTCTTCTACTTTAAGTTCTTTATTTTTTATGCGGCCATAAGCTATTCCTGTTGAATTAGCTATCATACGATCATACAGTTGATATTTGTCCATTTCCTGACTAAAAACAATCACTGGACCACTTTTGGCAACACCCATAATTCTTTGAAGAAGCATAGCTGTTTTACCAACACTAGGACGTCCAGCGCTAACAAACAACCAACCTCTCCAAAGGCCATGCGCCCATTTGTCATATAGATTAAATCCAGTAGGAATAAACTCTGCTCTTTTTAAAAGATGTTCAAAATATCCTTGCCTTGTATCTTTCAAACTTTGCATTTTGCCATCATCTTCGGGCCTTACTTCTGAGGCCAATCTTTCGATCTCAGCAAAATAATCATCATCTGTTTCAAAATCCTCATGTACGAGATCCATTATTTTTTGGCCAACATCCGTTCCACGTCTTCGAATTGCTCTTGAACGGACAATATTTGCATAATGGACAACATTGGATGCCGTTGGACACGAAACAGCTAACTCAGTTAAGTAAGAAATGCTTATTTCGTCCATCTTGTTATGTTGCATGTACAGCTCAATAACTGTTGTAATATCTATTGGTTGGTTTCTATCATCCAACCATTTCATTACTCTATAAATTTGTTGGTGACGCGCACTAATGAAATCTCTTGATTCTAGAAAAACAATGTCATTAATTACATCCGGTTCAAGAAATATAGCACCCAAGACGGACATTTCTGCATCTAGTTCATAATCAGTTGCTCCAATCAAAGCCATTTGGATCATTCCCATCTTGTACCCAACGCTGGAACTCTATTTCTTTATCTCTCGGATCATATTGTGGCTTTTGCTTTGGCTGAACAGGTTTCTTTTCAGCATTCATTTTTATTGCTAGTTCAACAAACTTATCTCTAAGTTTTTTCGCTGATAAAACATTGGTGCGCCAAAATGAGTCCTGTGTTACCCAATCCATTACTTGTTTGGCCAAGTGCTTATCCACTTGATCTATTTCAATTAGCTTTCGCATATCATCAGCCCAGGTTTGCATGTTGGACTTTTTAATTAAATGAGATATTCCTGCTTCATCTGCTACTGCAGCAACTTTTTCATGAAAGTAAACTGCCATTTTGTAATAAGTATTATCTTCATCGTATTTTAACTTTTTAGGTTTATCAGGGATTTCAGGATCTATCTCATTAGTTGGCAGCTGTTCATCCCACTCTTTATAATCTTTATTAAATCCCATAATTTTCGCTCCTTTTGCACCAATCCCAATAACTGAGATTATGTTTCTATCAATCAATGTTGTAAGTTCTCTATTTACTTGAGTTCTGTTGGCATTAATTGCTTTTGTTAAAAAGCTTGTGGACATTTCATTGGTTTTTCGCTGAAAACCATACGTGTATCTCCAAATGGCCAATACCAAACGGAATTGTGTGCCATTGAGATTGGTCTTCATGATATGATCGAAGATTTCATTGGCAATCCGTGTATGCCCATTTTTGAGTTGTGGACTTGCCATGATCACTCACCCTATTCATGCTTTCAATTGGCTGTAGATGTACTTACTAATTTCCTTTGAAAATGCTTCTATGTCCTGACGTTCGTTATCGTCCTGATATGGTTTGCTTAACCACTCATCGATAAGCGTTGCAACAGCTGCTGAAATATTTTGTAGTTTCATAATTTCCATTTGTCGTTTCAACTCAGTATTTTCTTTTTGTAACAATTCAAAAGCAGCTAAAACTAAAGTATATGGATGCATTAAACGACCTCCAATTCGTAATGATTGCCTGCTTTGAATCCTTTATTTGATAACTCCCTATTAACGGTCATTTCCGCTAGCATAGGAAGGTTATTCTTGCTACTTAAATGTGTAAGATATATTCGTTCTCCTTTGCCTACTACAAGCTCTCTGAGGGCTTTCGCCGTTTGTTCATTTGATAAGTGGCCAACATGACTCAATATCCTCGCCTTAACGCTATTAGGGTATTCAGATGCTTCAACCATTCGTGGCTCATGGTTTGCTTCGATAATGTAAATATCGCTATTCCTCATGGCGCTCAACATGCTTTTATCAACTAGGCCAGTGTCTAAGCAAATGGATACTTTAAAGTTATCTAAAGTCCATACAACATACCCCCTCGGATCGATTGCATCATGATGAACATTAAAATGACTTACTATAAAGTGGCCACAACCGAAAATACCGCCAACACCAATTGGCCTAATTAATTCATCCTCAACGGTAGTAATGTTTTTCCATTCGCGTTCGCCCGCATAAACAGGGATTTTATATTTATTGGCCAACGGCAGCCCTTTTATATGATCGCTATGTGCATGTGTAACAAAGATTGCTTTAACGTTATTGGGTGTTATGCCTACTTCCAGTAGCCGTTTCTCTATCTTTGTTTTAGCAATACCTGCATCAATTAGAATGGTAGTTTCATTAGTTGTTAAAGCTATACAGTTTCCACTTGAACCACTCGCTAAGATGTCAACTTTCATTTTCTACCCTCCAACTCCTTATGGCACCGTGAGCATATTTCTAGCCCACGGTATAGGTTGTATTCACTTTCATTCATTTCTTTCCCACACAGCTTACAATCCTTATTTCTCTCATAAACTATTGTTTGTGGTAGTTTCATAGTTTTTACTCGAGTAAATCATCATTACTTTGTTGTGAAGCTAGCATTTCAATATTCATATCTAGCAATTCAATCAATCCAACCATTTCAGCCTCGGTAGCTGTTGCAGGATCAATATTTGGAGCGTTTTTATCCAGGTATTCTTGTACAGCTTGTTTCGTTGTAATGCCAAGCTTCTTTAACCTTGCGTTAATTTCCTTGCGTAACTCGTCAGCGCGAGTTAGTATAGGCTGTTCAACTGGCGGCTCTAACTGTTCCTGGTTAGGTGTAATATCTCTGCGTGATTGCGTAACAGGTTTAGGTCCATCATTTTGTGTGATCGTTACATCTTCAAATGACAATCCATATTGCTTTTTCAATGCACGTTGCTGAACATGTTTTCCGAACATGTCACTTGTCCATTTGTTCCAGTTGTCTTTATTTTGGCCTGTGAACATATGAGATACTTCGTCAATGTCCATAATTACTGTCACAGGTGGATACCCTTCTCGATAAGCAACTGAATAGGCTCCAATAATCTTTCCGCGTGGAAAACCGATTTCATGTTGTATCACTTCCATTTGTTTTGTTTCATTATTCATTGCGATTTTAAATTCATCATTCTCATGTACCATTTGAGTATCAGGTGGGATAAATCCATCCTGTTCACGCGCTTTTGAAAGATAAGCCTCAGCTGCAAACTGTATACGTGCTTGGCTACCATATTTAATAAAGAAGATTTCATTTTTGAATGGATCTAAGCCATATGATGCCGCCTTGTGAGCGAATAATAGAAATTCTTGATCATTGGCTGTTGGAGCAATTGAGTTTCGAATAACCTCTAATACTGCAGGTTGAAAAGCCTCTGTAATTTCAGGTGTTAAAGTAGGTAGGTTTCTGTTCATAATTAATGTGCCTCCGAAAATTTATTTAGGCCATTTTTGACCTGTTTTTTCATACTTTCAAATGCTTTGCTGTAAAGTTCATCAGTATCTTGTCCCGGCTCTACCGAAATTGTTACTGCAGCATCAACTTTTACGTTTTCAAAGTTTCCTAGATTTTTGGTATATGTGTAACCGACAGTGATTTCTTTAGCGTTCATTCAGAAATGACCTCCAATTCTTTACCAGCAACAACTCGGCTAATTATGAGTTGTCCATTTGGTTCCTTAAACTTAGTAATGGTTTCAGCATTATCTACAAAGCAAGGTACGATAAGATCACTTTGCTCTGACAACACATCACGAATTTCAAGCCCTGCTCTTGTTTGTTCACTAAATGAAAGTTTCATATAATCTTTGCCATCCATTTGAACAATGAAAGTTGGTTTATTATCACCTGTTGTTCTTACTTCTTCGAACAGTTTTATTGATAAATTTTTGAACAAGTCTTGAACCTTCTTAACTTGTAATTCTGCCTCTTTTGCTTTGAAATCTTTAATGGCATCCAGGATAAAAATGGACTCATTTAGTGATTCAAGCGTTTCTTTTTCGTTCACTTCTGCAGCAATAACTTGTTCCTCTAAACCCTTATATTGCTTATGCTTAGAAATCTCGTATTCTATTGGATTAATCTTTTCTTGAAGTAAACGCGCTTTTTCCAATTGCTCTGATACATCCACATATTCAAGTGTTTTAAGTTCTTCCTCCAACGCCTTTCGTTCATCTACAGCCTTTTGGAACTTCACTTTAACTTGTTGTATACGCTGCTCTTTGTCTTCCTTTACTGCATCAATAGCTTCATCTTGTAGTGTTTGATTACATACGCTGCAAGTGTCTTGTATCTGTTCACTTTTAAGCTGATTAAAATGGTCTTTAATGTCGTCACGTTCTTGTGACAAAACATTAATTTGGTTGTTTAGTATATTAATTCTTCCATTCACCGTTTGAGCTTTGTCTGTCACTTCTTCTATAGCGTTTCGTTCCTTAACAAGCTGTTTCAATTCCACATTTAGCGAATCTAATGGAATTGTTGGAGCATTTTGTTCTAGCTGCTCTCTTAACGTCTTGGCGCGGCTCTGAGCAGCTATATACTGCTTATCAAGCTTGGTTTTATTGGATCGATGGATTTTATCTAAATCCTCTAAAGAATGCTTTTTAACTAATGTGGCCAACTTGCCCGATTGTGGCTTAGGCAATTCTTTTAATACTTCTTTATTTGCAGGTGCAGTCGTATATTTTAAAATCATTTGACGCTGTTTTTCCCAATGTAACGTGAAGAAGTAACTCGGATTAAAGAGTGATAAGAATAGATCTTTATCAAATAACTTCTCTACTGCCTCGTTAAATTCAGTAGCTTTGGAAGGAACCTCATTTACATAGAATTTGTTGCGTCCTTTCGCAATTTCACGGCCTAAAAGAAGTTCTCCATCCTCAACACTTAAATGTAGTGTTACAAGTGTGTTGTCTGCCTGATATGTTATTGGTGTAGGATCTAGTTTGCTCCCCACCATGTCGGTACCGTATAATAAGAATGTAATTGCTTCACCAATGGAGCTTTTACCTTTTGCATTATCCGCGAGGATCTTAGTCATGTCGCCAAACTTAACTACAAGATCCTTGTGGCTTTTAAAATTCTGTAAGCTTAATTGTTTGAATTTAATTTCCACAGTTCTTACCTCGTTTCACTCTTATTTTTTGTCCATTACAATGGTGCCTCGCTGCCATTCAGCAACAAATTCATGAAACATCCAGCCCTTATTGGCCAGGTTATGTTTTACGAAATAATCACCCAGGACTTCTAAAAGGCAATCATTCACTTTTTCCATCTACTTCAACTCAATTTCAGTGATTAATTTTTTAGCTTCTTCGGGACTTAAAATAAGCTTTCCACCTAGCAAAACGAAATTATCATCTGAGACTTCACCAGTAACAGCGCATGCCATACTAGGCTTGTATTTCTTCAAAATAACCTGTTCACCATTCACAAAAATTTCTAGTGGATCTCCTTCATCTATCCCCAAAGTTCTACGAATTTCCTTTGGAATAACCACGCGCCCTAAATCATCGATTCTACGAACAATACCTGTTGCTTTCATTAACAATTCACTCCTTTAATTTTTGTGTTTAATAAGATACATGTTGTTTCAATTGATCGTGCTACAAGCTCGTCTATTGGTGTAGCAGTACCGTCAATAATTTTATTTTTATATGTGTTAAAGTACTCTAGCAGTTTTTCCTCGGGTGTTTGCTCTGCGGTATAGCCACAATACAAAGCCTGGCAAATTACATCTAGATCCAGTCCGTTTAAAGCATTATTTGAATCTAAGTCCCAGCCCTTCGGATTTCTTACATGCGCATCTACAATGACTCTTTTTGTGTAGTACATTGTTAGACGATCTAGTGCTTTTGCTACATCTTGACTAACCTTCACTTTGGCCATTCCTTCACCCCCATTTAATGCTGAAATATTGAAGCTTATAAGCCCCTAATAGCCCTTGTTTGTTCTCAGTTTCAAATTCGCAATGAAAACCTTTTGACTGCAGCTCTTTTTGAATAACCTTCAAAGCTCTGACATCATCATGTCTATCTACACTTTGTCGCCAACCTGTATAACCATCCAATGCGGAGTCTTCGATTTTAGCAATGATCTTTTTAAATAAAGGGCCATTCAAAACATCTTTTTCATAATTAGCTTGGCCATCACCTGATAACTGTTTTAAAAATTCAGCTGTTGGAATTTCGTTCATTCTAATTTGCCTCCCTTAATTGCCTGATAAACTTTCTGAGCATAAGCCACTTGTTGCTTAATGTATGGATCTGTTTCTTTACCACCACTTGCTAGCCAGTCACCTATACGCTGTTTAACATCAGATAGAACAGATATAGGTAACTCACAAGCAATTTGGTGTAACTCATACAGTGGCGTAATACCACTCGTTAATGCTTGGCCAACTAATGAAACTGGAACAGGTTTTATGTTCATTTGGTTTCGCCACCTACGGTATTAGTGACTAACCAATGTTCAATTGTAGGCCTGTGAAATAAAATTCTTCCTCTCACTTTTGTATGAGGAATTTCTTTTTGACGTACCATTGTATAAACAGTTGTATTACTTACCCCTAATTCGTTCGCTATTTCCTCAACTGACATAGTGAGTTTTTCCATGTACTCCCTCCTTTCATAAACAAACCACTTGTTGCTCACTTTCATCTTCTGTTTCAATCTCGTCCTCTTTTTCAAAAAGATATTCGAGACTACATTTTGGAAAGAAGTGCTTTTTAATCATTAATGCCTCGTCATAATAGAAACGGTATTTTCCATTAACTTTGTCATTAACAGTTGCATAACGAACATTTAAAAACTCTGAAATATCAACCATTGTGATACCTTCCCTAGCCATTTCTGCTCGTAAATTTTTATACATTGTTGCATCACCTCGCTTGCTTAGAACGCAATTGCGTCCTTCGTTATTTACGAATATAAACGTAATTGCGTTCATTGTCAACTGATTTCCGAAGAAAAAGAACGCAAAATCGTCTTTATTCTATTTACATACGAAATTGCGTATAGTATTATATACAAAAGAACGAAATTTCGTATAAACTGTTAATAAAAGGAGTTTTTATAATTGGAAAAGGCGAAAATTATTGAACGCTTAATTGAGGAAGCTGGATATAGTAAAAAAGCATTTGCTGAAATGATTGGTATTCCACCCACAACATTAAGATCTATGTTAGCTAGAGGAATAGGAAATGCATCAGTGGATAACGTGCTTAAAGTATGTAAAGGTTTAGGTATTACTACAGACGAGTTAGAACAAATGGCTACTGGAGAAATAAGTGTTGAAAAGCCATTTGCTCCAGAACTAACTGAAAAAGATGAAAAATCTATACAAGAAGAATTACAGAAAATGCTTGAAGGATTATCTAAAAACGGACATGCTGCATTTGATGGAAGAACACTTGATGAATTGAGTGAGGAAGAATTAGAAGATAGAGAGTTATTAATTTCGAGTTTAGAAAATTCATTAAGACTAGCTAAACGAGTAGCTAAACAGAAATTCACCCCTAAAAAGTTTCGTAAATAGGAGTGTTGCGTGTGTGTTCTATTAAGTCAACAGTCAATCAATTAGTAAATAAATATGGCACTAATGATCCTTTTAAAATTGCTAAATTCATGGGAATAATAGTAGTATTTGAACCTTTGGGCAATGCATTAGGCTATTACAATAAACATTTTAGAGTTCCTATTATTCATATAAACCAGGATGCTGATAGAAAATCTCAATTCTTTATTGCAGCACATGAACTAGGTCATGCGGTTCAACATTCAGACACTAGCACGTCTTTTTTGAAAAAGCACACTCTTTTTTCTACAGATAAGCTTGAAATAGAAGCTAATACATTTGCTGTTGAATTATTACTACCTGACGAATTATTTATAGAGAATAATAGTTGTTTTACCATCTATGATGCTATTAAAGAACAAGGTATTCCCGAAGAATTAGTGTCTTTAAAAAGTATAGATGGTAAAAAAATTTCCCTAAAATAGAACGTACATTCCTAAAAGGTGGTGATTATTAAGTAAATTAAGGATCATATCTATAACGAAAGGAGAAAATTAAAATGGCAAACATCGAAAAACGTGGAGAAAATTCATACCGTTTTACTGTCTATTTACCAAAGGATGCCAAAGGAAAGTATCCTAAAAGGCGTAAATCTATAACTATTGAAGATAGAATGTCACCAAAGCAACTTAAAGAATTTTTAGATCGCGAATACCTAAAATTTAAAGATGAAGTTTTATCAGGAAACTATGTACAAGCTGAAAGAATTCTATTTAAAGATTTTTCAGGACAATGGGAGAAAGACTTTGCCTCTACCCTTGCTCTAACGACATATGGAAATCATCAACGTAAATTAGAATTGCATATTATTCCTTTTATAGGTCACATGCGTATGGATCAAATAAATCAATTTCATCTTATGACCATCATTCGAGATATGAAACGTTATGACGGCAAAGACGATCCAGTTACTTATCACAGTAAACAAGACGTATATAGAACACTTAAAAGTATATTTAAGTACGCTGTAAAATGGGGTGTATTATCTGCTAATCCTATGGATGGAGTTGAAAAGCCTCGCCCTAGTGATACAGATGATGTGGATAAAGAGATGCAAGTATATGAAGAAGATGAAATAGAAAAGTTAATGCAGATGTTACAAAGTGAGTCAGAGTTATGGAGAATGATGTTCACCTTAGCATTAGCTGCTGGATTGAGAAAGGGTGAGCTACTAGGCTTAGAATGGAAAGATGTAGACTTTGAAAATCAGCAAATATACATTCACCAGTCAATCGTTTTGACTAAACAAGGCCCACATATTAAATCTACTAAAACAAAAAAATCGAAACGCTATGTAACATTACCTGATTCAGTTATGGAAGAATTAAAGGCATATCGAATACATTGGGCAAAAGAGAAACTAAAAAAAGGTGACAAATGGATCGAACAAGAAAGAGAATGGTTATTCCATTCATTTGATGGGACACATTTATATCCTACTAGCCCTTCAAAACATTGGCATAAATTTATTAATGGTCATAAATTCAAATATATTCGTCTACACGATTTACGGCATACATCTGCATCATTATTAATTGCACAAGGCGTACACGCTAAACTAATTAGTGAACGTCTAGGACACTCTGATATATCAGTAACAATGAATACTTACGGTCATGCTTTCAAGTCTGCTGATCGTGCTGCAGCTGATAAACTGGATAGCTTCTTTAGAGTGAAAAAACAATCTTAACCCCTGGGGTGATATTGGGGTTAAATTGGGGTTAAAATTGTTTATAAATAATTGTAATTAATGATAATGAATGATAATAACATTTACAAAACCTTTGAATAACGATATTTATTGTAATTATTTATAAATAAATTACCCTCAACAACTCATTTGAGGAGTGGTGGTTTAAAACTTTCTATAATAACTACGGCATACGCGGCTTTTTATATTACATTTACTTTTACAGCACCTTAGCCAATATGGTTAAGGTGCTTTTTTATGTTTGAAAAATGTATCTAAATACCACATACGCATTTGCCCTACAGCACCTGCTATATCTTCATTTTTAATTATCCTATTCCTAAACCCCTCAAAAAGGACATGTTCATCTACCGTTTTAAATCCTAGTTTTAAAAAGTGCATACAACCTTCTCATATTTTGTATAATTCCCTTCCAATTTGCCCATATATGGAGTAACAAGGGAGGTAATGATATTGAAAAAGTTAATGTATGTAATGGTATTTGCTTCACTGCTTCTAACAGCTTGCGGAAAGAGTGACGATCCAAAAGAGGTCGCAGTAGATCAAAATACTTCCGTTGAAGATATTGTCGGAGCAATTGTTAAAAATGAGTTCACGGTTGAAGAATCCAAAGGTGTTGTCACAATATCAATACAAGATACGGATGTGACAGAGGGATCGAAAAGTCAGATGCTGAAGGACTCCACTAAAATTTTTGCTGATTTGTCGAAGCTGAAAGATGTAAAGACACCTGCTGTTACTTGGTATGCTCCCCTTACTGAACCAGATGGAGATAAAACCATGACAGAAGTATTGAATATTTATTTTAGTGAAGAGGATTATCATAAAGTAGATTGGGCTAATTATTTACAGGTTGATATCGAATCAACCGCAACGAATTATCATGAAAGTGAAGCTTTAGAGGATTAATTTTATCGAAACAACAGATACCCCCACATGTATGAAGGGGTATCTGTTGTTTATTTCACATACAGGCTAAGTCCCTCCGCTAAAAGAGACCGTTTTATTTTGTAGTGGGTTGCTTGCCAAATTCCTTTACCATTCTGCAAAATTAATAACTGTGGTGATTCGTGCTTTACCTGTAGATCACGTTCTATGGCGTTGGAAACATCACGTTGCTTTTGGACAATGACTACATATTTAGGTAATTCTGTCGCTAATGCTTTGAACTCTTTTAAAGCTGAAATACTACTTATACATGTCAGACTAAATTTCAAGACAAGACACGGCATTTCGTGAGATTGTTCTAACACGTCTCTCCAACTATCCAAAGTTTTAATTCGTTGCATATATAAATACCCCCCTTATAAAGTATATACTATACAGGGTATTTATTTTGACAAAAAAACACGAGACTACTATTATAGCTCGTGCATTCCTTCTTCTGTTTAAATGCCCTCTGTATTCATTAATACAAGGCGCCAGCCATCAGGGTCCTCAATCGTAATACCCTTCTGCATCCAATATGGATTCTCAGGCTCTACTTCAGGGTACCCCATTCGTGATAAGCGTTTAGCAATGCTATGAATTGTTTCTTTATTTGGAATATAGAGCACTAACAGATTGTCCTTACTTGGGGCAGGACAAGGGCTCCCTTCAACATGTTCTGTAAATTCCAAATGATAGTGTGCATTTGGAAGACCAATCATTATTCCTGTATAGCCACGATGCCCTGAAAAAGAACCAATTTTCTTTAATCCTATGCCCTCACAATAAAATCGTTCAATTTCTTCTAATTGATCTGTTGGCCTTGCTACTCTGACCTGTGCAACTGCTAGTTCATTTGTCCATTGTTGGTCCATCCGGAATTCTCCCTTTTTAAATGAGTATAGGATGATACAACCACGTTGAAAACAGTCCTAAGTCTGAAATTATTGTGCTAAAGCTACATGAAATGAAGCCGCAGTCTTTGCTTTTACTTCCTCTAAAGTAACGCCTTCTGCTAATTCAATAAGCTGCATCCCGTCTTTAGTAAAATCAAATACAGCTAAGTCCGTAATTAACCGGTGGACAACACCTTTACCTGTTAATGGGAGTTCACATTGTTTTTTTATTTTGGATTCACCGTTTTTATTAACATGTTCCATAACGACGATGACTCTTTTTGCTCCTACTACAAGGTCCATGGCGCCTCCCATTCCTTTGACCATTTTCCCTGGAATCATCCAATTTGCCAGATCCCCGTTCTCTGAAACTTCCATACCGCCTAAAATAGCAAGGTCAATATGGCCACCGCGAATCATAGCAAATGATTCTGCACTATCAAAAAAGGAGGCACCTGGCATAGCAGTCACGGTTTCTTTCCCAGCATTAATTAAATCGGGATCTACGTCATCTTCAACTGGATAGGGACCGATGCCAAGTAATCCGTTCTCTGATTGTAAAAGTACTTCATAATCGGCTGGAATAGCATTGGCAACTAAAGTTGGAATACCAATACCTAAATTTACATTCATGCCATTTTGAATTTCTTTTACTGCTCTATTTACGATTCTTTGTCTCGTATCAGCCATCACGCTTCCCCCTTTTTCACTGTCAAACGCTCAATACGTTTCTCATAACTTTCACCCAATAAAACACGTTGAATGAAAACTCCTGGTGTATGGATATGATCTGGGTCTAACTCGCCAACTTCTACAATTTCTTCAACCTCAGCAATGGTAATTTTACCTGCCATCGCAGCTAGCGGATTAAAGTTACGTGATGTTTTTCTATACACTAAATTACCTAGCTTATCTGCTTTCCATGCTTTAACCAGAGCAAAATCAGCAGTAATTCCTTTTTCTAATATATAGTCTTTCCCATCAAAGACCTTTACTTCTTTGCCTTCAGCAATAGGCGTACCAACTCCAGTAGCTGTATAAAACCCAGGAATCCCTGCTCCTCCTGCACGTAGGCGCTCGGCAAGCGTTCCTTGAGGCGTTAACTCTACCTCTAACTCACCACTTAAAAATTGTTGCTCAAAAATTTTATTCTCACCTACATAAGAGGCAACCATTTTTTTTATTTGCTTATTCGCTAATAGTAAGCCTAAGCCCCAATCATCTACACCGCAGTTATTACTGACGACTGTTAAATCCTTCGTGCCCTTTTGCACTAAAGCTGCAATAGCCTTTTCTGGTATACCGCATAGACCAAAGCCTCCTACTGCTAACATATCTCCGTCCTTAATATCAGCAACCGCTTCTTCAAATGAACCCCACACTTTCCCATCTTTCATCTCGAAACCCCCTAAAATTGCTCGTTTATTAAGAAAAATTCTACCTTATCAGCATTTTACAAGTAAAGGAATTAATTAGAATACTACTTATTCCAAAATAGAATAAATCGCTATATGTCTTACTTACGTATCGTATTAAGTAACTGTTTTAAGGCATACGATTGATATGTATTTTTTTTGGTGATAATCCCCAAACGCCAGGGCATGTCAAAATTAGCTAAGGGAATCATTTTGACATTATTATTTGTTTGCTTAGCAGCAATAGAATATGGCAGTAATGTTATTCCTAAATTTGATGATACCAGTTCAACTATCAAATCCCACTGTGAACTTTTATAGCCTATATTTGGTGTGAATCCAACACTTTCACATGATTTAATCACATAATCATGTAAAGCGAATTCCTTAGCAAAAATAATAAAGGTTTCATTTTTTAAATCCTGCAATTGTATTTCGTTAAACTGAGCTAATGGGTGTAGTTCATTTATAAATACATAAAATTGATCTTCTACAAATGGCTGAACCGAAAACTTCCTTTCATCCGTCGGTAGTACGACAATACCCATATCAACATCACCGTTTTCTACTAACGTCCCCACCGTTTTTGCACCTCGTTCAACAAGCTCCAAATGCACGTCAGGATATTGTTGATGAAATTCTCTAGCTATTTTCGGAAAAAATAATGTCCCAATTAAAGGTGGAATCCCTAACTTGATGGAGCCTGTCTTTATATTTAATAAATCATCTAGTAAAATGTGCAGGTCTTGAACGGAACGCATGATTTTTTGCCCCTGTTTAAAGACAATACTGCCTGCATCTGTTAGCTCGACATTGCGTGTAGATCTATTCAATAATTCTACATGCAATGTATCTTCTAATTTTTTTATGCTTTTACTTAGTGAAGGCTGAGATACAAATGATTCATTCGCAGCCTTCGTAAAGCTACCATACTCGACAACAGACATAAATGCTTTTAAATCTCGTAATTCCATAACTATCTTCCCCATTTATTCTTTTTGATGAATGCCTCAGCAAAATTCTCTTATAGTAATTAATTCTTCTTCATCTATGGTAATCCTTCTAAAAAATAAGTGCACTGAAACTACAACTTTCATTCAGAAGATATTCCTGTATTTTTCACACACCTCTTCAACAAAAAAATACACCACCTATCATTAGATTATTACATCTAAATATAGTGGTGTATTGGATATTAGTGTGCCTTTTCCAATGCTAATTTAATGCCGAAGCCTATTAACACCGCACCCGTCAATCCTTCGATTACTGCCTTAGTAGTTGGCCTTTTCATAAATGCACTAATGCGATCTAATAAATAAACATAAAATACAAACCATAACATCGTTAAAGTTGTATATATTAATCCCATGATTAAAAACGGTAGGAATGTTCCACTCGTTCCATCCACAAATTGAGGAAGAAATGTTAGGAAAAATACAGCCACCTTCGGATTCGTCACATTAGTGAGGAACCCTTGCTTAAAGCATGATTGATGTGAGTACTTATGATCCATATTAGCTTCATCCTGCACTTCGGGTGATTGTGCGCGAATTGTCCGTAAGGTCCACAATGTTTTAATACCCAAATAACATAAGTAAACTGCACCAATATACTTTAATGCAGCAAACACATAAGCTGATTTCACAATGATAGCGGAAAGCCCAATGACTGCTGCACACGTATGAATCAATAAACCACCGCAAGACCCTAAAATAGTCTGCAAGCCTCCTTTTCTACTTACAGTCAAAGTATTCTTTGTCGCAATAGCTGTATCTGGACCAGGTAAAATTATGAGTAAAATGCACATAATTAAGAAAACAGAGATGTTCACCATTTTGCTCCCCTACTTTCTGTCAGAAAATTATAAAAATAATTGTAGCATATGTACTTCCTTACAGAAAGATACTAAATTTTTTCTTTTGACATTGACATACAACCATTGGGTGTTATATATTCATAACACCTAATGGTTACATTTTATCTATAAAGGAGATTGACACATGAGCGGAAAATTACCCGATATTGTTAAAACAATTACACTTAATGCACCTATAGAAAAGGTATGGGATACTGTAGCAACTGCAGAAAAAATCGCTTCTTGGTTTATGCCCAATGATTTTCAACCTATTGAAGGTCATGAATTTACGATTCAATCGCCGTTTGGTCCTTCACCCTGTAAAGTTGAACGTGTAGATGCGCCACATTTTCTAAGATTTGCTTGGGATGAGGATGGTTGGTTCGTTACTTTTGAGTTAAAAGAAGTCGGAGAACAAACAGAATTTACCTTAACACATGGTGGCTGGAAGGAAGCTTCACATATTATTCCAAAAGCTAACGCTGCTACTGAAGCCATACGCACAAAAATGGATGGCGGCTGGACAATGATCATCCACCATAAATTAAAAGAAATTGCAGAAGCCTAATGATCCAAGAAGCAATTAAATATGACGTTTTTCAGGCAATTGCAGATCCTACAAGAAGAAATGTTTTAAAGCTACTTGCATCTAGTGATCGACCTATCTCTAATATTTCAGAGCATTTTGCGATTAGTCGAACAGCTGTCGTGAAGCACTTAAAAATTTTAGAACAGGCAGAACTTGTGTCTGCTCAAAAAAAGGGGCGCGAAAGGATATACACTTTGCATAGTGAGCGTTTAAAGGAAATTGAGGATTGGCTCCAATACTTTCATTTATTTTGGGACAATAAATTGGCCCAGCTACAAAGCCTGGTGGAAGACAATTAAAAAATGGAGCTGTCTTATTAGGGACAGCTCCTTATTTAAAAGAGATAAAATAATCCTCCATTAATAATGTCAATTTTAATTTTAGATTCGTATTGCTCCTCTAATGCTTTTCTTTCAATTTCATAGCATTCCGGTTTATCCTCTACATCCTCATAAAAATAATCCAATACTCGTTGATCACGTTGCCATCTCTTTTGTGCTTCAATGGCCCACGAATGATCATCCTTTTCAATAATGGATTCCACTGCTGCATTTAATCTTTCAAGAGCACGTACTGGTTTAATTATATATTGCACATGAAAAACATTCTCTGCTGGTTCGGTGTCAAAATCTGAGGCATAAATCGATTCATGAAAATTCTCTTTGATAACACCCGTTAATAAATTAATACCAAATGAATACATCATTTCTTTTGTCCGATCACAGCTATAGGAAACTTTAAAATTAACGCCTAGCCATGGTGTAAGGATAACCTGCCCCATTGCATGATCAACTTTTTCAAATAATTGGACATAGGCACCTAGTTCTCCTGTCGCATGAAAAAGCTGATTTAACCGTGGTGAGCCATAATGAATCACTTCACCAAACAAGTTACCGGCCATAGCTGTCTGATCTGTAATAAAGGTCACTTGAGCTGGGTTTGGTTCACTATTAGTTGCCTCTATATATTGCCAATAAAATGGTCTATTCATAATTCTTTTATCAATATCTACCGTCAACTGCACGGTCAAAGAATGATCCTCTTCCCCTAAAATAGGGCATTCATTTTCGGTGAAAAATCCCTTTAAATACTCATGAACTTGCTGCGGATACATAGTTTCCCTCCTTACCTCATACTGATTTTTTTAAGTTTGTTAAAATGGCATCTAAATCACCAACCACTTTTTCAAACACATCGATTTTGGTATGAAGTAATTCTAAGATTTTTTCTTCAATGGTATTTTCAATAGCAAGATTATATATGTGAACATCATGCTCCTGCCCCAAACGATGGACACGACCAATTCGTTGCTCTAGCTTCATTGGATTCCATGGTAAATCATAATTGATGACATGATGACAAAATTGAAGATTTATTCCCTCTCCACCAGCCTCTGTGGCAATAAGTACTTGTGCTCTTTCTTTGAATAAATGCTTCATATAATCTCGTTTACTTTTATTAAATTTTCCGTTAAACAATACACTTGTAATACCTTTAGAATGTAAATACCATTGTAAGTAAATTTGAGTTGCACGGTATTCTGTAAAGATAATAACTTTATCCTTCGCCTGTTCAATAATCTCAATCGTCTTTTCTGCTTTAGAATTCACTTCTAACGCCATTAGTTTGGCTATAATATCTTCCATTTCTTGTGATTGTCCATGCTCCTTCAGCATATTTGTTAATGTTAATGCTGTTGCTTCCTTGCTACTGCACATTTCCTTCTGCAAAGTAATTAATGCAAAAGATCCTTTGTTTTCAAGTGAGCCAAGGAGATCGTAAACTTCTCTTTCTTCTTCCGTAAAGGTAATCGGAACAATTTGAACGCAACGATTGGTCCATTCAATACCTGTATCTTCTCTTCGATTTCTCACCATCACCTGATTGACCAATTCTTTCAAATAATCATCATGTTCTAGATGATGCTTACTAGCTGAAAAGGCAGATTGGAAGGTATCATAGTTCCCCAGATGTCCTGGTTTTAATAAGGAAATTAAATAATATAATTCGAAAACATCATTTTGTATAGGAGTGGCAGTTAATAATAAGCAAAACTTTTTCTTTAATCCTTGGACGAACTCATAAATTTGTGTTTTATTATTTTTTAATTTATGGGCCTCATCAATAATAATCATATCGTAATCCTGCTCATAAATACGCTCTCTATGAGGGCTCTTTTTCGCTGTATCCATACTCATGATAATGACGTCATAGCGCTCTATTGGACAATTTTTTTTATAAGCAATAGCAGGTATATGAAATTTTAAATTTAACTCTTCAATCCATTGATTAATAAGAGAAGCTGGCGCTAATATTAACGCTTTCTTCACAAGGCCCCTTAACAGATATTCTTTTAAAATCAAACCCGCTTCAATTGTTTTACCAAGACCTACTTCATCTGCTAAAATGGCTTTTCCATTCATGCGTTCAATGACTGTTTCAGCTGCTTCTAGCTGATGTGCAAGAGGTTTTAAATTTGGTAAATACTTTGTAGCTTGTAGACCTTTGAAATCAGGGATTAATTTCATTTTTACAATATCATAGTTCATCTTATATAATGTCCAGCTATGCCATTGTTCAAGATCATTGACGCGATTGATAAAGCCTTCTTCCCACTCTGACGACCTCTCTATTTTCATGATCATCACCCCACCATGTCAGTATTTCTCCTTAGGTTGTCCAAAAAAGTTAAAGCTATGTTCGATCTATACAAAAAACACCCAATGAATGTAATTTTTTCATCGAGTGTTTGTTAATTCATCTGTTTGCGGAAAATACTAGGTGATAAACCTGTCACCTTTTTAAAGACACGACTAAAATAAAAATAATCCGTATAACCTACTCGATCAGCTATTTCCTTTATAGAAAAATCAGATGACCTTAATAGCATTTTAGATTTTTGGATACGTAAATCAGTTAAATAAACATGGGGACTGACACCCATTCTTTTTTCAAATACATAGCTCAATTTTCTACGATCCCAATTACATTCATTAGCTATATCGTTCACAGTAATATTCTTTGTAAAATTTTCTTGTATATACGTCAAAATGGATGCTATGTTTTGATAGTCTTTCACCTTCATCAATAAAATTATTTCCTCTAAAATATTTAAAAAGAGTACTTTGGATTGAAGAAATGATAAATGACTACCCTTTTGATTTGTTTCGATTAATTGTTGCACGAGGTTCATTAATTTCATGTGCTCTACAATCTGTAAAGGAAAATGACTATTATAATGAGGAAGTTTCGCCTGTTCTTCATCAGATAGGTGAAAGTAAATGACTACATATTCTAATTTGGCCTCATTTGCAGCTAAGAATTGAATGGGAAAGTTCGGACCAACATGGAGGATCCTTCCTTTTTTTATGCGATAATTAGTGCCTTCAATTTTAACGTCTCCTATCCCATCGAATGGGAAGATAAGTCTAGCTACATTTTCCTTTGTCTCGCTAGTCTCAGCAACCATTTCTGAAGAAATCTGGCCAGTAGTGACAGACGTAAATGTTAAAGGTGCCATTGTATAGAATTCTATAATTTCTTGCGTATTGATACTGAATAGCTCCCTTCCTATAGCATGCTTTAAAACAACAAGAAAGGAACACCTAAAATGCATTAGTGCTCCTAAGATTGATTATTTTAAGCTTTCCTGTAATAGCTTGCGATTACGTTGTTTGAAAATATCATTATGGGAGGATACAATACCGCCATCAGAAGCATCTGGCTGAATATACTTCTTCGCACTATTCACTGCGTGCAATGCATCATGAAAAGCTGCTGCAATTAAATGGATTTTGCCATCATGGTGCAAAATATCTCCTGCCGCATAAAGACCCGGAATAGATGATTCACTATTTATAGTACCAGCTATGAAATAGTCGTTTTTACGTTCAATTGCTAATGGACTATTATCTAAAAGCTCTTTATCACGTACATAGCCATGACTAATAACAACTTCATCGATAGGAATTTCCGTTACAGTACCCATTTCATGGTTTGTCAAAGCAATTGCTTTAATCATTCCTTCTTGCTCATCTGCAATTAATTTTGTAATTTCAGAATTATAATGGCATTCAATGGCACTATTCGTAAGCTCCGTAATTTGAGCCTCATGTGCAGACAATTGATCTTTCCGATACGTTAAATAGACCTTTGACGCCACTTCCATTAACTCTAGTGCCCAATCTACCGCTGTATTGCCGCCACCAGAAATAATGACCGCTTTATTTTTAAATTTTTCATAGGATTTAATAGTATAGTTTAAATTAGATACCTCAAATCGTTCAGCTCCCTCAATCTCTATTTTTTGAGGATTAAGGATGCCTCCACCAATAGCAACTATGACCGTTCTTGAATAATGGATATTCCCAGACTCGGCTGTAATAACGAAAATACCCTCTTCGTTTTTAGCAATTGATAATACCTTTTCATCTGTGTAAATAGAAGGATTAAATGTTAAGGCTTGCTCTACTAACTGCTTAATGAGTTGTCCACCTGAAATTGGCGTAACGCCCCCAATGTCCCAAATCATTTTCTCTGGGTAAACGTGGATTTTCCCCCCAAGCTGCGGCTGTGATTCAATTAGCTTCGTCTTCATTTCACGTAAGCCACAATAAAAGCTAGAATATAACCCTGCTGGTCCTCCACCAATGATCGTTACATCATACAATTCTTGTTCAAACAATACTTAACACACCTTTCGTTTATGTTTATTTCCTATCTCAACAATTAGGCTGCGACATCAGCTGAACTACAACCCCTACTGTATACTTTTCATCTTATAAAAATGCTTATTATTTCCTTACTCCCCTATTATACGATAATGATAATCATTATCAAGTGAAAATTCCCCTTTTCAAAGCTATTTTGTCAATTCTTACTATTCACTAAATTATTTTTATATCGTAATTCCATCGACCATGCACTCTCAAACTAACATTAATTGCTAGTTTTAATATGGATGAAGTATAAAAAATAGCTGTCCTGGCAGCAGACTGCTCCTTAGCTATACGAGCGCGTTGCTCCAATAAAAGATAGAGGTTCAACAATTGGGCCATATTGTTGAATAAAGGAAAAAATATCTTTGTTAATGCAATTGAGACTGTGAAGGATTAAACTTAAACTATCGTTACAGGTTAGTGAAAGACAATATTAAAGTATTAAAGTATTAAAGTATTAAACGAAATAGGGGGATATCTAATGCATACAGACAATAAAACAGCATTGGAATTAGTGGAACTAGATCAATATGATATCTTAGGTTTAATAGAACTTTCTGCATCGGTTGGCTGGGATTATGATGAATATGAAATTAGAACTGTTATGTCATCCGGTAAGATATTCGGCCATAAGAATACTACGGGGAAAATTGTATCGAGTGCCGCAATCATACCTTATGATACTAATTTAGCTTCAATTGGTATGGTTATTGTAAATAAAGAGTACAGAGGATTAGGCTTAGGGAAAAAAGTTACTCAGAAATGTATAGACAGTGTTTCAAAAGATACTTCAATAATGTTAATCTCAACTGAAGATGGGAAACCACTGTATGAAACCCTGGGTTTTATTACTGTGGGCTTTGTACAAAAGTTTTTAAGCAATAGTTATATTCACACTGAAACTTTTAATAATCAAGATATTACTATAGAAAAATACAATGAGAATGACTTTAACAAAATAGTTGAATTAGATTCGGGTGCATTTGGTGATATGAGAAAAAGTTTTCTTTTTAACAGGATAAAGCAATCGAAACAATGTTTAGTTGCTAGAAATCAAAAAGGAAAGATTATTGGTTTTGGTCTATCCATCTTAGGACCAATAAATCTAATATTAGGACCTATTGTAGCACCAGATTCCCAAACGGCAGCTATGATAATCGATAAGCTAGCTATTAATCATCAAGGGAAGTTAAGGATTGATGTGGCATCCAGTAATAACGAGTTAATGTTTTTCTTGCAGAAAAGTGGATTTGTAAAAGTTAGTGAACCACCCCTTATGATAAAAAACTCTCTTAATATGCCATACAGAAATAAGGAGTTATTTGCTATCGCTGCCCAAATATTTGGATAGGATCCGAAACTCTTTATTAAACTTCGAGGTATATAGTTGAATAACGTTCTTCCACAATTGGGCGCATTAGCTGAATAAGAAACTAAATAAAGGACCACACATATTAGATATATCTAAATTGTGTGGTCCCTTTATTTTCAACACTTTTCCCCATCTAACCTAAATATAAATTATTCTAGTAAAACAAAAACCTAATCCATAAATTACTAAAATATACGTAAACGTTAGTTTTTGTTACACTATTGGAAAAAGCCAAAAGAGGTCGTTATGAAAAGAAAAATATTTATTTTACATGAAATATATGGCATCAATCAATTTATCAAAGAACAAGCCCAATCCTACCTTGACGAGTATACCTCCGTTTGCTGTGTTTCGCTTTATCCAGAAGGAAAATCCTTTTCATACAAACAGGAACAACAAGCTTATGATTATTTCTTACATACAGTCGGCTTTGACGCACCTCTTGAGATGTTATCCAAAAAACTACTAGAGGCATGTGAAAATTATGATGAAGTAGTGCTAATTGGATATAGTGTAGGTGCCACATTAGCCTGGAGATTATCAACTCTTCCCTTACATCGAGTTATTTGTGTTTATGGCTCACGAATACGACAATTCTTAGATGTCCAACCATCATGTCCAACTTTGATCATTTTACCTAGCTATGAAAGTAGCTTTGATGTGAATGCAATAAAACAGGAACTCAGACATAAATCCAATGTTCAAATAGAGCAATATCAAGGACATCACGGTTTTATGGATACTTATAATTCCAATTTTTGTCCAGCTAGCTACTTGCAAGCACATGCAAATATCTTAAACTTTTTACGAGTAGAACAACATTAGGAGGAACAAACAATGGAACAGCATATAGATATTTTGGTTGACCCTTATATTGAAGGAGGTAATGTGATTTATCCGAGCTTTCCTATATCCTTACAACCCGGCATGATTATCGGCATCTACACAGATGTTTCTAAAATACATACTTTAATGCAATGGTTTATGAAACGAGATCATACATTTACATATTTTCGCGAAAGTGCACTCTATGAACGCCTTACTGTTCGTGAGCATATACGTTTTTATTTAAAATTATTCAAACGTCCAACTAATGAGGTTGAGGATTTATTAAAGCTATTTAGCTTAACTGATCAAAGAAACATTCGAATTAGTAAGATTTCTACTAGTGAAAAACAGCGATTAAAGTTATTGGGTACATATCTTCAGGAAGTTTCTCTTCTTGTATTAGAAGAACCCTTTCAAAATATCGATGAGTTTTCTAAGCAAAATGTCCAACAAATACTAAAAACACTCACAAAAAGGCAAAAAAGCATCATTTTACTTTCTAATAATCTAGAAGACTTAATGATTGCCAGTACTACTATACATAGATTAGATGGGGCCGGCTTACATACCTTGGATGTTAAAGAGGAAGAATTAGAGCAAACACTTCCCCATCTTGAAAATTCACCGATTCGCATTGATAAAATTCCAACAAAGAAGAATGACAAGATCATTTTATTCAATCCACCAGAAATTGATTATATTGAAAGTGTGGAAGGTATCGTTTCTATTAATGTTGCAGGTGAAGCCTATCCATGTACACTATCACTGAATGAGCTAGAGCAAAAACTGACACCATTCGGCTTTTTCAGAAGCCACCGTTCATACATTGTTAACCTACAAAAGGTTCGAGAAATCATTACATGGACACGCAATAGCTATAGCCTTGCACTCAACAGTACTGATAAAACCGTTGTGCCTTTGTCGAAAAATAAACTAGCAGATTTAAAGGAAATACTCGGAATTTAGTAGATTTCCCAGGAAATAAACGACTCCTGTCACCTTCTATATTGTTTCGTTGATGGTCTTTTTTCCGCCTCTCAACTAATTTTTGCTGTGAACCTTTCACTTGTTGTTTATAGTTTAGACATCAACAACAAACAGGAGGCTTACACATGAACGCAGTAATTGATGTACAGCATTTGAAAAAAACCTTTAATAAAGAAACCGCACTACAAGATGTTTCCTTTACTATACAAAAAGGAGAAATATTTGGTTTCCTTGGTCCGAGCGGCTCTGGAAAAACAACTACTATTAAAATATTGACTGCGCAGACTGAAAAAACTGCTGGAAATGTTCTTTTATTTGGACAGCCAGCAACTGGCATGAAACAAAGTCAAAATCGTAAACGTTTTGGTATATTAACAGATAATAGCGGTTTGTATACTAGGTTAACTATTGAAGAGAATTTATTACTCTATAGTAAGTTATATGAGCTGTCAGTCACTGCCGTTAAAGAAGCTCTTGATTTTGTGAACTTATATGCTGATCGCAAAAAGAAGATTAGTCAGCTATCAAAGGGAATGATTCAGCGGGTTACACTGGCTAGAGCTATTATGCATAAGCCCGAATTATTATTTTTAGATGAGCCTACTTCTGCCCTTGATCCTGTCAATACAGAACATATATATAATGGTTTACGAAAACTGAATGCCATGGGGACAACGATATTTTTAACAACACATGACATGAGCGAAGCCGAAATACTTTGTGACCGAGTTGCTTTTTTGCATAAAGGGAAAATTCGAGCAATTGGTGCTCCAAGCGACTTAAAGCAGGAATATGGCACCGATTCTATGACTGTCGAACTTACAGATGGTACACAAGAAGTTATTCAAAACGGCGCTCAAGATGCTCAAAAGCTGTATCAATGGATGCAAGCCAACGTTGTTACTCGAATCCATACAAATGAACCAACATTAGGCGATATTTTTATGCAAATAACAGGGAGTGATTTAGTATGAATATTTCAATGACAAGAATTCAAGCTATATTAATGAAAGATTATAAGGAATTTTCACGTAACTATGCTGTATCTTCGATGGTACTCTTGCCGATAATTTTGGCATTTTTATATAACCAATCCGGGGCATCCTCTATAAACGCTTATCTCTTACCTATTAATATGACGTTTTCAATGGTAACGGCTTATATACAATGCTGTTTAATTGCGGAGGAGAAGGAGAAAAATACATTGCGCAGCCTGATGCTCTCCCCTGCCTCACTAGTAGATATATTAATTGGTAAAAGCTTATTTGTTCTTATCGTAACGATGATCGTGGTGGCTATGTCTATTTTTATTGTCGGATATAAACCATCTAACCTACTCATTTTAGCGATTTCATTAATACTTTCTACTGTATTTTATATTGCACTTGGAACGATTTGTGGATTATTTTCTAAGTCTATTATGGAAGGTTCCATCATTGTTTTACCGGTTATCATAATTTTCTCTTTTGGCCCAATCGCCCTAAATCTTGCTTCTACTTATCCAATCCTAAAGATTGCAGAATGGTTACCAAGCTCACAATTATTACAATTAGCAGAAGCATTAGAAGGTAAATATTCAATGACAGATGTTTTCATTCCTATGATTACGATAGTTGTATGGTCTCTATTTTCTTGGTTTCTTGCTGCATTTATTTATAAAAAAAGAATGGTCGATTAATGACCATTCCTTTTTTACTATAATAGTTCCTGCTCAAGTTTTTCAATCTCGCTAAGTTCATCGGCATACCATATTCCAACGAATCTAGAGGGAACAGGTTCATCGAAATAATTCCCGTCATAAAATGATAACGGAAATAAAATTTTCTGTTCAACAAACTTCTTAATGTTTTGAAAGAAAACTTCATTTTCCTGTGGACTTTGTGCAACATAGGAGGCAAATTTATTGATAGGCTTATCTAAAGTATCATGAAACATTAGCATTGAGGTGGATCCATTTTGGCGAAAATTCAAATCAATAGCCTGAACATCACCAGCCTCTGTGACAATTAAATCAAACCCTGCCACACCAACGAATCCTTCTGCAACGCCTTGCTCCATAATATGTCTTCCTACTTCGATGACCTTTTCAGGAACTTCATCTACTATAATATTACCGTGATAAATACCGTTTTCATCGGTAATTTGTTGAGACGCTCCTAAATATTGGATACCTAGCTCCTCGGAGTAGACAAATTGACAACTATAATTGTCCTTTGTCTGTAATAACTCCTCAATAATTATGCTCTCCGTTCCAGTCATTCGAAATTGCCGCAGACCTTCCGTCAGTTCCTCTTTATTATGGCAAATGATGACTCCATATCCTCCAGAGGTTGGGGAATCATCGCCCGGCTTAAGTACCACAGGCGGTTGCCAATTTTTGATGGCATCTGAGAGCCTATAGGTTTCAACATTTAAACGACTCGGAACAAATTTGCTATCTATTAAATGATCAATATATGCTTTTGAATTCAATTCATTAAATTTCTCGGCATCCATCCAATAGCATTGACGGTCCATCTGTTCCAAGTCATGTATATATTGACAAACAATCGTTTTGTCGTCTTCACACCAAGAACGAATATGAGCTAAATACTCCTCCTGTGTGTCATAACTAAAAGGCTGTTCTACCCATGGTAAACCTGTTAATCGATGTAGTTCCTGAGCTTTTTCAGTTTGGGTAGCTCGGTGCACCAATACAGGAATATCCGCAATTGCTACTTCTCTAGAGGTTAGGGCATCCAGCTTATGAGGATCGTCCATCATCCATGGATTATCACTAAACGGCGTTCTTGGTGTATAAACTGCATTCTCACCATAGATTTGTCTTAGCGTGTATTTTGGTTTCAAGTAGATTACCCTCTTTCAATTTTTAAGTACTCTACCCTTTCCCTTATTTTATGACACTTTTTAATAGAAAAAAAAGCCTTAGCGGCCAATAAAAATCCATTAAAACCCAAATATTAAATAGATTCGCCTAATAATTGATTTAAGTGAATTTTCACCTGCGGCCACTCCTCTAACGTAATACTATACATGACTGTATGGCGAGTGGTTCCATCTTTACGAATCATATGATTCCGTAATACCCCTTCCTTTGTCGCTCCTATACGCTCAATAGCTTTCTGAGACTGACTATTTTCATGATCAGTTTTGATTTGAACTCGCTGTAAATGAAGGGTTTCGAAACAGTATTGTAATAATAGGTATTTACAATTGGTATTAATAGCAGTACGCCAGTAGGCTGGTGTCAGCCATGTTGTTCCTATTTCAACCCGCTGATGTGTATCATCTATATCCATAAAACGTGTAGACCCTATGATCTCTCCCGTCTTTTTATCCACAATAACAAAAGGAAATTCTGTTTTATTACGCCGCATTAATAAAGCATTTTCCACAAAGTTATTCACATCCACCATTTTTTCGATCGTTGTGGACATATGTGACCAAATTTCTGGATAACTCGCCGCCTCTAATATCCCCGATAAATCATTTAACTCTAAAGGCTTCAGTTTAACTATTTCATTTTCTAATGCAATAAATTCCATGATATATCACTCCTTTTTTAATTATTTAACGGTAAAATTGATATGATAGAAAGTACCAATTATTAAAAACCACACCATACCAGAGGAGGTTATCTTGTGGAGCTATCCATTTCATTGACAGGAGATTCAGCCAAATACATACAGATTTACGAAGAAATTAGGCAGTCTATTTTAGCAAGAAGGCTTTTAGGTCATGAGCAATTACCCTCTAAGCGAGCTCTTGCGCGAACTCTCGATGTAAGTGTACATACTGTGAAGGAGGCTTATGAACAATTACTGGCAGAAGGTTATGTTTATAGTAAAGAGCGGTCGGGTTATTTTATCGCTCCCTTTGAATTTGACTGGGTACAAGAGGAACAGCAGCTTGAGACTCCTCTAAGGACAATCATATCCAATGACATTCAGTATGATTTTCATAACGGTCATGTGGATAACGAAGCTTTTCCCTATTCACTTTGGCATAAGCTCCTGAAAAAACATGTAAACAAGAATAATTTATCCACAAGTCCTTGGGCAGGAGAAGACGTTTTACGATCTGAAATTGCGCGCTATGTACAACGTTCACGTGGCGTTGTTTGTAATGCCTCTCAAGTGTTTGTTTATGGTGGCACACAAAGTCAACTTCAAGCCCTTAGTCTCTTTTTTGGTCCTCAGAGTAAGGTCGGAGTAGAAGAACCAGGTTTTAAACGGGTACATACTACTTTACGACAATGTGGATTGTCTACAGAGGCCATCCCTGTGGATAAAGCCGGTATAACTCTTCCTTCAAAAACAATTCACATGTTATACACAACACCAGCTCATCAATTTCCTTTGGGCATGATTATGACCGTAGAGAGAAGAGCCGCCTTGTTGCAATGGGCAAATTTTAATGATGCATACATTATTGAAGATGACTATGACTCAGAATTTCGTTATAAAGGGCAGCCAATCCCCTCTTTAGCAAAAATGGACCAGCTTCAGCGAGTTATTTATTTTGGAACTTTTTCTAAAACGTTGCTGCCTTCTTTGCGAATCAGTTATATGATTTTACCAAAGTCATTAATTACATCGTTTAATGCCTTTAACTATGAACAAAAATCCGTTGTCTCCAGAGTAGAGCAACTTGTTTTAGCTGATTTCATTGCAGAAGGTCAATTTGATAAGCATTTAGCGAAAATGCGAACAGTTTATCGTAAAAAACAACAAGCTCTACTAACTGCTATCTCCACTCATTTTTCAGAGGAATTCCAAATCATCGGTGAAAAATCTGGGCTACATATCGTGATGAAGCTACCTAATAGACTCTCTGAGAAAAATGCGATTCAACTTGCTCAAAAGATTGGAATTCTTGTCTATCCATGTTCTACTTCCTATCAGCATGGAACAGAGGATACTTTAATCATTTTAGGCTACGGGGGACTGACACTTCAGCAAATAGATGAAGGTATTGCACTCCTTGCTTCCATCTGGCAATAACATATCATTTTATTAGATGGTCGGAGTCCAATTGTACTTGAACCTTTATTTTGGACACAAAAAATATACAGATGAATCAAGACAAGGCGAAACCTTATACTATTTTTTTCGTATGTAAAGTAAATGAACACATAAGGGGATAGACACTAATGGAGAACCGTCAGCTATTAGAGCAGCACTTGCAGGAAATACAGGTTTGGGAAAAGGATCAAAAGGATTTATGGTTTTGGGAGAAACTAGGTAGAATACCGTTTAAATTGTTAGATAAAATGACGCCTACTTTTATTCAAAATAAAATTGCATTATTAGTCGATGAATTAGGGAACTACATACAATCCGGTGGAAAATATTTAATCAATGAACAAGCTATGATTCAAAAAATCCGTAACTATTCTTCCACAGAGCATATTTTGGGCATTTCAGATATTGGTCAAATCCCATTAGAGGATATGATTACTCTTAGTGATAAATTGCAAAATGAGCGTGTAAAGTTTGCGACTGTTCAAGGGGCTTCTACTGGGTTTGGCGGAATATTTACCTTGGCTATCGATATACCTGTTATTTTAGGAACCGCACTGAAGACATTGCAAGAAATTGCTATTATTCACGGCTATGACCCTAACGATAAAATGGAGCGTATTTTTATTGTGAAATGCCTGCAATTCACATCAGCAGATATTGTCGGTAAGGAAGCCATCCTACAGGAGCTTTCCACTATGAATAGTACTAATAAAGCTACTGATAATATGATTTCCCAGCTACAAGGCTGGCAGGAGGTATTTTATACGTACCGGGACCAGATGGGCTGGAAAAAACTGTTTCAAATGATACCTATTGCTGGTATGATCTTCGGCGCATACGCAAATAAAGGCATGATTCAAGATGTTGCCGAAACGGGTATTATGCTATATCGAAAAAGACGAATTTTTGAAAAAATGAATGAACTAGAAAGTTGATGAAGAGAGATGGCGCTCTTCCTTATATGAGCGTCACTCTCCCCTTGTTTCTATATTTTAATTACTATTTTCCCCTGATGCTGACGACTTTCCATCAGTTCATGAGCCTTTTGCATATCCTCTAATGAAAATATTTTAGCAATGGGCACTTGAAAACTATCCTCTTTTAATAAAGAAAAAATATGTTGAGCGACCTGTTGTAACATTTCCGGTCTTAAGTCCCTAGTCGTACCAAGACTAAATCCTTTTACATTACGACAGCTACTATGTAAATCCGATGTTTTAATAGTTCCTGCCTTGCCACCACTATTGCCGAATTGTACAAGTGTGCCATACGGTGCTAAGCAAGTTAAGCTTTCCTCCGTTATAGCTCCCGCAATGGAATCAAAGATAATATTTACACCAAGACCTCCAGTAAAGCCTCGTACATGCTCACTAAATTGATCGTATGTAAGAACATGATCTGCCCCAAGCTGATAAGCTATCGATGCCTTCTCCAAAGTACTTACAGTACCAATAATTTGTTTAGCGCCTAGCTTTTTGGCCATTTGAATAAGCATTGTTCCTACCCCACCAGATGCAGCATGAATTAATACCGAATCATTTTGACTAATAGGTGCTATCTGATGTGTTAAGATGTACGATAAAAATGATACAGTTGGCACAGCTGCTACCTTCTCTAACGGTACATCATAGGGGACTTTAAAAACTAATTGTTCCTTTGCTACGACATACTCTGCATAAGCACCATTTGTAGGAAATGCAATGACCTGGTCCCCCTTCTGAAAATTGCTGTTTTCATTAAAAACCTCTTCTACAATACCAGCAACATCTAATCCAAGAATCATTGGAAAATTCCCTTTAGCCTTATTACCTGTACGGTTTTTAATATCTGCATAGTTCACACTCGTATAGATTGTACGTATTAGGATTTCTCCTGTAGAGATTGTAGGCTTTGGATATTCCGTATATGTTAATACATCAGACGTACCAAATTCATTTATTACTATAGCCTTCATTTTTCTCTCCCTCCTTGTTATAGTCGAATTATAAACTAAATTTCCAAAGAATGGAGATATCTTTATGAAAATTAAAACTAAGCAAGAGAACTGTAATGGAATACCTTATGATTTTTTTGATCAAAACAGCAATAGCATATGCTTTATGTTATCTGGTACAGGCTATAGCTACGAAAAACCTGTTCTTTATTATTCACGATTGTCCATCCAGTTTTGCGAGTCGCTTTTCATACAACTAAAAGCTTACATTCAAAAAAATGAACCATCTATTTCAATGTAGCGCTTTACCAAAATTATCTATATATGCTACACTATCCAAAATACAGTGAAGAGAAGAGTAAATAAGGCTGTTCTTCCCAGAGAGCTCCGGTTGCTGAAAACGAGCAAGAACGAATTATTGAAACAAGCCTCAGAGTAGCGCATTGGATTTCTATTAGAATGATGGTGCGACGGGAACTCCCGTTATAGAGTTACAGTATAAGCATTCATTCATGCCGTACTGAAAAGGCTATTATGGCAACATAATAGTGAACTAGGGTGGCACCACGTGAGCATAAATTCTTCCGTCTCGTCCCTAAGACTACTGTCTTGGGGGTGGGATTTTTTATTTTGCAAGAGCACTTTCGCTAAAGGAGGAATTTATATGAAAAAATCTTTAAAATCGTGGCGCTATCCAATGATCCTTTTAAGTAGTATTGGTATTTCTAGTATCGGTGAATGGATTTATTTTATTGCTTTGAACCTTACTGTACTCAATCTGACAGGATCCGCACTTGCTGTTTCGGGCTTGTATATTGTAAGGGCCCTCTCCGCATTGTTTATTAATTTTTGGTCTGGTAGTTTAATAGACCGCTTTAATAAAAAACACCTGATGATCCTATTAAATCTTTGCCGGTCCATACTGATTGTCGCACTTCCCAGCTTATCCAGCTTAGGATGGATTTATGTTTTAGTCTTTTTCATTACAGCTACTAGTTCTATGTATCATCCTACCTCTATGACTTATATCACTAAATTGATACCGATAGAGCAAAGGAAACGCTTTAACTCGTTACGTAGTCTGCTTGATTCTGGGGCCTTCCTAACAGGTCCAGCTATTGCAGGCTTTCTATTTACGCTCGGTACACCGAATATGGCTATATACTTAAATGCTATTGCTTTATTTTTTTCTGCCTGCATAACTATAAAGATGCCGGACGTTGAAGGACATGAACAATTAGGCTTTGCTCATCGTACAGAAAATGCAACACTTTATAAAATATGGCTCCATGATTGGAAAATGGTCATCCATTTTAGCTTAAAAAATGCCTATGTGATGGCAGTCTATTTGTTGTTTAGTACTTCCATTGTATTGATGACAGCGACTGATTCTTTAGAGGCTGCTTTTGCCACTCAAGTGCTTGCTTTATCGGAGGGGGAATATGGGGTTTTAGTCAGTTTTGCAGGTGTCGGTGTACTAATTGGCTCTCTAACCAATTCAGCCTTTGTTGAAAAAACCTCTACTGCTTGGTTAATCGGCATGGGGTCTATAACGACGGCCTTCGGTTATTTACTATTTACTTCTTCCAATACTTTTTTTATGGCAGCTTTAGGTTGCTTCCTCTTATCATTCGCAACAGCTTTTGCGAATACAGGTTTTTATACTTTTTATCAAAATAATATCCCTGCTGAAAGCATGGGACGCATAGGGAGTATTTATGGTTTTTTTGAAGCCCTTTTCATCATAATTCTGACTGCTGCATTTGGAATGACTGCTGCATTTATTTCTATTCGATTTGTTATAGTAAGTGCCTCATTTGTCATGGTGACGGTAGCTATCATTTTATTTATTTTAGCGATACGCCCTTCTAAAGCGACTTTGTACCAAAGTACTTCTCCTAGGTAAACAAAAAAATAGGTCTTTTCCTTATGTGGAAAAGACCTATTTACATATGACCCAGCTCTTGTGAAAGAAGGTGAGCAGCTCTTGTGACTTCCTTTGCAATACTTTCTAATTTTTCAGTATCCGTATCATACTCAAAGCACTCTGCACTAATTGCTGCAATTGGTTCTTTATTTAAATCAAAAACAGGTGCAGCCACCGATACTGTTCCCTTTGTTTTTTCTCCATAGCTAATAGAGTATCCCTTATCTTTGATGATATTTAATTGTTCCATTAACTCTATTCTTTCAAGATCATTTATATTTTTTAGAAAGCCTGCATGCATTTCCTTCTCTGAGAATGCAAGTAATACTTTATTCGCTGCTCCAATCGGATAGGGGATTTTTTCACCTATCATATCAATGATACGTACATTTTTTGGGCTATCTACACGATCAATAATAATAGAATTATTTAGTTTTGGAATATTTAAATACGCTGTTTCTCGCACATTAATGGCAAGCTCTTCTAATAAAGGATGGGCTTTTTCTCGGATGTTTGTATGGTGGTACATTTTCATGCCGAGCTGTAACCATGTATACCCTAAACGAAATTCCTTTTTTTCCTCATTTCTTTCTACTAAATCAAAGTTTTCTAATGTATACAATAAACGATATATTGTACTGCTAGGTAAGTCTGTTTCATTATATATATCTTGAACAGAAAAGAATCGTTTAGGATTCTTGGCTAGTACATGAATAATCATCATTGCTCTTTCAATGGATTGAATCATTGCTCATCCTCCTTTTATTCATTTTAACGAATTTTTACTCATTTATATAGACTTGCAACCGAATAAATTAATAAAAAGAAACAGAATTTTATAAAAATGAAAATTGACGTTTACGATTTTTTCTTATATGATGAATTATATTCCACTATACGGATTTATTTTCACATAACGAAACAATTAAGTAAATATAGTTGCTATTTTGAATGATATCTATTCGAACAAAAAAGGAGCAATATACATGTATTCACAACTAAGACAGTTACCCATCGCAAAGCAAATTGAAGAGCTTACAAATGAGTTAGTAACTATTAATAGTATTAATGGTACTCAAGGTGAAGGGAAAATTATCGAGTATATCTATGAGAAAATGAAGGAATTCCCTTACTATCAAGAAAACCCTGCATTTCTTTGGACTTTAAACGTAAAACAGGACCCCATTGGTCGAAAAAATCTTTTTGCCTTCGTAAAAAGTCCTAATGAAACAAAAAAGACAATTATTTATCACGCTCATTTAGATACAGTGGATATAGAAGATTATGGTCATTTAAAAGAGTTTGCTTTTTCCCCTACCAAGCTTGAGGATTTCTTTAAAACCTATGAAGGAAATACGGATGTACAGAAGGATGCTCAAAGTGGTGACTGGATGTTTGGGCGTGGAGCTGTAGATATGAAAAGCGGAGCTGCAGTCCATATTGCCAATATTCAATATTTCACCAATCATCTTCATGAATTAGAAGGAAATATATTACTTATTTTAAACGGTGGCGAAGAAGCAGAGCATAATGGAATTATTGATGCATTAGATGAGCTTAATCGTTTAAAAATGGAACAAGCGCTAGATTTTCTAATGGCGATTAATACTGACTTTACAACTCCTTTATATGGTGAAGATCCTCACCGTTATATTTATACTGGTGTTGCCGGAAAGTTACTACCCTCCTTCCACATTTATGGACGGGAAGTACATGTGGGAGATACATTAAGTGGCATTGATCCTAATTATGTGTCAGCTAAAATAACTGAGCGTATTCATAATAATTTAGCATTAACGGAGGCAATTGTAGGAGAAACCATCCTTCCACCTACATGCTTATACCAACGTGATACCAAAGAATCCTATACGGTTCAAACAGCATCTACTAGCCAGATTTATTTTAACTATTTTTTATATGAAGAGTCACCAGATCAAGTTGTTAAGAAACTTAAGTCTGTCGCACAACAGGCATGTCTTGAGGCAGAACAATATTTACAGCTTCAGTATGAGAAATATATAGAACGCTCCAACGTACCTAAGCGCTCATTATCATGGCATATTGAAGTTGTTACTTATGATGAGCTTATTGTTTATTTAAACGGAAAGGGTATTCAAACCGAGCCTATTATTGCTGATGTCTTGAGAAGAAATGCAGGCAAGGAATTACGCCAACAGTCGTTTGCAATCGTTGATGCCCTGCAAAAGGCAGATCCCGAGCATAAGCCTCGAGTTGTGCTATTCTTTGCACCACCATTCCTACCCCATAATTATTTAAAGGAAAATGTGGTAAGAGATCAGTTATTAAAGCAGACCATTTCACAAGTCGTTGATGAGGTAGCGAATGAAACAGGCGAAGTATTTCAAGTTAAGCGCTTTTTCCCTTACTTAGCGGATGGAAGCTTCTTATCTATTCATGCTACACAGGAGGAACTCCAAGAGTTGCTCAATAACTTCCCAAAATGGGATACACTCTATCCCCTACCATTTGAAAAAATAAAGGCGCTGAATATCCCTTCTGTTACTATGGGTGTATACGGGAAAGATGGACACAAATGGACTGAGAGAGTTTACAAACCTTATTCCTTCGGCGTGCTACCAAACCTAATACAGAAGGCTACAAAAGAAATATTTAAATCCAAACTTTAATATCGAAAAAGCACCATTCTACTCATTTTTAGAACGGTGCCTTTTTTATGTATCAAGTATAACTATTGTTAAATTGAATGAGGGAAACCCTTCACCTTTTCAACTGCTTCTAGTAATTTTTTTGTGACAATATCTGATTCATCAATATGATCCGTTAAAACTTTATTTGTTTCATCAAAAAGTACTGTCGTTGTTTTAAATTTACTCATAACATCTTCAGTCGAAATTTTTTGGCTATCTATATAATGAAGTAATTCCTTCACTTCACCTTGGACATTCATAATGATTTGGAGTAATGCGTTAATTTGCTCAGAAGTATCCGTGCTCTTCTGAAGTCCCTCTGTCACCAATTGCATATTATTTTTATTATCCTCATATGCCTCAGATATTTGATCCTCAATTTTTTTCGTAAGATTTACAATATCCTCTGTACTGGATTTGGTATTTTCAGCAAGCTTTCGTACTTCCTCTGCAACGACTGAAAACCCTTTGCCATGCTCCCCTGCTCTCGCTGCTTCAATAGATGCATTCAATGCCAGTAAATTAGTTTGATTCGAAATCTCACTGATGACTTTGACGATATCTGTTATTTGCTTTGAACGTTCACTTAAATGGTTCATACTATTTGTTGTTTTTCTTGATTGCTCACCAAGCTCATCAATAACATGCTGAACTTCTTTTACAGCTTGTTTACTATCAATCGATAAAGAAACCATTTCATCTGATGAAAGAATTAAAGAGTTTCCTTTTTCTAGGGCATGGCCAGATATGGTATTGGATTCAATGGTGCTGTTTTCTACACGATTAAACTCGTTTAAAATAGTAGTAACCATTTCACCCAAAATGACATGTTGGTGATTAACTATATCGTGCTGTCCAATCGTCGAAATTAATTCCTTATGTAATTCATTGAGAAAAATTTGAAATTCGTGATCCTTCTTATCTAGCTTTGCATTCAACTCATCAATTTTATCCTTAAATTGCTCTATATCTTCTTTTTTTGATTGAAATATCGTTAACACATGTCATCACTCCAGTAACTAGATTTGTATTAATTTTACTCTCTTTGAAGTAATTAATAAACAAATATCGTAACAGCAAACTTTCCATAAAAAAATCCCACCTCCTAATGGAAGTGGGATACTAATTTTTAGTAAGCTAAACCGAATAGAGCTTTAATATGTGTTAGATAACGAATATTTGAAGCTTCTTTCATTAATGTTGCAGGAAGACCTTTAAGTTCTGTATTGCTTGCACCAATTGTAGCAACCGCATCTTTACGGCCAAGGCTTGCAAGTGTACCAGAGTTCACTGCAGAGAATGATTTCATCTCTTGGTTTTTATATTGTGCAAAGACATTATAACCAGCAAGCTCACCCATTTGCCACGCAACTTGCGCAGTTGGTGCGTAAAGTGGACGACCACCATCAGCTGGTAATGCTACAGATGCGTCACCAATAACAAATACATCTTCGTGTGATGTAGATTGTAGGAATTCATTAATTGTTGCTTTACCGCGATCAGCTGCAAGGCCTGATTCACCTACTAGTGGAAGTGGTGCTACCCCACCTGTCCAGACAAGTGTGTTTGCAATAATTGGTTCACGGTCTTTTAGAGAAATAACGTTGCCGTCAACACCAGTTACAGGTGTTCCAGTAATAAATTCTACACCGCGTTTTGTTAAGCTTTCAGTAGCGCGTTGGATAAGTGTATCCGGAAGTACTGGTAAGATTTTTGGACCAGCTTCAACAAGTTTAATTTTAAGATCCGCAAAGTTAACACCGTGTTTTGCAGCGATTTTCGGGAAGTTGTCCACGATTTCACCAACAAGCTCAACACCTGTTAAACCGCCACCACCGATAACGATTGTTGCATCTGCTTCATCTTTAGATTGTGCATATGCTTTGATGCGATCTTCGATATGTTTGTTAATTTTATTGGCATCATTTACTGATTTAAGAACCATTGAGTTTTCTTCTAATCCAGGGATACCAAAGAAACCAGTTTGGCTTCCTAAAGATACTACAAGCGTATCGTACGTTAATGTATAGCCATTATCTAAATCTACTTTTTTATTATCTACATTGAATTTCGTTACTTTTGCAATGTGTAGATCGATGTCTAAACCTTTAAAGATTTTTTTAAGTGGTAATGCAACAGCACCTTCTGCAATTGTACCACCTGCTAAACGGTGAAGTTCAGTGATAATTTGGTGTGTTGGGAATTGGTTTACTACAGTAATTTTAGCTTCATCAGCTGATAGATACTTACGTGCAGTTAATGCAGTTAAAACGCCAGCGTAACCCGCACCTAAGATGACGATTTCTTTTGACATGATTAATTAATCCTCCGTCCTTACGAATTGAATTTACCTTAAGTCTTATTTAGCTTTGCGTTCTGAGCTTACTTGTAAGAAAGCATTAACAAAACGGAAAACATTTTGAACTTGAGGGTCTTTTAACATTTTCACAAGACCGAATAAACCAATTACTTCGTGGCTTTCAGATGCTCGGTCTTTTGCTTCAATTGCAGTTGCTGCTAGGTTTTTCGCAGAGCCTACTACAGGTCCAGCGATTTCTGTTACTGCACCAACAGTATCATTTTTAAGCACTTCATCTGTTGCAACAGCTTGAGCAAACTCGTATGATTTCGTTAATAAAGTCATCATTTCAGTTAACTTTGGTAATTGCTCAACTAAAGTTGTAAGTGATTCTTGAACTTCAGGTTTTAGTAATTGATCTAGTACATCTAATTGCTCTTTACTCACAGTTACTTGTTCAGCCTGTGTTTGGTTATTCGTTTCTGACATTTTGAACTCTCCTTTGCCATCACTAGTACTATTTTTTATTGCTTACATGTAAAAAAGACCATTAAGGTAAAACTTAACAGTCGTTACAGCGTATATCCTACACAATCACCAGTCACAAGGGCTGGATAGCGATTCGTATGACTTGTTATTACAATGTTAACTTTAAGTCGCAAAAAGCGCATCATAATACCATCCTTATCTTGTCTTGGTGACATTACAACCTTCATTATAAGACTGTTTGTACATTATTTCAATGCGCTAAATCACAATTTCGACAATCTTTTCAAAATTCATTGATTTTATCAACTATTAACTGCCTTACTATCATAAATTTTCTAATCCATCAATTTTTTTATGATTATTCACTTTCTTGTCATTTTTAGAACCCTTTTTTGAAATATAACAATGAAAGGAGTTATCTCTAATCTAATGAGATAACTCCTTTCAAAGCTTTATTTATTTTGAACAGATAGCCAAAAGAAATTTGTTACTTCTTTTGCTGTTACATCTACTGAACCTAACAAAGTTTTTCCATCGCCATCTTTAAAATATCCTACTGTCATCAATGCCATAAAGCTATGAGCAAAAAACTTGGCATTACCTTTTCGAATCGTGCCCTTCTCCATCTCCTTTTGCATAGCCCGCTCAATTGTTTGATACATTTCATTTTCGGATGCTTGTACTTGTCTCAACTGAGATTCCGATAAATTGATGGAGGCCTCCCGCATAAAATTATTCATATCAATATCAATAGTTGCTGATAAATGAACTTCAACGAGCTGTTCAAGGCGTTCTTTAAATGGTTTTTGTTGCTCCAAGATTTGTAGAATGGATAGCCTGATGCGATCCATCATTGCAATGAGTGCCGATGTATACAATTCGCCTTTAGTTGGGTAGTAGTAATAGATAGTCGCCTTTGTTACGTTACAAGCTTTTGCTACATCATCCATTGAAATATTTTTGTAGCCTTCTTTAATAAAAAGTTTTGTAGCCGTGTCAAGGACTAGATCTTTTGTCGGTTTCGCATTTTCATCATGGCGAGGTCTTCCAAGCACACGCGGTGACTGTTTCAACAAGTTCACCTCCTTTATAAATAAGCAGTCTTTTTACTCATATTATAACATATCAGTATTTCTAGATTGATTAATTAACCTTCTAGTATATATAATTAAATCACTTACATGAAATGGAGGTCTTCTCATGAAAAAACATCCACTTGAGCAATGGGGCTCAATGGTTGCAAGTAAAAAGGGGCGCTTATTAGCACTAGCCTTTTGGGTGTTATTAGTCATTGTATTGTCGTTTGCTTGGCCACAAATTAATAGCATCGAAAGTGAGTCAGGCAAAAACCTACCTGACACGGAAATGTCTGAACAGGCCGCGGCAATGATTGCCGAACAATTCCCTAATGATGCTGGTACACCATTATTATTAGTTTGGTATCGAGACAGCGGTTTAACGACTGAGGACTATTCAGCTATACAAAGTATATACAGTGAGCTTCAAGCTAAACCATTAGCTCATCAAACAATGGTTCCACCATTTGATAAAATGCCACCTCAGGCTCTATCAGCCTCCGCTTCAGAAAATGGCACAACCATTGTTACACCTGTGTTTTTTGAAAAAGGTGTCGCTACAGATGCCCTACAAGATAGTTTAGATAAACTTACAAAAATAATGGAGAGTAACGAAGTTCAATTAGATAAGAAACTTTCAAATGACATGCTTCATGTACGCTATTCAGGGCCAGTTGGAATCGCTACTGATGCTGTTAGTTTATTCTCCCAGGCAGATGTGAAGCTATTGATTGCAACCGTATTGCTTGTTTTAGTACTACTTATTATCATATATCGTTCGCCATTACTGGCTATTATTCCTTTACTAGTTGTAGGTCTTGCCTATGGAGTGATCAGCCCAACATTAGGCTTCTTTGCGGATCAAGGATGGATTGATAAAGATTCGCAGGCTGTCTCTATTATGACAGTATTGCTTTTTGGCGCAGGTACGGATTATTGTTTATTCCTGATTTCTAAATACCGAGAAGTTCTCTTCCATGTTGAAGATAAAACTGTCGCAATGAAACTCGCTGTGAAAGAATCAGGTGGCGCTATTTTAATGAGTGCCCTGACGGTGGTCATTGGCCTAGCTACCCTTAGTCTGGCTCATTATGGTGCATTCCAACGCTTTGCCGTGCCATTCAGCTTTGGTGTACTTGTAATGGGGATTGCAGCTCTCGTCGTCCTTCCTGCTATTCTTGTCATCATTGGTCGTGTAGCTTTCTTCCCATTTGTTCCACGTACAGAAGAGATGGCACTTAGCAAAGGAAAGAAACAACATAAGCCGTCACATAAGATTAGTCATAAAATCGGACATTTCGTTACGCATAAGCCATGGATAGTTATTGCTGTAACTGTTATTTTACTTGGTGGATTAGCGGCATTCGTTCCACGTATCCAATATACGTTTGATCTACTTTCATCCTTCCCAAAAGACATGCCGTCAAGAGAAGGCTTTACTTTAATAGAAGAGAATTTTTCGCCTGGTGAATTAGCACCTGTACAATTAGTGATTGATACAGAGGGAAATGAAATTAATTTACAGCAACAGCTTTCAACAATTTCTTATATTGATAGCGTGGCAGATGTGCAAATAGGTGAAAAAAATAACGCTATTCAGTTATACGAGCTATCTTTAAACGCCAACCCCTATGCGAAGGAATCATTGGCTCATATTCCTGAGTTAAAGGCAGAAGTTGTCGAAATGCTGGAGCAAAGTGGGCTTAAAAATGCTGATAAGCAGGTTTGGATCGGTGGAGAAACTGCTAGTCAGTATGATACCCAACAAATAACTAAGCGTGATGAAACGGTTATTATGCCAACTATGATTGCTTTAATTGCATTATTATTATTTGTTTATTTACGTTCCATTACAGCCACTGTTTATTTATTAGCAACCGTGATCATCTCTTACTTTGGAGCATTAGGGGCAGGTTGGCTGATTTTACATCATATCATGGGAGCAGAAGCCATTTCTGGAGCTATCCCGTTGTATGCATTCGTGTTCTTAGTAGCGCTCGGCGAAGATTATAATATCTTTATGATTTCAGAGATTTGGAAAAAACGAAAAACAACGGATCATTTAACAGCTGTAGAAGAAGGGGTTGTCCGAACGGGAAGTGTCATAACATCTGCTGGTCTCATTTTAGCAGGGACTTTCGCTGTTCTGGCAACATTACCAATTCAAGTACTTGTTCAATTCGGTGTGGTCACTGCAATCGGTGTCCTTCTGGATACATTCATTGTTCGACCATTGCTTGTACCAGCCATTACAACGGTTCTAGGCAAATACGCCTTTTGGCCAGGAAAACTATTCAAAAAAGAAGTCTAGCCTATTTTAAATAACACGGTCATTAGCAACTCTACTTGCTAATATCCGTGTTATTTTTTGTATGAATACTAGAAAGAGCTGCTACAAATCTTTTCTGGACCTATTGCTTTTCCTTTGGTGCTACCAGTCGATGTGGTTGAATTACTTGAGGCTAGTAATCTTTCTCCCATGTTTAGTTTTTTAACCCTGCTGTACCAACACTCCATTTGTGACAGAGCAACAAAAAAGAAGACGATGCTAAGAAATCGTCTTCATGCTACTTTATTTTTCTTTTAGCAACTTTTTTATGCAGTCGTTGAATTACCGTTCGTGTCTCATCTAAATAATCAATTGTCTGATTATAGGCACTGGTCACTACTCCCATAAATAAAATATCAATGACAAGAAGCTGGGCAAGACGAGAGGAAGTGGCACCGCTTCTAAAGGTCGCTTCGACATTCGGTGACACATATAAACAAATATCGGCTAAACTCGATACTAATGAATTACCGTAACGCGTTAAGCTTATGGTAGTAGCAGGAGTTTTGCCCGCTATTTCAAGGATTTTGGCCACTTCATGCGTTTCCCCAGAGAAGGATATCCCAACTAACACATCCCCCTCCTGTGAATTGACGACCGCTGTAGCTCCTAAATGTAAATCCATGAATACTTTACTATGCTTATTAATCCTTAAAAACTTTTGATCTGCGTCCATTGCAGTAATTCCAGAAGCACCTACGCCAAAAAAAATAATTCTTCTAGCCTTTGCTAAAGCTGATACAGCACGTTCTAATTCAGCCTTATCTATTAAATTAGCCGTTTGTGTCAAAATTTCACTACTTTGCAAGGTTACCTTCTCTACAATTGATTGTAACGGCTCATTTGCCTCTATATCTCTGTCGAAGGTGTTCTTACGCTGTAAATCACCGGCAATACGCAATTTTAATTCCTGAACGCCGCTGACGTGCAGAGATTTGCATAATCGTATAACAGCTGCACTGCTTGTCTGACTTGCCTCTCCCAACTCTACAGCGGTCATTTTAATCGCCTGAGTGGGATTCTCTAAAATAAAGCTCGCCACCTTTTTTTCGGAAGGGGGCAGCTTCTCACGCATTTCTGATAACATAATTAAACCAGCATTTATTTTTTCCATACGTCCATCCCCACCTCTAGTATGTAGCCTTCACGGAAAAGTGAATGGAGCAGTTCCATCCACCTCTTTCTTCAAAGCTTACGTAATTCTACTGCTCTACGGACATGCCCTTCGGATTCGGCGAGTAATGTGGTCGCTTCTTCTAACACTGTATTTGTTAGTAACATGACAATCGCCAGTTTTACTTGATAATTGGTTTGCTCTAAAACTTGCTCAGCTTGAAAATACGATACTCCTGTCACTTCACAAATAATTTGCTTGGCACGTTCTCGCAATTTAAAATTACTAGCATGAACATCCACCATTAAATTTTTATAGACTTTACCAAGCTTGACCATAGTTGAGGTCGTAATCATATTGAGAATTTGTTTATGGGCTGTTGCAGCCTTTAGTCTAGTGGAACCGGTTAGAATTTCTGGACCAGTAATAACCTCAATAGCTATATCTACATTTTCGCTAATGGTAGAACGAGCGTTGCTGACCAAGCTAATCGTTTTGGCTCCTATTTGCTGAGCATAATTTAAAGCTCCTTTGACAAAAGGCGTTCTACCACTTGCCGCAATACCAATGACTATATCTAGATTTTTTAAGCGTTGTTTTTCCAATTCTTGCCGACCTAAAGATAAATCATCTTCTGCCCCTTCTATAGCGATCATTACTGCCTCTGACCCACCCGCTAATATGGCTTGCACTAGCTTAGGCGAAGTACTAAATGTTGGTGGACATTCAACAGCATCTAAAAGCCCGATTCTCCCACTTGTCCCTGCCCCTACATAAAACAATCTACCGCCATTTTTTAGCGCATGTACAACAGCCATAATAGCCTGTTCTATTTCAGGTAATACTTTGGCAATAGCCTGTGGAATTTTTTGATCCTCTTCATGCATTAGCCTTACAATTTCAGCAATGGACATTAAATCTAAATTGGTTGTGTCTGGATGATAATCCTCAGTCGTCAGTTTTGTCATTCGCTCCATCGAAATCAAATCCCTCCATTCGATTTTTTTATATTCATCCAAGTTTCCTTTACTGTTTGTTGTAAAGCCTTTGTCATTGGAATTCCTTCACTAAAGAGCCCATTTATAAAAGCACCAATAGCAGGTGGTACTTCAGGCTGAATAATTTGATTATCAATAGTAGATTGTTGCAATTTTGCTTGAAAGCATTGAACAAAGTATTGATTTTCGAATAATCCTCCACAAGTAACAATAGGGAATTTTTTCACCTGTGGTTCTTTTCTAAACATCATTTGGAGAAGTTGAACTAAATGGGTAACTGCACGGTCAACAATCCTCTTCGCTATCTCATTATTTTGGGTAGCTAAAAGTAATACCGTCCTAGTAATAGAGGAAATACATATGCGTGGCTGCGTATGCTCATAAATTAGTGTAATAATTTCCGTAGGATCTGTTAGTGCTAGACGCTCTAAAATGGCTTTAGAAAAGGCATCTTCATTTAAACCATAAGCATCATATTGACGAGTAATGGCACGCAATGCCTCTTGGCCAATATAGTAGCCACTTCCCTCATCTCCCAATAGATAACCCCATCCCCCCATACGACTAATAGAATTTTGTTGAACCGCATAAACAATTGAGCCCGTTCCCGCTATAACTACTAACCCTTCCCGCGTAAACGTCCCACTAGTAAGTGCCGCCACTGCATCATTGGTGACAGTAACTTTACAGGAAGTGGAAGGGAGCATAGGAGCTATCCACGCCTTCCAGCGTTTTATATCCTCCTGACGATCCCCTCCTGCTACGCATAAGAAAATCGTTGAAACATCGTATTTTGTAGCGCTTATTTTTTGCACTAGACTCTCCAGTAAATGTTGAATATGTTGCCTTACCTCATGGGCTGGAGTTGATTTTATATTCGTACCGTGTCCATCCATAAAGGCGAGAATATTTCCTTCTTTTGTCCCGATTATGGCACGGGTTTTCGTTCCACCACCATCGACTCCAATAATATATTGATTATTTAATGGCACCTGCCGTCAGCCCCTCCATAAATTGCTTTGAAGCAATAAAGAATAATAGAATCATTGGTAATGATGCTAATGTCAGTCCAGCAAATAATGAGCCCCAATCAGCCGAATGCTCCCCAAACAGCGACATCATTCCGACCGGGATTGTCCGTTTCATCTTTTCCGTAATAAAAATAAGCGGGAAGAAAAAATCATTCCATGCTGCGATAAAATTGATAATCACGACTGTTCCTAGTGCAGGCCGCATTAATGGTAAAACAACATACCAAAGGACCCTTAGATTTCCTGCTCCATCCATACGGGCAGCCTCTTCCAATTCAGACGGCATCGTTTTAAAAAAGCCTGTTAGTATGAGTATGGATAAAGGTATACCTGTCGCTGTATTCATTAAAATTAATGACCATAAAGAATTAATTAGTCCTAAATCACGCATTAAAATGAAAAGAGGGACAATCCCCAATTTTATTGGGATCATCATGCCTAATAAGAAAATGAAGAATAAGGCATGATTCCAAGAAAATTTAAAGCGTGCAATATAAAAGGATGCCAATGAACAAACAACAACAATCAGTACGACAGATACAACACTGACAAATAGACTATTCATAAAATATGTGGTGAATGGAATTTTAGACAATAATGTGCGGTAAGTATCTAAGCTAAAGCTAGATGGAATGCCTAATGGATCCTTATAAATGTCCACACTTTTCTTAAAGGAGGACAAGATCATTAACAATATAGGATATATGCTGATTGTCGCCACTGTAAACACAACAAGATAATAGAATGGTCGAACCCAAATGGCTTCTTGCTTCATATACTTCCCCCCTTACATTTGGACGTCTTTTTTATTGGCCAAGCTTAAAAACAGCGTTGTACAAATTAATATAAATAGGAACAGTACTGTCGCTAGCGCAGATCCTAAGCCAATAGCTGTCGCACCAGAAGCTGTAGAACTACCAAATGCTAAGCGATAGAAAAAGACGGCTAATGTATCTGTAGAATAATAAGGCTCTCCCATCGAACCTTGCATGGCGTAAACAAGTTCAAATGCCTCAAAGGATTGAATAAATGTTAAAATGCCCATGATCATTATCGATGGCACCATTAAGGGTAAATAAATCGTACGTAATAAGGTGAAGCCCTTTGCACCGTCTAGTCTCGCAGCTTCAATTAATTCATTGGGGATGCCCTGGAACCCAGCTAAAAAAATTAAGACGCCAAATCCTAGTCCAAACCAACAATTGACTAAAATAATGGCAATCAAAGCTGTTCCAGGATCACCGAGCCAAGCCTTTTGCAACGTCTCTAAACCTATTTTCTCTAAAAGGACATTTAAGGTTCCGAAATTGGGGTTTAAAATAAGCTTCCATAAAAAACCTACGACAATTACAGATAAAACTCGTGGGAGAAAAAAGGCTGCCTTAAAAAACTCAGCACCTTTAATTTTTTGGTAGATAATAAATGCTAAAAAGAAAGCTACACCATTCATGACCACCATTTGCACAATAAAATAAAGAACATTATGTTTGAAGGCATTCCAAAACATGGAGCCATTAGGTTCTGTCGTGAAAAGCGTCACAAAGTTTTGGAAGCCAATAAAGTCCCCCCGTGCCATCCCTTTCCATTCAAAAAAACTATAGGATAAAGCCGCTAGAATTGGATAAAGCACAAACATTCCATAAATGATAATTGCAGGGATAGGGAAAAGGTGGATAGACCACCCTGCCCATGATTTTCTTTTTGATAACGGTGAAGCTGTAGGCTCTTTCATGATGAACAGCCCCCTTTAAATTTTTGAAAAAGGAAGATTCCTTGTAGGAGCATTATTTATTTTTGAAATGGCGTATACCAAGTTTTAGCGTTTTCTTGTACTTTTGCAGCGACCTCTTCAGGCGTTACCTGACCTAAATACATACCTTGTAATTCACTTTCAAGTAAACTTTTTGTTGTTGGGTCCCCACCTGTAAAATTAGTCACCCACATGTATGGTGTCGCCTCATTTGCAGTGGACTTACTAATCTCATTTAATAGGGCATCGTCAGAGGTAATATCAGGTATAGCACTGATCATGGAAAACTCCTTCACAAACAACTCTCCAAATTCCTTTGTTGTTAAAAACTCTAAAAATACTTTGGCAGCCTCTATATTTTTGGAATTTGCATTAATAGCAAATGAGCCATCCACCCAAGTCGTCACTGTTTTCTGACCCCCTTTAGATGGAATAGGGAAATACCCTAACTCTAAATCTGGATTCATTTCTAATACAACAGGAATTTCCCAGCTACCTAGCGGGAACATAGCAGAGTCCTCTAATGCAAACAAAGTACGAATATCATCCATTCCTAAGCCTTCTGAATTTGCAGGAAAATACTTCTTCAAGTCATTCATTACTTGTATGGATTCTATAAACTGAGCATCTGTAAAATCCTTTTCTCCAGCAAGCACTGCTTGGTAGAAATCATTCCCTTCGTAAATCGCTGGTCCAACAATCCCATGCAGTAATGACAATAGCCACCCTTCCTTAGTACCCATTGCTATCGGTGTAATGCCCTTTTCAAGCAATTGATCATTTAATGCTATAAACTCCTCCCAAGTAGTCGGTATTTCAAGGTTATTATCCTTGAAGATTTTTTTATTATAGAAAAATTGCGTGGAGCTCAAATTGATCGGTACCCCGTATTGATTTCCATCTTCATCACGTGAAGCTAGTAATGCCTCTTCAGGAAACGAAGCTAAACCGTTTAAGCCATTTATGTTCTCTACATATCCTGCTTCAGCAAGCTTTAATCCTGCTGCATAAGGTCGTAAGTGGAAAATGTCTGGGCCTTCCCCAGCCTGTAGTGCTGTATTGAGAACAGTGTTATACTCTGTATTTTTAGTTGGATTAAAGGAAATGTGTATTTCGGGATGTTGTTCATTAAATAAAGCAATCACCTTTTCATATTTTGCCACATCTTCAGTACGCCAACTTCCTATCGTGAGAGAAATCTCTTCCGTTTTCTCCCCTTCTTCCTTATCAGGTGTTGTTGAAACCGTTGTTTTCTCTTTTGAGGTACACCCCACTAAAGCTACAACGAATAATAATGGAAACAGCCATAACCATTTACTCTTTTGTTTCATATCAACTAATCCACCCTTCATATAAGTAATTTTTCATAGATCAACGTATGAAGCTTTTCCCGAATACTTCTCATATTTGTATTCCTTCCATAATGAACTGCATTCGTCAGGAAAATAACAAAGGCCTTTTCAATAGGGTCCATCCAAATACTTGTGCCTGTAAAGCCTGTATGACCAAATGACCCCTTACTCCACCTCCTAGCAAAACAGGATGATGAGCAGTCTCCGTTCCATACTTCAAAACCCAGCCCCCTATTCCGAAATGTCTTCGTATGAGCAAGTTCTAGCCACTCATATGGAAGAACATCTTGTTGTGTAAGACCTAACCATATTTCTGCATACTTCGCTAAATCTTCCGCACATGAAAATAGACCAGCACTACCAGCCACACCTCCCAACAGCAGGGACTTTTCATCATGGACAATTCCTTGAACAAATTTACCATCCACCATTTCTGTGGATGCCGCTAGTGCCTGTTGATGGTCCGGTAATTGAAAGCGAGTATGCTTCATCCCCCAAGGCTTCAATATTTCCTGTTCAACGAATTGGCTAAGTGACCTTCCTGATACTATTTCAATTACTTTCCCTAATAAAATCATACCTAAATCACTGTAGAGTACTTGCTTGCCTGGCTGAAACACTACTTTACTGGAAAATATCTCTGTCATGATGTCGCGTTGATGATGCCTCTTCACTACTGGCATTAAGTCTGCTGGTAGCCCTGAATTATGCTGTAATAAATGTTGAATGGTTATATTGGCATACTTAAAATTCGGTAAATATGTTTGAACTTTATCGTCCACAGTCATTTGCTGTCGACTCAAGAGCAGTAAAGTAGCTGGTAGCGTTGCCACTACTTTTGTTAATGACGCTACATCGAATAATGTATGGCTCAAAATGGGTTGTTTGCTGCCATCCTGCGCTGTAAAAGCCCCGTAACTACGAGACAAAATTCTTTTATGATGTTGTTGAACAATCAATACTGCACCTGGAATTTCCTTTTTCCGCACTAATTCATTTATATAGGCATCTACCAAATGAACACCCCACAATTATAACTAACTAAATTTTCTGTAAATTAGTATTATCATATAAAATAAAATGATAAAAAATTACTCCAATCTTAAAATTTTTTTTCACATAAAAAAACTCCCCACCAAGTAATTGCTTACTTGATAGAGAGTTTCTTCACTATTTAGTTGGTTTTTTCAAATCCATTGAAGCTGCTGCGCTTTCAACCTTTACGCGTTTTAAGAAGAATGCAAGCACGACTGCAATCACTGTTATACCAGCTGCAATTAAGAATGAGTGTGTAATACCATCTAATAAAGCAGTTTGCATAATTTGATCTTGCATTTGTTGCATTTGCTCTGCGGTGGGTGCTGCACCTGCTTGTGCCGCATTTGCTTTCGCCTCGACAATTAATTCTTCAGCTTTGGCTTTTGTACGATTATTCATGAATGTAACTAAAATCGCACTACCAATTGCTCCTGATACTTGCTGTAATGTGTTGTTAATAGCTGTACCATGTGGATTCATAATTTGTGGTAATTGGTTTAAACCGTTTGTCATAATAGGCATCATTACCATCGACATACCGAACATACGAATTGTATACATCGATACAATAAATGTATAGCTTGAATCAATTTCTAATTTTGTTAAACCGAATGTTGCGATTGTTGTAATCGTTAATCCGATAATGGCCAATATACGTGGACCAAACTTATCGAAAAGCTTACCAGTAATTGGTGACATAATCCCCATTACAAGCGCTCCTGGAAGCATCATTAAGCCAGCTTCAAAAGGTTCAATACCGCGAATAGATTGTACGTAGGCCGGTGTTAAAATCATCCCTGAGAACATTGCCATCGAAACAATAACAGAGATAACAGACCCTAATGCAAACATTGGATATTTATAAATACGTAATTCCAATAATGGTTGATCCATTTTTAATTGTTTAATGATGAAAATAATTAAGGCAATAAAGCCAATTGAAATTGTGCCATATACCCAAGGACTTGACCAGCCTTTATCTCCTGCTGTACTAAAGCCGTATAAAATACCGCCGAATGCAACTGTTGATAAAAGTACTGATAGGAAATCTAAGTGAACTTCACGTGTCTCCATCACGTTTCTTAATTTCCAAACACCAAATAATAAACTAATAATCGCAAATGGAATAATCATTTGGAAAAGCATACGCCAATCATGATGCTCAACAATATAACCTGATAATGTCGGTCCAATTGCTGGAGCCATGATCATAACTAAACCGAAGATCCCCATTGCTGCCCCACGCTTCTCTTTCGGGAAGCTAGTTAACATAACATTCATTAACAGTGGTGACATACTAGATGCTCCGGCTGCTTGCACCATACGACCTGCTAATAGCACGTCAAAGTTAGGAGCGAAGCCTGCCATAATTGTACCAATAGTAAAGATGGACATCGCCGCAATAAATAAATGTCTATTTTTAAAGCGTGTCACAAAAAATGCTGAAGCAGGAACTAAAATACCGCTTACTAGCATATAACCTGTTGCGAGCCATTGTACTTTTGAATATGTGATCCCAAAATCTTTCATGATTGTTGGTAATGCCACATTCAACAATGTGTTGTTAAGAAAAGCAACAAAAGCACCCACAAATAATATAGCAATCATGCCATAAGGGGGCTTCTTCATTGTCTGCTCACTATTCATTTATATCCCTCAATTCTTTCTTGTGTTTTTCGATAAAACTTATTTTATACTCGTAGTCTACTTTTTTCAACAAATAAGTTTATATTTTTTATAAACGTTGATATATCAGCGTTTATAGTGTAGAATAAGAGTATAATATTTTAAAAAAGGTGAGGTCATGAACAAAAGAAAAAGACAGATAATTACAGCTGCACGCGCACTTTTTATTGAAAAAGGATTTCTAGATACATCAATTAATGACATTATCCATGATGCTAAAATTTCAAAGGGGACGTTTTACAATCATTTTTCTTCTAAGAACGAATGCTTAATCGCAATTTTAGATGAAGGACGTGAGGAAGCAAGTAATCGTCGACATGAACTTATTTACGGGAAAGATCCTACAGATTTAGAAGTATTAACACAGCAAGTTGCTGTTCTCATGTACGTCAATCGTGAACATAATTTAATTCAAATTTTTGAATCGATCTTCCATTCAAGAGATAAAGAACTGAAAAAAATTATTATTAACTACCACCTACAGGAATTAGAATGGTTAGCTAATCGACTTGTTCAAGTCTTTGGTGAAGAAATTAGCCCAATAAGCTATGAATGTGCTGTGCAAACACTTGGAATGATTAACCTCACATTGCGCGCAGTTTTTATTGCTGATTATAATAAATATATCAATCGAGAAGCCATTGTACGTGTAGCATTGCGCAATATTAGCGTTATTATACCTACGATGCTTGAATCGAAAGAAATCATCGTTAGCGTTGAAATGATCAATACTATTCAAAATGTAGTGAATTATAAAACCGTTACAAAAGATATGGTCATTGATCAATTACATGGCTTTGCCAAAGGATTAACGAACAATGAAACAGTGGAAGGCTTGGAGTATGCGGAATTCTTATTAGAAGAGCTTCAACGCGAAAATCCAAAGCTCTTTATCATCGAATCACTTCTTACACCTTTCCGTAAAGCATTCGTTGGAACAGAACATGTCGCAGAAGCCCGCGATATCGCTAATAGCCTATGGCGTTATGTAAAAATTGAGCGCCCAGCTGAGCGCTGCAATAAAAATAGACAATAATAAAAGAGGTATCAAAGTGAATTTTGATACCTCTTTTTAATGACATTTAAATTTTAAAATAAATACTGTGCCGTCACGATCTGAACGTACACTTATGGTGCCATTGTGGAGATCAATGAGCTGTTTCGTAATGGCTAGTCCTAACCCTGTCCCTGCTGTATCATCTGTAGTGTTAGTTCCACGATAATAGCGTTCAAATAGGTTATCGAGCTCTTCCTGAGGAATGCCAGGACCATGATCAGCAATTGTTAGCATCACTTCTTTACCAGTATGTTGCGCTTCCACCATTACCTTCGTGCCTATAGGTGTATATTTCTTTGCATTGGTTATTAAATTATCCATAATCCGCTTAAGTAAAAGTTCATCTGCTTGCAGCATTACATCGCCATAAACCTTTACGCTTACCTGTTCATCTGCAAATTGTGTTAACCATGTTGTCAAAGGCAGTAATACCTTATCAAGCTGTATGGCTTTATTTTTTAACTGATACGTATACGTTAAATCTTGTATAAGCGCATCCATATATGTTGCCTTTTCCTGCATCGTTTGTGCAAAAATACGCATCTCATCCTTTGTCCACTCATAATCCTCCGAGGCAAGCATTGTGGAATAGCCATAAATAGAGCTTAGAGGCGTTTTTAAATCATGCGATAAGCCTGTAATCCACTCCTCACGTAACTGCTCCGATTGCTTAATTTGCCTTTCATTTGAATCAAGCCGCTCAGATAAATGGTTGAGGGACTCCTCTACAGGCTGAAATAATTTAAATTTCCGTTTCAATTTCCCTGTTTTCTTATGATGAATTTTCTTATCACTTATATCACTGTAATCGAATTGGGTAAGTCGTTCAATGCGTGATATGACATAAACAAGTGGCCGTACAAATTGTCGTGAAATACTAATCGATAAAAAAATAACGCCCAGTAATAAAATAATATGCCCACCAAAGAAAACAGAAACAAATAAAATCATTGCCTTATTGAAGGGCTCTTCGAACGGTTTATAGGATGGATTCGGCATGCGAACAACAAATGTGGAATCATCCGCTAAGGTCGTGCTTTGCTTAAGTTCCTCATGCTCAAAAATATCGTATTTCTCCTCGACCAGTTGCGGCTTCTTCAGCTCTTCGTAACGCTTTCCTACAATGTCCGTTCGGTTCCATTCCGTATCATAAATTTCAACACTAGCTTTTTGTTCCTTTAAACGCTGTAGTGTCACTTCTGAAATGGCTCCTGTGGCTAACCAATTATCAAGAGCCTCCTCAAATAGTGGCTGAACAGGAGAAATAGGTAGGAATAACAAATAATATTTTGGGAGTTCCCATGTATGCATACCCGGCTGCTTTAATGCAAAAATTTCGCTATCAGGCATTCCACATAGTTCACATCTTTCCCCTGTATAATCTACAATGGTCATCGACTGATCAAATAAGTAAAGTTGTCCTGCATTTTCCTCAGCACGCTTTACTAAATAATCGGCAATTTTAATGGTTTCTCCTTTTTCGACGACAGCATCATCCTCAATTTCAAAGGAGCTCATGACATGAATGTTGTCTCCTACACGATCATTAATAAAGATCGCAAAAAATACCAAGCTCATAATAAAGCCTGAAATAATTAATAAATAAAATATGATGAAATAAGATACAAAACGAAGCGTTAATTTCCCAGCTGGCTTCATGAAGAAACATCCCCTACAAGCTTATAGCCAATACCTCTGACCGTTATAATACAGGTAGGCTTTCCAGGATTCTTTTCAATTTTTTCTCGCAGTTTTCGTATATGTACCATTACTGTATTATCATCAAACAAACAATCTCCCCATACACGCTCGTAAATTTGTTCCTTAGATAAAACTTGCCCAGCATTATCACATAAATACTTCAATAAATGAAACAAACGGCCACTAATGATTTCCCTTACTCCATCTACAGTGATTTCTGCAGCATCTATATCGAATGTAAAACGGCTACATGTAAAAAGATGATTTTCTGTGACTTGCTTTTTCTTCATATAACGCGCTAACTGTACCTTCACCCTTGCAACAAGTTCCAGTGGGTTAAATGGTTTTGTAATATAATCATCTGCACCATTCATAAAACCCCGAAGTTTATCGGCGTCACTGCTTTTAGCTGTTAAATAAAAAATAGGAGCATCGCTTTTTTCCCGAATAATATGAGCCACTTCTAATCCACTACCATCTGGCAGCATAATATCTAAAAGATAAAAATCAAATGTTTTAGCATAAATCTCGGATTTCGCTGCTTCTATCGTGTTACATACTGTAATACTTGTCATTCCTTCTTTTCTTAAAATGATATCAATCATTTCAGCAATCGCGCGTTCATCCTCTAATACTAATATGGATGCTTTCTGCATATCCTCACCTACTTTTAAGATTACTTTAAGGTAGTCATTATTTCACCATAAGCTTCTTCAACTATTCTATGTATAAGATAACCAATTAAGGAGATAAAACGCAATGACAACTAATCGTGTTACTTTCATTGATACAATGCGTGGGTTTAGTTTATTTGGCATCTTAATGGCGAATTTGCTGATATTCCAATTTGGGATGTATGGTAAAGATGAATTAAAAAATCTTTCTACCTTAGATAATGGAGCTTTATATTTTGTAAAGATTGTCATCGAAGGCTCCTTTATGCCAATCTTTACTATTTTATTCGGCTTCTCGCTTATTAAATTAATTGAATCCATTCGAAGAAAAAAAAATAAAAGCCGCTGGTCAGTATTACGTCGGGCAACTGGTTTAATTGCCCTCGGTTTACTCCATTCCATTTTATTATGGGAAGGCGATATTCTTTTTTCTTATGGCTGTATGACTTTATTTTTAATTCCCTTTATTAATCGTAAACCAAAAACTTTGTTTATATGGGCGGGTATTCTATTTGTCCTTACGACGGCTTTAACATATGGTTCTATGGAGGCAACTAAAAAGGAACAAAAGGAATTAGATACTTACATCGAACAAGCAAATGATGTCTATGCTAATGGAAGCTACTTAGAAATTTTTGATTTCCGAGCAAATGCAGAAGTACCTGGAATGGAAGACCCTTCCTTCATCTTTATTGTATTAATTTTTGCGCCAATGTTTTATGCTCCCCTATTCCTCTTCGGTATGGCACTCGCTAAAAAGCAAGCCTTTACGAAAATGGACGAGGAAGTAAAGTGGTATAAGCTAGGGGCACTCCTAGTTCCTATAGGTCTCGCATGTAAAAGTGTAAGTTTTATAGAAGGTAATTTTTCTTCCATCTTAATGATGGGTGGATCTCAACTATTAGCACTCGGCTATGTCAGCCTTGCAGCCTTACTCTATAAAACACGCCCTGTACAACTCCTTGCTCCTGCATTTGAGAGCGTGGGAAAATTATCTTTAACCAATTATTTACTACAAACTATTATTTGTACAACTGTTTTTTACGGTTATGGTCTCGGATTATATGGCAAGTTAGGTGTCTTTGGCGGTATTTTATTCGGTATCGTTGTTTACAGCCTACAATGTGTCCTCAGCCTTGCCTATTTAAAGAAATTTAAACGTGGCCCATTTGAAACAGTCTTACGTGTATGGACGAATTGGTCGTGGACCGGTCAGGTGAAGTAAGACTCTTACAAACTACTATATACGAAAGGAATTATTTCATATGAATAGTGACTCTAAAGAAGACTTTACAGACTCGTGGTGGTTTTTAGGTATTTGTGCGGCTGTAGCAGTAATTTTAACACTATTGCATTTTAATCGATAATATCGGCATTCGTTTTCCTTGCCCCCTACTGTATACTATTACTACAATCATACAGCTTAGGGGGCATTTTCTTGTTAACGCGTATAATGATTACAGGCTATAAGCCACATGAACTTGGTATTTTTAATGATAAACATCCTGGGATTAGTATCATTAAAAAGGCATTGGAAAACCGTCTACGTCTTCTACTTGATGAAGGGCTCGAATGGGTTATTATTAGCGGCCAACAAGGTGTAGAATCTTGGAGTGCTGAAGTTGTATGGACGCTAAAAAAAGAATTTCCTCATTTAAAATATGCAGTTATCACACCCTTTTTAGAACAAGAGAAAAATTGGCAGGACCATAAAAAGGAAAAATATCAAACCATAATGGCCCGAGCAGATTTCGTCACAAGCATTACGAAAAAACCGTACGAAGCTCCTTGGCAATTTATTGAGAAGGATAAATTTATTATTCAAAATACAGATGGTCTATTATTAATTTATGATGAAGAAAATGAAGGCTCTCCAAAATATATCAAACGTCTGGCAGAAAAATTTATGGAGTCTCATGACTATTCACTTTTGACAATCAATGCCTATGATTTACAAATTATAGCGGAGGAAATACAGCAACAAGATTGGTAGATATTAATTGCTATAATTTTCCGACAATTATATACTAGTTTTATGAATTAGGTTGTCTGTAGCTAACTTTTTGATCACACTTCGAAAGGAGCTGTCACATTTGAAGAAACAAATCGAAGTAATTTTTGAAGCTTCTCCCATAAATATTGCTCATGATACGTATCGCAGAGAGTGTAGCTATACGCGTGGTATTCATATTGAAGAACAAGAATTTCTAGCCATTTTAAGGACTATGAGTAGGGATTCCCGCTTATATTTTGATTTTCATAACCCTCGTAAGGAGATTAAAAAAGGAACATATTTAAATGGACACTCCGGTTTAGCCTACAATATTTTTGAGTACTATAAAGAAAACTTTAATATTGAAATTAATGAAATAATCAATGGTAAAGATTTTTATGTAAAGATCATATAAAACAACCCCCTTTAAAGCTTCACCTTTAAAGGGGGTTCTTCTATCTTATAGGTCTGCTACTTGAGCACCTAACTCTTTATTATTATACATTTCTGTATCCAATTCTTTCGTAACACGTGCTGTTGTAACACCAGCTGTCATTGAACCACTTACATTTAAAGCTGTACGTCCCATATCAATTAAAGGCTCAACTGAGATTAATACACCTGCAAGGGCAACTGGTAAATCAAGAGCTGATAATACAAGGATCGCTGCAAATGTTGCACCACCGCCAACACCTGCTACACCAAATGAGCTAACTGCTACTACTGCAATAACTGTAATAATAAACACAGGATCAAGTGGATTAATACCTACTGTAGGTGCGATCATAATTGCTAGCATGGCAGGATATACACCAGCACAGCCATTTTGACCAATTGATAAACCAAATGAACCTGAGAAGTTGGCGATACCTTCAGATACCCCAAGACGACCTGTTTGCGTTTTAATATTCATCGGTAAAGTACCCGCACTTGAACGTGAAGTAAAGGCGAATAATAATGTTTCCGCAGACTTTTTCACATACGTAATTGGGTTTAATCCGCTTAATGTCAAAATTAATAAGTGTACTAAAAATACAATTATTAAAGCTGCATAAGAGGCAATCACAAACTTACCTAAATTATAGATGGCACCGAAATCAGATGTTGCTACAGTACGAGCCATAATAGCTAAAATTCCGTACGGTGTTAAACGTAAAATAATTGTTACAACACCCATGACAAGGGCATAAATAGCATCCAGCCCTTTTTTAATTGTTGCTGCTGTTCCTTCATCTTTACGTGCTACACGTAAATAAGCAAAGCCAAGGAATGCTGAGAAAATTACGACAGCAATTGTTGAAGTTGAACGAGCTCCTGTTAAATCTAGGAATGGATTGGCTGGGAATAACTCAACAATTTGTGTTGGTAAATCTGGTGCTGCTAAGCCAGTCGTTTTTTCCTCAAGGTATTGGCCACGTGCTGTCTCCGCTTCACCCTGTAAAATGTGTGTTGCATCTAAATCAAATACTGTTGCAGAAAGAATACCTACTGCTGCTGAAACAGCTGTCGTACCAATTAAAATAGCTAAAATAAGAGCAGCCATTTTCCCAAAATTTTTGCCAATTTTCATTTTTGTAAAGGCAATGAGAATAGATATAAATACTAATGGCATTGCTACCATTTGTAATAATTTAACATACCCAGTACCTATAATATTGTACCAAGATGTTGTTTTAGCTAAAACTTCAGAATCAATACCGTAGATAAAATGAAGTCCAAGACCAAGCAAAATCCCTAAACCTAGACCTGCAAAAACACGATTCGAAAACTTGACGTGTTTTTTATTCATCACATATAAAATTCCAACGAACACAAGCAGAACTGCTACGTTAAGAATGATTTGTAAATTCGACAATGGAATGCCTCCTAAGGTGTTTTATAATAATGTAATCGAATTATATACCTATAATCCCTATAATTCAAGTATGTTTTATTAAGATTAATAATTTCATAAAAATAAAAACGATTTGCCAACATTCATTATGCCCTCAAAACGTAAAACGATCATTTAAAGAGATTTCTTTAAAATATTTTAGTCTCCCATGCTTCAATTGGTGACAACATTATCACTTTAATTGGTTACCATCCCTGTGATTACAAAATTAATACCCAAAAAGCCTCCAACATTAACAAAAACCTACATCGTTTAATGAACGAAGTAGGTTTCTTGTTTATTAATCAAATAACAGCTTCCAGTAATTTTTTTACACTGCTTTTTCACGTGTGCCATCGCATTAGATAATTGTTCTACGGAGTCAAAATATTGAAATTCATTCGTAATAACTGCAACGGATAAAGTAGTACATGTTAATGGCTCCAGTTTTCCAATTCTATTGGCTACCTGCACATATTCAAGATCCTCTAATTCATAAAAACTCATAATATTAGCATCAAAATCGTCAATAATTCTTTGGCAGATCGAAGCAGCATCATAATAGGGTATTATCGCTACAAAGTCATCGCCACCAATATGCCCTAAAAAATCATCTACCTCACATATATGTCTTTTAAGTATATCTGTTAAATATAGAAGGATTTTATCGCCTTTACTGAAGCCATATGTGTCATTATAGGATTTAAAATGATCTAAATCGAAATAAATTAAACTATATTGTGGAAGTTTTAAGGCTTCCTCAAGCTTTTCATTGATTAATTTATTACCTGGTAAACTACTTAGTGGATTCAAAAAGCTAGCAATGGCCACCTGTGTATCGACGAGCTTTAACAGAAGCTCCCTTATACTAACCATTCCATAATATACATCATTTTTAGTGACAATCACATCATCATATAAGTCCTCCGGAGGTCTAGACATTGCTTGAGTACTTACCTCAGTAATCGGCATATTCCGATCTACAATTAAAGGATTTTCTTTAATAATTAATTGATTTTGCCGTCCCATAAATAAATGATAGCCATATTGAGTACCTATTTTTTGATAGAAATGTGTACGTGTAATATGCCCAATAGGTTTTTCATTACGAACTACCACAACACTACGTAATGAAGGATTACTCGTAAAAAGTACATTTACTTCTTTATTTTTCACAAATTCATCAATACATGGAACCTTTTCAATGACTTCCCCAATCTTCATGGTCACCCACCCTTATTTTTCCCAAATGTATTTCCTTTGCGGGCTTTCCTATCGCATAACCTTGCGCATAGTGAATACCGATACGATGTAGATACTCAAGCTCTTCCTGTCTCTCAATTCCCTCAGCAATAATTTTAGTTTTGGCCTGCTCGGCATATTTCATTAGCAATGTAACAAGCTGCTGCTGCTCACTAATCTGATCAATACATTTAATTAATGAACGGTCTAGTTTAATAAATTCTGGCTTTAAATAAATAAGTGTTTTCAAGCTATTGTAGCCTGAGCCAACATCGTCTACCGCAATACGATAGCCCTGCGATCTATAATGTGATAATACACGTTCAAACTCAACAAAATCTATAACAGCACTACGCTCCGTTAATTCAAAAACTACTTGTTGTGGCTTAATGCCAAGTTCCTTTAATAATTGTAGCGTTTCCCCACTATGATATTTTTTATCTAATAATACATTCGGATGTATATTAAGAAACACTAAAAGATTTTTATCCACCAAATCATTGTGCATACGTTCCTTGAAACGTTGTAAAGAAAGATTTCTACAAAAACATTCAAATAAAAATACACAATCTGTTTGTCCTACAAACTCATAAAACTGGTCGACACTTGTAAACAATTCCGAGGGTATTGGACGGTTTAAAGCTTCAAATCCAATTGTTTGTGCTGTCTGTAAATCCACAATAGGCTGAAAATATGTATGTAAAGAACCTTGTTGAATAATTTGCTTCAATGCTTTTAAACGTTTCATATATAACGTATTTTGTTGATGTTGCCCGTATAAATATTTTAATAAAGAAAAAACATTATTCGTTTTTATATTTTGTTCCACAGCTGACTCCATGCTTGCACCTCTTCAATTGGTTATTATGGTTCATTGTACGCTTCAATTGTAAATAGACTGTGAATCGCATGTAAAAAGAGCAAGCTCTAGCGCTAGAATTCAGGGTATCCCTTCCAAGTAGTAAGCTTTTATTCATATCTATTAAGTAGTTAAAATTTCATAATATTCATTCTATTACAAATTATTTATTTGATATAAACTATCGTTAGTGTATGATTGTAATAATAGGATTATATTACCTATTATATTTATTTGTGATTGACGATACTGGTCTTTATGGGGAAACCTATTTAGATAATACAACCATTCAAGGGAGGATCTTGTTAATGAGCTTGTCTATTCAACAATTATTGGAGAACAAAGGAATTACACCGAAACCTGAACACCTTGAACTATTAAAAGCACGCTGGGAAGGTATGCAGTCACTTCGTAGCCATCTAGAAGGTATTGCGATTGATGACGCAGATATCGCTGTACGTAGCATCCCTGGAGGTGATCACATTGACAACTGATTTACATTTAAAATCCGTTGAAGAACTGGCGCCTTTACTACAATCAAAGGCTTTATCTCCCGTGGAGCTTACAAAGGCTATTCTAGATTTTGCTGAGGAAAGCCAGCCTAAGATTAATGCCTATATGGCCTTTTATCGAGAAGAAGCCTTGTCTCGAGCAAATGAAATAGAAAAAGAGATTCTCCACGGGCAATATAAAGGAATGTATCACGGAATTCCGATGGCCTTAAAGGATAATTTATATTTTAAAGATAAAATAACAACGATGTCCTCAAAAATTCATAAGGACTTCGTTTCAGATTACGATGCAACAGTAGTAGAGAAACTTCGTGACGCTGGTGTTATTTTCACTGGAAAATTAAGCATGCATGAATATGCTTGGGGAATTACTAATAATAACCCTCATTACGGACCCGTTCGCAACCCTTGGGATTTAGATAAGATTCCAGGTGGTTCTAGTGGTGGCTCTGGTGCCGCTGTTGCAGCTGGTGCAAGTGTCGCCTCACTAGGAACGGATACCGCAGGCTCGATTCGAATCCCTTCTTCTGCCTGTGGTATCGTTGGCTTAAAGCCTACACATGGTCGTGTAAGTAAATATGGCTGTTACCCACTTGCTTGGAGCTTAGACCATATCGGCCCAATGACAAAGACAGTAAAGGATGCAGCAGGCTTGCTGGAAGTCATTTCTGGTTTTGATCATCGAGACCCTACTTGCATAGACGTACCTACTGGCAATTATATGCAGCAAATATCAGGTAATAGTAAGGATTTAGTCATCGGCATTAATGAAGAATACTTCTTTAAAGACGTAGATGCTGACATAGAAAAGGCTGTTCGAGCGAGCATTCAAAGTTTAGTAGATCAAGGTGCTAAAGTGGAAATAGTGCGAATTCCATCCTTACAATATGCAGAATGGGCAGAGCTTGTAACATCCCTTTCAGAGGCAGCAGCTATACACCATTCTGATTTACAAAAGAGACCTCAAGATTTCGGAGACGATATCCGGTTATTATTTGAGCTAGGGGAACTACCTTCTGCAGTTGATTACTTACAGGCACAGCAAGTACGTCGTCAAATTAAGCAGGAGTTTAACGAAATTTTTAATCAAGTAGATGTGCTTATTACCCCTACTCTACCTGTAGTGGCAAATACCATTGGTGATGATTTCGCTGAGCTAAATGGCAAAAAAGTAGATTTAATTGATAATATCATTCGTTTTACAGGTCCAAGTAACTTAACAGGCTTACCTGCCCTTTCAGTTCCTTGCGGCTTTAAAGGAAATTTACCAATAGGTCTTCAAATTATTGGTCCTGCCTTTAAAGAAGGTCGAATTTTAAATGTTGGGTATGCTATCGAACAAACAAACCCATTAAAAAATAGAAAGCCAAATATTTTTTCTACTATTTAATCGATAAATAATGTTGAAAAATCTGCTCACTAGGAGCAGATTTTTTTATTATATGTATAAACTTTTCAAACTAATAGTTTTTTATTGAGATGTACTTTTATAATAGAAGATAATAGCTTACTACAAGAAAGGCAATGATCCATTCATGAATGTAGAGAACTTTTTACAATTACCCATTACAAAAGATTTTATCGTTGTTGCCGGTCACAACGGTTTGCATAAAGCTGTTCACAACGTAGAAATACTCGACTTTGAATTCTCCCCAGATATACATCATGTGCGAGATACAATATTCACGCCTAACAGTGTTGTGTTAAGTAGCTTATTATTTGCAAAGCAAAAGCCTGAGTATTTATTAAATGCCGTCAAAAGCTTAATCGAGCTAGGAGCAAGTGCCTTAGCCTATAAGCCTGTTATTTATAAAGACTTACCTGAAGAGGTTTTAACTTATGCGGAAGAACGTAATTTTCCTATCCTTCGATTTGGTGGAGATGAGTTTTTTGAAAAAATCATTTTAGAAACGATGGCTTATGCTAAAACACAGGATTACTCGTTCTTTTTAGAAACAATTGTACGAAGATTAATGGAGGAGGATCTTGCAGAGGAGCAGCTGAAGTCGATTTTACAGCAAATCGATAGACCCTTTGACAAGTATGTATTTGTCGCTAATCTACGAGGAAGGGGTTTATCTCAAAGTGATTGGAAGCAGAACTTTTTATCAATGGAGCCTTTATTAAAATCTGGTTTAATTTGTTCCTATAAGCAAAGTCTTTTTATAATTATCACTCACCCATCTCAGCAATTTCAGGCTGAGAGGTTTATACATGAATGGCTAACATTAAGTGCTATCCCTACCGAACCATTCACCTTTGGCTATAGCAATTGGTATGACACACATACAGGCATCTCAACTGCTTTACGAGAAGCCTTTTTTGCTAGTGTTTTGGCTGAAATTGATAAGGTACCAAGCTGCCATTATAAGTCCCTTGCATCAGATCGTTTATTAATAGAGCTGTATCGTAAAGATCCTACATTTGCGATGGATTATGTTACTTCCTTTTTAGCGCCTTTACTCGATGATAAGGCAGATCCAGATTTATTGGAAACAGCCAAAACCTATATTACAAAAAAAGGAAACATTAAAGAAGTAGCCGTTGACCATTATTGTCATCCCAATACCGTCCGCTATCGCATGGCTAAAATCCGTCAGTTAGTAGTACCTATAGATAATGACTATGTATTTTATGAGCGTCTAGCTGCAGCCGTTAAATTGTACTTATTACATAGCAAATTGAGTGATGAATAATCGCTTTGGAATAAGTACAAAAAAACGCCTGAATATTTAGAAATAAAATCAAATTATTTTCTTCTCTCTTATGCTATCCTAATTGAAGTTAGGAGGAAGAATTTCATGAAAACTTACATAGCGGATGGCATGCTACTCGTTACAGCCATTGTTTGGGGCAGTGGGTTTGTTATAACAGCCATTGCCTTAGAATATTTAACGGCTTATCAAGTTATGGCTGGTAGATTTTTAATAGCTTCAATTATATTAACTGTTTTATTTGGTTCCCGATTAAAAAAAGCGTCAAAATCGGTCATATGGAAAGGTGCTTTATTAGGTACCATATTGTATATAGCATTTGCTCTTCAAACGGTTGGACTTCAATATACAACACCATCGAAAAATGCCTTTTTAACCGCAGTTAATGTTGTTATCGTTCCGTTAATCGCCTATGCGGTTTATAAGCGTCGTATTGATGGGTATGAAATTATTGGATCCTTAATGGCCATTATTGGAATTGGCTTTTTATCGTTACAAGGTTCATTGACGATGAATATTGGTGATGCCCTTTCGTTAGCTTGTGCCGTTGCTTTTGCCTTTGATATATTTTGTACAAATCTTTTTGTTCAAAAGGAAGATGCCATTGCACTAACTATTATTCAATTTCTTACCGCTTCCTTCATAGGTATTTTTGTGATCATAAGCCAAGGAGAAATCCCTACGTCACTAGAAAAAGAAGCTATTTATTCGATTATTTACTTAGGAATTTTTTCAACAACGATTGCTTACCTTTTTCAAAATGTGGCGAATCAATATACAACTGCTACAAAGGCTGCGATTATTCTATCAACGGAATCTTTTTTCGGCATGATCTTATCGGTTATCTTCCTGCACGAAATTTTAACGAGCCGTATGGTTGTAGGAGCTGTTCTTATCTTACTCGCCATACTCATTGCAGAGGTCAAACCAGCACACCCTAAAAAGAAGCTAATGAAAACACTCGACAAACAAACACCAAAATAGTTTCAGTCTCTTACTGGAGCTATTTTTTATGCGATACGTTCAGGAGTAAACGAATGTTATGAAGCACGAATCGTAATGATGCTTGTCGTTATGCCTACTACTAGAACCGTAATAATAGACAATAAAAAAGTAGTGGAGGATAACAGGAAGCCGCCCACAACAATAACGATAGAATCAATAAAAAATATTAATATCCCTACATTAATACTTGTTTTATCACTAATAAATTGCGCAATGAGGTCTGTCCCTCCTGTGCTTGTCTGAAACCGAAGCATTAAGCCAATTCCGAAGCCTACGAGAATCCCACCAAGTATAGCACTGTAAAGAGCATCTATATGAATGAGATTTCTGACTGGCTTTAACAAATCTATAGTCAAGGAAGAGGTAATTAAGCCATGAATACTATTATAAAAATAAGCTCTATATTTAAACCAGGCAATAATAAAAATAGGGATACTAATGATAATAATCATTAGACCAATCTTTAACTTATATAAATAATGTAAAATCAGCGCTAATCCTACTACTCCCCCATCTAATATTTCATAGGGCGTTAAGAATAAATTAATTCCTAACGACAAAGAAATACTCCCTACTATAATGACAAGGCTTTTTGTCAAAAAATACATATAACCCCCCTCCGTAACTAAGCATGTCTTATAGTATGAAAATAGGTGATTGAACATGTTACGAAATAACCCTAGATCCTTAGCCATTTTTATCGAGCACTTTTGATAAATTTCTTCGAAACCTATTCCTATATTTTTCGTATATACATGTAACCTAAAGGGGGTTTTTAGATGGAGCATGCATTATTGGAACAGGTGAAACATACAAGAGTTTTTTTAAGAAAGGAGCTATTAAATACCATCTTTGAGGAGTTTGATGCTCAACGAATGAAGTTAACTGAGGCACAGCGTTTGGAGAAGTATCAGAAAATGCTTGAAAGTCCATTCCGTTTTTTCCGAGGAAGTGCTTATCTATTTTATTTTGACATGACAAAAACTTCTTCCATTTTCCATACGCCTACACTCAAACCGACTTGGATTCAAGGAGATATGCATATGGATAACTTCGGTGCCTTTCAAAATGAAGACGGCACGATTGTCTTTGATGTCAATGATTTTGATGAGGGTTATGTTGGTTCTTATTTATATGATATTGTTCGAATGAGTGTCAGTATTGCGCTTTATTTAGAAGAACAAGGCATACATAAGGCTGCTCAGGAAACGGCCATTCAACATCTGCTCAATAGCTATATCGATCAGCTTAAACGATTTCAGCGTAAACAGGATGATCCTCTAACGCTCGTATTTACGAAAAACAACACAAAAGGACCCGCCAAAAAATTATTGAAAAAGCTAGAGAAACGCCAACGCTCCCAGTTTTTACAGGATATTTCCTATGTCGATGAAGACGGGCAACGCCTATTTATTAGCAATGATGAAATTAAGCCCGTTACTGCCGAGGAATATAATGCAATTTCGAGTGCACTTCCTGCTTACAAGATTAAGGACATTGCTTACAAGTATGGCTCAGGAACTGCTTCAATCGGCTTAAAACGTTACTATATTTTAGTGGAAGACAAAAAAGATGCATCGGGAGTAGACGATTTAGTATTAGAAATGAAAGAGGTCCGCACAGCAATCCCTGCCTATTTCCTTCCTTACAATCATGAATTTTGGAAGCATTATGAGCATCAAGGTGCGAGAGTAGTTGGGACACAAAAAGCTATGCACCATCTAGAGGATCCTCATTTACACTATATCACCATGAATGAGCAGGAATTTTACATTCGAGAGCGTTCCCCTTATAAAAAGAAGGTAAAGCCTAAAAACTATAAAAATGTCGACGATTACTATACAACAACTTCGATTATGGGACAAATTGCCGCTAAAATACATGCACGAGCGGATATCGATTATTCTCCTGTTTTCACCTATCATAGTGAGGATGAAATATTAAAAACGATTGGGAAAGATCGACATGTATTTGTTGAACAAGTAATTTTACAGTCTATGAACTACAAAGATACAGTCTACTCAGATTATCACCTCTTTAAAAACTGGATGGATGCAAAGTTTAAATAGCAAAGAAAAGGACCTCAGCTAGTAGCTAAGGTCCTATTATTTTTGCCTAGCCTTCATACGAGCTAGTAAAAAACCGCCTTTAAATGACTTTGGCTCATACGAAATTATAAAAGCATTCGGTTCAAATTGCTCTACTATTTGAAAGAGTTCTGCCTCTCGATTTCTCTTTGTTAAAATTTCATATTTATAGCGATTACTATCTCGCCCCTCACCAACATAAATTGTCACAGCAAATCCCTCATTACGGAGAAACCTCACAAGCTCTTCATTCTTATTTTGAGTATTGATTGTTGCATAAACATAGCCAATCGCCAGCTTTCGTTCAATTTTGGCTCCTAAAAAAATACCTAAGCCAAAACCAATTGCATAAACGACCATAGCTAACAAACTTTGTTTCCCACTAAAAACAAGCGAAAGGCCAAATACATACACGAGCATCTCTAGCATACCGAATATGGCAGCAAGGAAAGTAATATTTTTCACCAAAAATATTGTACGTAAAGTTAAAAATGGTACATATACTAATTGAAGTATTAAAATCAAAACGATACTTTGCATTTATACTAGACCTTTCTAAGAGTAGTTATTTATAAGTGTATGTTGAAATAGAGAGTTACATTCTATTAAAAATACCTTATTTATAAATTCCCTCGCCACTCATTTCTAAACATCCACGCCTAAAACAAGCTGTGTACTAAAATGTTCAAACGACTTTAAAGGCGAACCACAAGCTATTTCCCCTACTATTTAAACGAAGTTAACATATTGCTGTCACTTTCAAATTAATTCCTTTGATTTATTTTTCCCAAAGCTCGATACGTCTTCCTTCTGGATCTTCAATCCAAATAAATTTTCCAAACTCATGAATTGTCTTGTCCATTGCAAGGGGCACACCTATTTTTTCAAGATGTTTGATACTGTCTTCTAGATTTTCCACTTGAAAGTTTAGCATCACTTGCTGATCTGTTGGAAAATAGCTGTCATGCTCAGAGAAGAAGGAAAAAATTGTTTCATTGCCTGGCTGTGGTGTAATCATGGTACCATTCCAACTTTCAATTTCCATGTTTAGAACTTTGCTATACCACTGTTTAATTTCTTCTAGGTTTTTAGACCTCCAAAAGATTCCTCCCAATCCCTTTACTTTCATAAAGATCTCCCTCCTACCAATTAGTTATGAATTTAAATTCTAGTTTTAAATGTGAATACCTTCTTTCATTAACATATCACGATAAACAAGAAACTTGCTTATTAGTACCTAATGTTTTTCTTCGAACATTTTCTGCCCTGTTTTCGCATAAAAAAATGCCACCTCCTCCCATCTAAATCAATAGATAAAAGTAGGTGACAACGTTATTTATATGTTTGTATTCTGATACATGCTATTGAATTATTTCTTTATGCTTCTCCATGCATCGGGTCTTTTTTATGCTTCGGCCCAATCATGTTGAATAAAATATTAAGGATAATTGCTGTGACTGAACCACAGACGATTCCGTTAGATGTTAAAATAGACACTTTTTCTGGTAGTGCATCAAAAATGCCAGGAACGACTGATACACCGACCCCTAAACTTACTGCAATCGCAGCAATCATCGCGTTTTCTGCTGACTCGTTCATAACTGGTACAAGCATACCCATACCTTGTGTAATCACCATACCGAACATCGCTAACATTGCCGCACCTAGTACGGATGTTGGAATAATCGTTGTTAACGCTGCGATTTTCGGTAGGAAGCCAAGTGCTACTAGTAAACCACCTGTGATGTAAATGACTTTACGATCTTTAACACCTGACATACGTGTAAGTCCCACGTTTTGTGAGAATGTAGTGTACGGAAAGGCATTGAAAATTCCACCGATTACAGATGCAAGACCTTCTGAGCGATAACCACGAGCCAAATCTTTTGAATCTAATTTTTTATTACATATATCACTTAGTGCAAAATAAACACCAGATGATTCAACTAAAGATACCATTGCTACAAGCGTCATTGTAATTATAGCCGTTACATCAAATGTAGGCATTCCAAAGTAGAATGGTTGTACCATATGGAATACATCCGCTTCTGCTACTGGGTCGAAATTAACCTTGCCCATGAATGCCCCTAAAATTGTACCAGCTACTAACCCAACTAGAATGGAAATAGCACGGATGAAGCCTGTAGAAAAACGATAGACGATTAAAATAATGACTAGTGTAATAAATGCTAATGCAATATTTGAGCCGGATGCAAAATCCTCTGCTCCTTGTCCACCTGCCATATTATTTAAAGCTACTGGCAGTAAAGAAATACCGATAATAGAAACGACAGATCCTGTTACTACTGGCGGGAAAAATTTCACGAGCTTCCCGAAGAAGCCCGCAATAATCACGACAATCAAACCAGATGCAATAATGGAACCATAAATATCTGTGATACCTTGCTCTGGGTTTGTACCTATAGCAATAATTGGACTTACCGCTGTAAATGTACAACCAAGTACAACAGGTAAGCCAATACCAATAAATTTACCTGAGTAAACTTGTAAAAGTGTTGCGATCCCGCACATCATAATATCAATCGCCACTAAATACGTCATTTGTGTTGAATTAAAGCCAATTGCCCCTCCAATAATAAGTGGCACTAGGATGGCTCCAGCATACATCGCAAGTAAATGTTGAATTGCTAGCGTCGTTGATTTAAAGGTATTCATTACGCGCGAGCCTCCGTAGCAAATGTCACTTTGCCATCTTCAAGAGAATCTACAATCGCTAATGATTCTACGCGAACACCTTGCTCACGTAATAATTTGCCCCCATCTTGGAAGCCTTTTTCAATAACAATGCCTACTCCTACAACATTAGCACCCGCTTGAGCTGCAATATCAAGTAAACCCTTTACAGCTTCTCCGTTTGCTAAGAAATCGTCAACAATTAAAATATTGTCGTCTTCACTTAAAAAATTACGTGATACAGAGATATCATTCGATTCATTTTTAGTAAATGAATGTACTTTTGATGTGTAAAGGTTATCTGAAAGTGTTAATGATTTACGTTTACGAGCGAACACTACCGGTGCACCAATTTCTAGTCCTAGCATGACAGAAGGAGCGATGCCTGAAGATTCTATTGTTAAAATCTTTGTAATTACTTGGTCAGCAAATCGATTTGCGAATTCATGACCAATTTCCTTCATTAACAATGGGTCAATTTGATGGTTTAAAAATGAATCTACTTTTAATACTGAAGATGATAAAACTTTACCTTCTTGCATAATTTTGTCGTGTAATAACTTCATTTCTGTCATATCCTTCTTTCTTAAATATTAATAAAAAAAGCTGAACACCTTGGTCCCATTCAGCTACGAGTGGAGCAAAGCATTCAGCGTTAAAACGTCGAAAGGAATAGAAAACATCATGAAAGAAGTTCTCTAAAAGCATTGCTACCCATAGTCGATTTATTTACGGTAAATCGGTAGAAACTTGCAAGCCATATCCTCGCTATTATATGAGTAAAATTGTATGAATCTATCAGAATACCCAATTTAAACACTTTATTCGGTAGAAGCCTATTTCTCCTACTGAAAAAAGTTTAATTTTTCGGAATTTAATGGTATTCTGCGACTTTTTAATTGTAAACGTTCGTGTTTTCAATCAACGTACTGATTATAACAGACAATTTTCTAGCATGCTAGCATTATTTTGATAAATGAAAAGGTACTGTCATAATCACGACATTTCTGTGAAATAACAATGTTGTACGTATTAATAAGCTTGATTGATTGTGAAGCATATGATGCCAGCCCTTTTTCGGTAAAAATTGAGGGATGACAACCGTTACTTTATGACCTGTTTTCGCACATTGATGGTCCACTTTATCTATAAATTTGATCAATGGTTGTGTGATGCTACGATAAGCCGAATAATAGGTTACTAGTCGAATGTCTGGTTGCCAAGCCTGCCACTTTTCTTCGAAGGCTTTTGCATCAGCTTGATCGAAAGCCACATAAAAGGCAATAATTTTATCAACCTTTAGTGATTTCGCATAATGAAGGGAATTTTCAACCACCTTCGTTATACCAGCTACTGGTACGATGAATACATTTCCTTCAATAGTAGCGACTTCCTCTTTACTCAATCTCAGCTGTTCTCCAACGGCTTGATAATGAAGCTTGATCCGATGAAATACAAAAATGATAATTGGTAAAAAGACAAACACTGGCCATACCTGAGGCAACTTCGTTACAAAAAACATCATCGCTACGATAAACGAAATAGCTGCACCAATTGTGTTAATCGTAAATTTTGCCATCCAGCCAGTAGGTTTTTCACGCCACCATTTTCGCATCATTCCCGTTTGCGCTAATGTAAACGGAATAAATACCCCAACAGCATAGAGTGGAATTAAATGCTCTGTTGCCCCATCAAATAAGATGATTAAGACAATGGCTGCTAGCCCTAGCATCATAATGCCATTAGAATACCCTAGGCGATCCCCACGCATTTGAAATATTCTCGGAATAAAACCGTCTTTTGATAAATTGACAGCAAGTAGAGGAAATGCTGAATAGCCCGTATTAGCTGCAAGTACCAAAATCATCGCTGTTGCACCCTGTACTATATAATAAAAGAAATTTCGACCAACACTTGCTTCTGCTAGTTGGGAAACGACTGTCTCTTCCGAAGTTGGCGCAATTCCGTAAAAATAAGCTAAACTAACAATACCGATAAATAAAACCGCTAAGATTCCGCCCATTGCTAACAATGTTTTAGCAGCATTATTAGGAGCAGGATTTCTAAAATTAGGGATTGCATTCGATATAGCTTCTACCCCTGTTAAAGCTGAGCTCCCTGACGCAAATGCCTTTAATAATATAAATAAACTAATCCCTGCGACAGGTGTACCTATCTTTGGATGCAGCTCTGCTGGCACCTGACCTGTTGCAACATTATAGAGCCCCATCCCAATCAACACTAGCATAACGACTACAAACAGGTAGACAGGGTATGCCAAAACAGAGGCGGACTCTGTTACACCACGTAAGTTCAAGACCGTTAAAAAAATCACAAAGATAATAGCAATTGGCACATTGTATGGGTGCAGACTTGGAAATGCCGATGTAATTGCATCTGTCCCTGCTGATACACTTACCGCTACCGTTAAAATATAATCAACGAGCAATGAGCCACCTGCTACAAGACCTGCGTTCACACCTAAATTTTCCCTAGAAACTACATAAGCGCCGCCCCCGTGTGGATAGGCGAATATAACCTGACGATATGATAAAGTCAGCGCCACCAATAGGACAACGACCCCTACCGCAATCGGTAAAGAATACCAAAATGCTAATGTTCCCACAGTCATCAGGACAATTAAAATTTGTTCCGGTCCATAGGCTACGGAAGACAAAGCATCGGACGATAATATTGCCAATGCCTTTGTTTTACTAAGCTTTTGTTCCCCTAACGCATCGGATCTTAATGGTTTGCCGATTACATAACGTTTAAATGAGGATTTCATCAATAAACACCTTCTAGTTTCTTAGATTGTGTTTCGCCTTCCTAAATGAGATCAAAAAACGCCTACAAGTCATCACTAAATAAGACTTGTAGACGCTCATCTGTCTGCCAAGCTCCAACTTTTCTGCTCTTAACGCTTACGAGGTTAGCTGTCGGATTCGGGCCTGAGTAGCCCTACCCTTCAAAAGAAGAGATTCACCCCAAGGATTGCTTATACGATCCGTCTAAAATGGGTCCCCCGCGTCTAGTTTGCTTCAGCGATTTAGAAATTTGAAACTTTAATAATGATGTCATATTACGCCTGTCGATTAAAAAAGTAAAGAAGAAAATTTTTATTTTTTACAAGTGAAATACATAGACTTTTTGAAATACATTGTTAATACCCTGGTAGAAATTAATTTACCCGCGAATACCTAATTTAAAGGCATTTTACAACAAAAAAGCCTTAAAAGTATGCTCTACTTTTAAGGCAACAACTATTATTAGTCTTCCATATCTTGTTCAAAATCAACAATTTCTCCTGTAATCGAATCAACATCAACATCATATTCATATTGCCCATTTTTTAACTCGATTTCATAAATACCATCATCTAATTTAATTTTTGTGACTGTACCCTTTGCTTTTGTTAGAGCCGCTTCAATAGCCTTTTCTTTACTTATAAGGTTAGTAGTAGTATTAGCGTTAACCCATTCATTATCATCGTCATCTTGACGCTCTTTCTTCTGCTTAAGTAATTTACCAGTATAGGCATCGAATTTTAAATCATACTCTTCTTTATCAGCATGCACCTCTACCTCATAAACAGAGCGGTAGCGATTTTGATCTAGTTCAATATCTGCTACTGTCCCATTCACTACTGCTAATGCTTTCTTTTCGATTTCTTGCATGGATAGGATCTTTTTTTCTTGTGCACTTCCTGATAATAAAGTTGTTGAACCAATTGCCGCTCCAACACCAAGAGTCACCACTAATGCAGGAATCATCATTATTTTTTTCATGTTCATCTCTCCTTTGTTTTATCTGCTTTTAGCTTACCAAGCAAAGATGATAGAACTATAAGAGGAACATTAGAATTCCATGAGAAAACTCTTTAATCGTCCCATGAAACAGAAAGGACCTTTCCAGATACAGCATGAATTTGGAACGTGGCTTCTTCATGCTCTGTTTCAATTTCAACTAAATAATAACCGCCCTCCGCAGTATCTTCAAAATCTACAGAATCCACTTTCCCTGTTAATTGTTGCAGCGCTATATCAATGGCTTGCTGTTCGGTAATAATGTGAGGTTTTTCAGGCTGATTTAATGGTTCTACATCTTTTTCAGATAACACTTCACCCGAATAGCCATCTACTGTTATATCTTTTTGCTTATGCTCCTTTTCAACACGTGCGGTATAAATGGTATCCGTGAGCATGACGCTTTCTACCTCACCATATTTTTCTTTCACCATTTTTCTTATTTGATTTTCTGTTAACAATAATTTACTTTGCCCTTTTTGCAACGTTAGATCAGAAACCTGCTGTGTTGTAGCATCAAGCATGGCTGTATATTTCAAATTCTCACGTGTAAATTGTATTTCAAATGAATTTCCACGCTTTTTTACTTCTGAAACTTGACCCTTATAAATAGCTTCGATATGGCGTATGGCCTCCGCTTCACTGAGAGGCTCCTTTTGAAAATAGCGATTTTGAATAAACCAAAGCACTCCGCTACAAAGAAGGACAATCACAATAAGTATTAAAACCCACTTTTTCATTGCTGCCCCTCCTTTGGTATACACAAGGTAAAACTTGAACCTTCTCCAACTGTACTTTCCACATCTATGGTGATGCCCAATTGTCCCGCAAGTTCATGTGCAATCGCAAGCCCTAAGCCAGAACCGCCTGTTTTACGATTACGATCCTCTGTGACACGGTAAAAACGCTCAAACAAATGTGAAACATGCTCTGCAGGAATACCGACGCCAAAATCCTGAATCGTCATTCGTACATGCGTAGTAGTTTCAGCTGTGGAAATATGAACGTCATCCTCACTATATTTCCTAGCATTATCAAGCAAAATAAAGAGTAATTGCTTCAAATTTTTTTCATCACTGTCAATAAATTGTGGTGCTTCTTCTGCGTCGACTATAAAATTCCGATGGTATGCCTGCTGCATTTGTGCAGCCACTTTATTAAGGAAGGGAGCTAGCTCTAGCTGTTCAATATGAATATCCATATGCTCATTATTTTTGGCTAGCTCTAATAATTGTAATACCATTTCATGCATACGAGAAGATTCATTTGCAATAGCCTGTAGCGATTCCTGCGCTACTTCACGATTGTCAAAACCTCTTCGCAAAAGCAACTTTGCATAGCTTTCAATGACAGTAATGGGCGTCTTTAATTCGTGAGAAGCATTTGAAACGAATTCCTGTTGCTTTTGATAGTGCTGTTCAAGCTTCTCCATCATCATATTGAACGTTCGATTAATTTTTGCTAATTCATCCCCACCTTTAGCTGGGATGTCCATTTTTTCATATTTTCCCGTCGATGCACTTTTGCGCATTGTCGCATTTAAGCGTTCTAGTGGTAACAAAATTAGGCGACCGAGTGCCAAGCTCGCTAAAAAGATTGGAATGGTGGCAATAATGGACACAACGATCAAAATAGCCTTTAATAAATCCAGTGTACTTTCTACTTCCTCCATGGATTGCTGTAAGGTGATGTCCACAATTGTCCCATCCATCCAAATAGTAGGCATTGTATAGGCAATAGAAGTAACATCTGGCATGTCTAGAGTGGCCTGAACCTTGGTCTTTAAATTTTCTCCATCATATACATAGATAGCACCACCAGCTGGCATATATGCTCTTAATACCTGCTGTAGGTTGGTTTGTGTATTTAACTGGCTTAATGTTGAGCTTAAATCATTCGCTCGTGTATGAAGTTGACTATATTCCGTATTATAGGCAAATTTCTCGTACAAAAAGTAAATTCCACTGTTAGTTGCCACTAAAATTACTAGCATTAATAAAGTGGTAAGTAGATGAATTTTTGTTTTAAGCTTCATGATTTATTTTCCTTCAGCACATAACCTACACCGCGAACTGTTTGAATAATGGGTGTTACATTAGCGATTTCAAGCTTTTGGCGCACATAGCGAATATAGACATCCACAACATTTGTATCTCCGTAGTAATCAAAGCCCCATACCGTCTCTAATATTTGTTCCCTTGTGAGCACCTGCTTAGGATGCTTCATTAGATATAACAATAAATCGTATTCTCTAGGAGTCAGTTGGATCTCCTTACCATAATAAATAACTTCTCTTGTCTGCTCATCGATCGATAACTGTCCAAACGATACACCAACCTTTGTTGGACTAGCCTTTTGAGAAAACCGTAGTGCATTCCGGATACGGGCCAGTAATTCTTCAATTTCAAAGGGCTTTGTCACATAATCATTAGCTCCCAAATCCAATCCCTTTACCTTATCCTCCACCTCACTTTTAGCAGTCAGCATAATAACTGGGGTCTGTGATTCTGTTGCGCGAATACGCTTTAGTACATCTATGCCACTCATTTCGGGTAACATAATATCCAGTAAGATTAAATCCCATTGCTGCTCACGATATTGCAATAAACCGTCTGCTCCTGTATGGGCCATCACCGCTTCATAGCCTTCAAACTGAAGCTCTAACTGGAGCACTCTCGCAATATTTTCTTCATCTTCTATAATTAAAATTCGATTGCTCATGTCGAATCAGTCCTTCACCTTTTCTTTCATCGTAAACGATACAGGTAAGGAAAGTCTAATTAGAAATTGATGAGAAATGTGCATACTTATTTTTTAAAAATTTTAAGCAAAGCGCTTCCCTTTTTCTAATCCTAGCGTTAGAATACTATTATCTTATTTTCCTCTAGGAAACTTTATTTCACAAACGATACTTTTTGAAATGAGGGAACAAATATGGTATACAAACAAGTCACAAAATCGTCTGCTGAGGCGGTTTTAGATGGAGATATAAAAGGTTGGCGACGGTTTTTACCTTTTCTTGGACCTGCATTCATTGCAGCGGTCGCCTATATTGATCCTGGCAATTTTGCCACAAATATTACAGCTGGCTCTCAATATGGTTACTTACTCCTTTGGGTAATAGCCTTTTCTAATTTAATGGCGGTGCTCATCCAATCCTTATCTGCCAAGCTTGGTATTGCGACAGGAAAAAATTTACCTGAGGTGGCACGTGAACATTTTTCTAAAAAGACATCTATATTTCTTTGGATTCAGGCTGAATTAGTCATTATTGCTACCGACCTTGCTGAATTTATAGGTGCCGCATTAGGGCTTTATTTGTTATTTAATATCCCTATGCTTCCAGCAGCTATCATTACAGCAGTCGGATCATTTGCTATTCTAGAGCTTCAAAGAAGAGGCTTCAGAGCCTTTGAGGCAGGCATTTCTGGCATGGTTTTAATTGTCGTATTAGCATTTGCCTTCCAAACATTTTTAGCACAGCCAGATTGGGGCGAAGTAGCGTTTGGTATGTTCACGCCACAATTTGAAGGGGTGGATTCATTACTATTAGCAACAGGTATTTTAGGTGCGACCGTCATGCCCCATGCTATTTACTTACATTCTTCTTTAACACAAAGTCGTATTATCGGTCGTAATGAAGAAGAAAAAAGACGAATTTTCCGTTTTGAATTTATTGATATTATCATCGCTATGATCATTGCAGGAGCCATCAATATGAGTATGCTCATTATCGCGGCAGCAGTATTTCACACACAGGGGATTGTAGTAGAGGATTTAGATGTTGCCTATAACGGCCTAAAGAATGCTCTCGGCCCAATGGCTGCTATTTCCTTTGGTCTTGGTTTACTAATTGCTGGGCTAGCTAGCTCCTCTGTAGGGACATTAGCAGGTGACGTAGTAATGCAAGGCTTCATTCAACGAAAAATACCACTTTATTTACGGAGAGCCATTACAATGGTGCCTCCGTTAGCGATTATTGCATCTGGTGTAAATGCAACCCATGCGCTCGTTCTTAGTCAGGTTGTGTTATCTTTCGGTATTGCATTCGCCCTCGTCCCTCTCGTTATGTTTACAAGCAAACGAGACATTATGGGTGGTTTAGTGAACCACCGTATTACTACTATTTTAGGCTGGTTTGTAGTTGTCATCGTTGTGGCATTAAATATTTACTTACTAGGTGAAACAATATTTGGATAAAATAGTGAATTAATAGACTAACAAAAGGCATCGAGAAGAAAAATCTCGATGCCTTTTTGTTGATAATCTAAAGGTGATAATTATAGACAAATTTACTACCATTGGATCCATGATCCGATGCTCTTGTAGGATAGCTAAAGCAGCGCAGAAGTTACAGTTAATTTCCTCATTGAAATCACCTTTATCGAATTGCTATCATCATCGTTCGATATCAACATAACTTATGAGTACCTGGCCCTTTCATTAAACATCGACCTTCTCAATATTGCGGATAGCTAGGTAGGCAATACTAATACCTATGATTGCTAACGAGATTGGAATAATAATGATGTCATTTAATGTGAAGTTACCTGTATTGGATGAAGTCACTGATACGATTAGAATAGAAGAAATAATTGTTGCTGGAATAGAGTATTTTCTCATTCCGAAATATAATGGAATTAAGGCCATCCCTGAGGCAGCAATTGCATTCATGAGTACAGATGGTATATGTTGCATGATTAAAGTATTAGATAAAACATCAGGAATTAAATCAAATTTATCGCTTACGATGCAAAAGATGGTTGTAATCAAGATATTTGAAACGATGATTGCACTAAAGGTAAAAAGCATGACAATCGCAAGCTTAGCAGCGATTAATTTCTTTCGGCTTACAGGATACATAAAGGCCAATGTGATTGTTTTAAACTTATATTCTCCGATAATCAGCTTAGCTATTAATGTAGCTGCAAAAATAATAAATACGGCTCTGACAAATGAATCGATGACACTTAAAGCCATTTCATAATTTGCAATATCAACTTCCCCTTCTACTTTAGAAATAAATAAAATCATAAACATAAATCCTAAAATAATAAAGTTAGCAAACATAGCACTTTTAACATAGGAGCCTAAATGATATTTTTTCATTTCCAAACGCATTAAATTAAGCATGAACAATCCCTCCATTTATTAGCTTAAGGAAGTAATCCTCTAATGTGCTAGTTTTTTTGCTAATCTCCTCTATTTCAATGTCATGTTCAATCAATGTTTTTGTTAGAACCTTTTGGGATACTGTCAAATCATAAATTCGTATAGAATTGTCATCCATCAGTTTGAAATTAGCCATTTTCAATTCACTTTCTAAAATAAAGGCTGCCTTCTTACCATCGTTTACGATCACTTCAATATAGTCGGCTTGATTACGATTAATCGTATCCATCGTTACTTCAGTAATGAGCCTACCTTCCTTGATGACACCAATCGTATCGGCCAATTGTTCAATTTCCCCTAATATATGACTAGAGATAATGATCGTAATGCCATACTCCGTACAGAGCATTTTAAAAAGCTCTCTCAACTCTTTAATCCCAATGGGATCTAGTCCATTAATTGGCTCATCTAAAATTAGGAGCTCTGGCTTTGTAATAATAGCGCGTGCAATACCTAGTCTCTGTTTCATCCCTAATGAGAAATCTTTTACCCGTTTCTCCTCTGCATTTGTTAATTTTACAAGGTTAAGTACATGGGCAATTTCCTGCTTATTGTAATAGCCCATATATTCGCAATGCAGTTCTAAGGTTTCCCTAGCCGTTAATTTTTCATAGAAAATAGGATATTCGATAATCGTTCCCATTCTTTTTAATAGTTCATACGATTGATCGGTCAACCTCTCACCAAATATTTCAACATCTCCACTGGTTGGCTTCGTCAGATTCGTTAGCATCTTCATAACTGTCGTTTTACCCGCTCCGTTAGGGCCTAAAAAGCCGTAAATCTCTCCCTTTTTCACGTTCATATTGACAGCAGAAACCACTTCTTTTCCTTCGTACACTTTCGTAAGCTGATTTGTTTTCACAATGTATGTCATGTCAATCTCTCCCTCAAATGTGGCTATTTTCATTATAAAAAATGAAACTCTCTAATTTATTACTGGATTCTTACAAATTTCTTAAGAGCATAAGAAAAGCCTGTAAAGCACAATAAAAGCTCTACAAGCTGTGATTTCAATACACCATTCGTTTTAATGCAATGGTAAAAATGGTCTTTTTATAGGGAATACTTGATAACTGGATGGAACCGTCCATCATTTCCACTAATCGCTTTGTAATCGTTAAACCTAAGCCACTCCCCTGGAAGGATTTATTGCGAGAGTCCTCTAGCGTGTACATTCTCTCAAAAACACTATCAATATGGTATTCATCGATTCCTTTACCACAATCCCATACATCTATATAAATAGTCGTTTCATCATTTCTTACGGTTAAGCCAATTACATTACCATCCGCTCCATAGGCAAGAGCATTGGATAAAAGATTGTTGAGAACCCTATCTAACGCTTCTTCATTACCAAGGGCATACATAGGTGTTTCAGGGATTGTAATAGTAATATTTAGTCCCATGGACGTGACCATATCGTAAAATGATAATATATTTTTACGGCTAATTTCACAGACATTGATTTTAGTGATTGGATAATCTGTATCCCCTGCCTCTAATTTGGCAAGATCGAAAAATGTATGAATAATTTTTAATACTTCTAATGTTTTAGCATGTACACCCGCTAATAGTCTTTGACGCTCCTCTTCACTAGCTGAGCCTTGAAGCTGAAGCATTTCAATATAGCCTAACACAACCGTTAAAGGCGTTTTTAAATCATGTGAAATATTGGCCAGCATTTTTTTCATGGAATCTTCCATTTTGCGATGGGTCGCCTGAACTTTTTGGTGATGGTCCAGCCAAGCGTTTATTGAAATAAGTAGCTGTTGAATTTGTGAATTGCTCGTAGTTACCAAAATCTTTTCGTTACTTTTTTCTTGAACAATGGCTTGGAGTTTTTCATTCATATATTGGATCGTCTGATTTTGTTCTTTTTTTGCTTTCCATTGAAAAATAACTATTCCTATAAGCACCACAATTATGATTAATAGAATGATTATCATATCTGTTATCCTTCAAACTTATAGCCAATTCCCCACAGCGTCTTAATATACTGGGGATTGGATGGATCATCTTCAATTTTTTCGCGTAGCCTTCGAATATGTACATTAATAATATTTTCATCACCGTAATATGCATCTTTCCATATTAGCTGATAAATTTGCTCTTTCGTAAAAACTCGGTTACGGTTTGTTACAAATAGCTTTAAGATGGCAAATTCCTTTGATGTTAGCTTCACTTCTTGTCCATTTTTATTTATTGAGAAATTAACAATATCTATCTTTAAATTGCCTATAACTATTACATCTTGTTTGTGATCTATTTGGCCAGCGTATTTCGTAGCTCTTCTAATAACGGCCTTTACACGAGCTGAGAATTCCAGCATAGAAAATGGCTTAGCAATATAATCGTCTGCCCCTAATCCCAAGCCAAGCGCTTTATCTACATCACTATCCTTTGCGGACATAATGATGATAGGAAGTGCTGCCTGTTCTCGAATGACTTTTAAAACTTCTAATCCATTAAGCTTAGGAATCATAATATCTAGGATGACTAAATCAAAGGTTTGATTTAAACAATATTGCAATGCCTCTTCTCCATTATTGGCAGTGGTGACTTCGAAGCCTTCCAATAATAAAAAATTCGCTACCATTTCGCGAATAGCCTCATCATCTTCCACTAGTAAAATATGTTTTTGCATTTTCATGCACCTCTCTCTACTAGAAAGTCAAAAATCACACTTCCATATCTATAGTATATTACCATATATATGACATTAATTTTGTAATAATTTTAAAGGTCCCCCGATAAAAAAAGCTGTTCCATCAACCATCATACAACGGTTTATAGAACAGCTCTTCTATTTAATTTTCCACTTTTAAATCACAATCTTTAAGAGGAAGCATTTTTGTTTTATGTTTAATTTTGTACCCTAGCCATAGCAATAGGAACAGTGGAATACCAATATAGGAAACAAGGATACCATACCAATCGATTGTACCTCCGATAAACGCTGTGTAATTCTGTCCAATTACAACAATCATACAAATAGTAAAGGCGAATAGTGGACCGAATGGGTATAGCTTTGCTTTATACGGTAATAGCTTTGGATCTAAGCCTTGCGCTTCGAAAGCACGACGGAAACGATAATGACTAAATGCAATACCTAGCCAAGCAATAAAACCTGACATCCCAGAGGCATTTAAAAGCCAGATATAAACTACCCCATCACCAAAGAATGATGCTAAAAACGCTACACAGCCTACAGCTAATGTTGCGATCAATGCATAAATCGGAATACCTCGACGACTTAGCTTTGCAAAGAATTTAGGAGCATGACCATCCACCGCTAATTGCCATAGCATACGTGAAGATGCATATAGTCCAGAATTACCTGCTGATAGCATAGCTGTTAAAATAATGGCATTCATTAAGGAGGCAGCAAAAGCAATGCCTAAACGATCAAACACGAGCGTAAATGGTGATACAGCGATATCCTCCGATAATAAGCGCTCATCTGTGAATGGAATCAACATCCCTATAGCAGCAATAGCTAAAATATAAAATAAAATAATACGCCAAAACACCGATTTTACTGCCTTCGGTATATTTTTTCCAGGATCATCTGTTTCCCCTGCCGTTACCCCAAGTAGCTCTGTTCCTTGGAATGAAAATCCTGCTGCAAGGAAAATACCAAATGTAGCAAGGAAGCCACCATGGAATGGTCCATCACTAATAAAGAAATTTGTAAAACCAACTGGTGCCTGTCCACCTAAAATACCAAAAATCATTAATATGCTAATAATAATAAATACAATGACCGTAGCCACTTTTATCATCGCAAACCAATATTCACTTTCGCCATAGCTCTTTACAGACAATAAATTAAATGTCAGTACAATTACAATAAATAATACTGTCCAAAGTGCTGATGAGCTATCTGGGAACCAATATTTCATAATTAATGACACTGCCGCAATTTCGGCTGCAATCGTAATTGCCCAGTTATACCAATAGTTCCAACCTAGTGCAAAGCCTAGAGCGGGATCTACAAATTTTGTCGCATACGTACTAAAAGAACCCGAGGACGGCATATAGGCAGCCATTTCCCCTAAACTTGTCATTAAAAAATATACCATAATACCGATTAACGCATAGGCAAGCAATGCGCCTCCCGGTCCTGCTTGTGCAATGGCACCACCACTGGCTAAAAATAGCCCTGTACCAATTGTACCGCCTAAAGAAATCATTGTGATATGACGGCTTTTTAATTCTTTTTTCAGCTTCGGTGCTTTATGGCCGAGCTGATTTACTTTTATTTCACTCACGATATAGCTTCCTTCCTATTTATGAGGCAAAAAAATGCCATCACATGAACAATGTGATGGCTAAGTTAATCCTCAGTTTTTCCTAAACGATAGCTCAACACGTTGTACAAACGTGACAGTTCTGTTCCTTTCGGATACAGCCCCAGCATGAGGTTTTCAAGTCCCCTCACACTTCGGCAATATTTCCTTTCAACTAATCTCTTCAATGCTTGTCATTTCAATTAGCTTACTTATAAATATCGCGACCTCTACCTCATTACAAACATGAGGCATATAATTATTAAATTTATGATGTTTACTATACTAACATAAGACCTAAGACATTTCAATATAACCATTAATGTTTTGTATTTTGTGAATTTTCCACTATTTTTAATAGTGTGATAAAGTGTTATAGTAGTTCAATTAGAATGGTTATAACAGGGGGAATTATTTTGACTTTACATGATCATTCCGCCAGCTACCCGAGCAGAAAAATTAGCTGGAAGGGAACAACCTTATTATTAGTTTTTGGAATAATATTTATAGCGTCTACATTACGAATGCCACTAACTGTTGTGGGTCCAATTGTATCCTTTATCCGTGACGATCTTGGTATTTCCAATGTTCTAGCCGGTTTTTTGACAACTATTCCATTGCTTGCTTTTGCCATTATATCACCGTTCGCACCAGTTGTAGCACGAAAACTTGGGCTTGAGCTAACCTTATTTTTATCCACTATTTTATTGGCCTTAGGAATTGTACTACGCTCCCTTGGTACAACAGGGTTACTTGTATTTGGCACAGTGCTCATTGGCGTAGCCATATCATTTGGAAATGTGTTGATTCCAGGTTTATTAAAATTAAAATTTCCATACCATGTAGGGTTACTAATGGCATTTTTTACTATGTCTATGAACTTAACGGCTGGACTTGGAGCAGGTATTAGTTATCCAATAGCTAATTCTTCACTAGGTTGGCAAGGCGCATTGGCTGTGGCGCTTATATTAGTCGTATTAACGATTTTAATTTGGATACCTCAATTGAAATTGAATAAGCCAGAACCAGCTACTACGGCAAAAAAAACAGGTAAACCTCTTTATAAATCACCTGTTACATGGGCAGTAACCGGTGCAATGGGCTTACAATCTTTATTATTTTATACGACAGCAGCTTGGATTCCTGAAATTTATATTGCGCAAGGATTGGCTCCTGATAAAGCTGGATGGATGTTTTCCATAATGCAATTCTCACAAGTCCCCATGGCATTGGCTGTCCCCATTATTGCTGGTAAAATGACTTCACAAAGACCACTTGTCCTTATGTTTACATCGTTTTATTTAGTAGGATTTGTCGGCGTTGTAATGGAATGGACAACGTTGGGGATATTATGGATGATCCTTCTAGGTTTAGCAGGTGGAGCTTCATTCGCATTAGCAATGATGTTCTTTACACTCCGTACGCGTACAGCATTTGAAGCCGCTGATCTATCAGGGTTTGCACAATCATTGGGCTATTTATTCGCTGCCATTGGGCCGATTCTTTTCGGATACCTCCATGATTTATTTGGTGGATGGAATATTGCAGGTTGGCTCTTTGTTGTTGTAGCTATAACACTCTTCTTATGTTCCATGCGAGCTTCTAAAGATGAATATGTCCATTAAATTTAAGCAGATGGGGAAGCTGAGCCCATCTGCTTTATCTATATAACATTTCTTTTTTTAATGTTTTAGTAAGGCTAGCAGTTCCTCAATTTCCTCTGCTATGCTCTTGGAACGTGCCTTAATAGCAGTAAAAACAGGGATTGCCTCTTGAAGGAGTAAAAAACTAAAATAATAATAGCCTAAAAAAGCTTCTGGTTCATAGCCTCTAGGCGTATCTTCCTCCCATTCAAGCTCATCATCCTCTTCATTTTCCACCCATAAATATTTCTTATCCAAAAGCTCCTGCATCGTTGAAACGTTATGTGTTGAATCTTGATAATCCTTAGTTATTGCATGAGCCACAGCTAAATAAAGCTCTATTTCTGCTAAGGAGACTTCCTCCACATTTTTACTTGAGAGCTTTTTTAAAAGAATAAATACTACCCATGGCGTCACCTGCCAAAGTGTTCCTTGATGTTCAATTAGTTCAGTCAGCTCTTGATATTGTTTCTGTTCAATTAGACGAGGAATATCTGTTCCTCTGCCATAAGGTGTCGTCAATTGTTGCCAAGGGATATTCGAAATATTTTGGTTCAACATCTTGAATTTCCTCTCTCCCAAAAAGGTACTTAGAAGCTGTTCGTTTATGAACAACTCCTTTAAAGTTAATAACATGGTTTCTGATAAAAATAATTGGGCGTATGGTAGGTATTTATATAAGGCTTATGGAATATATGAGTAGTCGCAGGGGAAAGTGGTGGGATTAACCATGTCCAGTTACCCGTAACTTCTCGCCCTGCTGATTCCTCAGCTTCCTCAAATAATTTAAACTGCTGAGCAGCAGTATGATGATCTACAATGCTCACACCATCCTCTTTAAAAGAATGAAGGACAGCTATATTGAGCTCCACTAATGCTCGGTCACGCCAAAGAGAAGCTTGTTTGGTTGTATCCAGATTAAATATATCTGCAATAGCTGGCAGCATATTATAGCGCTCATGATCGGCTAAATTACGTGCCCCAATTTCAGTCCCCATATACCAGCCATTAAATGGAGCCGCTTGAAAATCAATGCCTGCCATTTGAAAACGCATACTCGAAATAATAGGAACAGCATACCATTTCAACTCTAATTTCTCCACGTCCTCCGATTCTGGATGACGTATTGGAACCTCTAAAATATACTCAGCTGGAATCGTAAATAGCTGGGGAGCACGTTCGTCTACCTGTATGACGAGTGGTAACACATCAAACGGCGTATGCTCGCCTTTCCAGCCCATCGATTCGCATACTTTTGTAAAAGTGATAGAATGTGCATCCCCAATAATGCCTTCTTCTGTCTCGTAGCCTGCGTAACGAATTAGCTGATGATTCCAAATCCGTACTCTATCAGTTGCAAACACAGTTATAGTTGGACGAATTTTCCCATGATTTGTGGCATACTCAATATGCTCTAGTAACTTTTGAAAAATGCCCTGTTCATCTAAAACTTCTCGTGCATCTACAACATGTAATGATTGCCAAAACAACCGTCCAATACATTTATTACTATTACGCCATGCAACTCGTGCTCCAAAAACTAGCTCCTCTGTAGTAGGCTTATATTCCCCTGCACTTTTAATCTGTTGTAATCTATTTTCTAACCAAAGTTTGGATTCATTTTGTTCCAGCTGGTATTGATTTAAAAAACATTGTATCTCCTGTATATTCATATCGATTCCTCCACTTATCCTCATATTAGAGGAACAAGTCAATAAGCACCATGAAAATAGCTAGTGAAAAAACATACATATTGCATATATGAAATAGTTTGTTCAAATTTAATATAAAGCAACGTTCCAAGTAGTAATTGAATTGAATTGAATTATAGTACTCCTTTAAAAGAGCCTTAAAAAAAGAGGGATTATGAGCATTTGGTAGAAGGAAATGTTTAGACCTTACATGAAAAAGCTACAAAACCCTGTCAAAGGATTTGTAGCTTTGATACCTGTTTATTAAAAGATAAAGAAAAAAGCATGTAGCACACAACTGTGCTACATGCTTGATGACCCGTACGGGATTCGAACCCGTGTTACCGCCGTGAAAGGGCGGTGTCTTAACCACTTGACCAACGGGCCGTGGCTCCGAAGGCAGGACTCGAACCTGCGACAACCTGATTAACAGTCAGGTGCTACTACCAACTGAGCTACTTCGGAATAATGATGGGCCTAAATGGACTCGAACCATCGACCTCACGCTTATCAGGCGTGCGCTCTAACCAGCTGAGCTATAGGCCCATTTTGGAGCGGGTGATGAGAATCGAACTCACGACATCAGCTTGGAAGGCTGAGGTTTTACCATTAAACTACACCCGCAAATAATGGTGGGTCAGGACGGAATCGAACCGCCGACACTTAGAGCTTCAATCTAATGCTCTACCAACTGAGCTACTGACCCGAAATGGAGGAGGTAGAGGGATTCGAACCCCCGCGCGGTGTTACCCGCCTGTCGGTTTTCAAGACCGATCCCTTCAGCCAGACTTGGGTATACCTCCAAAAATATTAAAATGGTGGAGCCTAGCGGGATCGAACCGCTGACCTCCTGCGTGCAAGGCAGGCGCTCTCCCAGCTGAGCTAAGGCCCCATTTATAGATGATCGGAATGACAGGATTCGAACCTACGACCCCTTGGTCCCAAACCAAGTGCTCTACCAAGCTGAGCTACATTCCGAAAACATGAATAAATTGGCGCGCCCGACAGGAGTCGAACCCATAACCTTCTGATCCGTAGTCAGACGCTCTATCCAATTGAGCTACGGGCGCAAAATTAATAAAAAATGATGAGCCATGAAGGACTCGAACCTTCGACCCTCTGATTAAAAGTCAGATGCTCTACCAACTGAGCTAATGGCTCGTAAAAGAAAAAAATGGCTGGGGTACTAGGATTCGAACCTAGGCATGACGGAATCAAAATCCGTTGCCTTACCGCTTGGCTATACCCCAATTTTAAAATGGGGCGACTGATGGGAATCGAACCCACGAATGTCGGAACCACAATCCGATGCGTTAACCACTTCGCCACAACCGCCACTATATAATAACAGCCATATATGAACGAGTACCTCAATACCTGGCAGGGGCAGTAGGAATCGAACCCACACCAAAGGTTTTGGAGACCTCTATTCTACCGTTGAACTATGCCCCTAAAATGGTGGAGGGGGACGGATTCGAACCGCCGAACCCTAAGGAGCGGATTTACAGTCCGCCGCGTTTAGCCACTTCGCTACCCCTCCAAGGGAATGGTGCCGGCGATAGGAGTCGAACCCACGACCTACTGATTACAAGTCAGTTGCTCTACCAACTGAGCTACACCGGCAAAAAAATGGCGGTCCCGACCGGGATCGAACCGGCGATCTCCTGCGTGACAGGCAGGCATGTTAACCGCTACACCACGAGACCAAAATGGTGGAGGATGACGGGCTCGAACCGCCGACCCCCTGCTTGTAAGGCAGGTGCTCTCCCAACTGAGCTAATCCTCCTGGGTATTAAGCGAAGCGACGTCCTACTCTCACAGGGGGAAGCCCCCAACTACCATCGGCGCTAAAGAGCTTAACTTCCGTGTTCGGTATGGGAACGGGTGTGACCTCTTTGCCATCATCACTTCACTTATTCAATTGAAAGGATTGTTCTTTCAAAACTGGATAAACGGTTCATTGAATGCTTCAAACATTTTGGTTAAGTCCTCGATCGATTAGTATTCGTCAGCTCCATGTGTCACCACACTTCCACCTCGAACCTATCTACCTCATCGTCTTTGAGGGATCTTACTTACTTGCGTAATGGGAAATCTCATCTTGAGGGGGGCTTCATGCTTAGATGCTTTCAGCACTTATCCCGTCCACA
>NZ_JSZM01000009.1:0-174483 GCF_000801965.1 Lysinibacillus sp. A1
TTTGTCCCAGCCTCTTTTTTGTTGGAGTGATGAGATAGGATTTGCAAAATGATAGATAGAATCAATGAAATGGGAGAAAACCTATAAAGTGACAGATAGAATCCACAAAATGGCGGATATATCTTACAAGGGTGAGGCAACGAAGCGGGATAAGCCACCAAAAGTGATGGATAAAAGCGTCGAAGAAGGAAATCCATAAAGTGACGGATACAACCCCAATATAACGAAAAAACCTTCCAATTGATAAAAACCAAAAATCAACGGACCTACCTTCAACAAACCTTCCACTCACGCATTCAAAACACATTATAAAACCGCGAAAATAAATCGTTTGGATTGGTAAAGCCATACATAGCGTTCTACTTTATGGATATGATATGATATAATGGCATTTTTCGTGTATAATAGCGAAAGACAAGAAGTTGGAAGGATGAAGTACAGATGACGAAACCAGTAGTAGCCATCGTAGGTCGTCCGAACGTAGGTAAGTCGACGATTTTTAACCGTATCGTTGGAGAGCGTGTGTCTATTGTGGAAGATATCCCAGGCGTAACACGTGATCGTATTTATAGTTCGGCAGAGTGGTTAACACACGATTTTAATATTATTGATACAGGTGGGATTGAAATTGGGGACGAGCCGTTTTTAGAGCAAATTCGTCAACAAGCTGAAATCGCCATTGAAGAAGCAGACGTTATTATTTTTATGACAAATGGTCGTGAAGGGGTAACGGCAGCCGATGAGCAAGTAGCTAAAATTTTATACAAAACTAAGAAACCCGTTGTACTAGCAGTCAATAAAATCGATAATCCTGATATGCGTGAAATGATTTATGATTTTTATGCATTGGGCTTCGGTGAGCCTTGGCCAATTTCTGGCTCTCACGGCTTAGGTTTAGGGGATTTATTAGATGAATGTGCGAAACATTTCCCGAAAGAGGATGAAGAGCAGTACGGAGATGATGTAATTAAATTCTCATTAATCGGTCGTCCGAATGTGGGGAAATCATCTTTAGTGAATGCTTTCTTAGGTCAAGATCGAGTAATTGTTAGTGATATTGCGGGTACGACACGCGATGCAATTGACACACCTTATGCGTATGAAGATCAGGAATATGTCATTATTGATACTGCCGGTATGCGTAAAAAAGGGAAAATTTATGAGACGACCGAAAAATATTCTGTTTTGCGTGCGTTACGTGCGATTGAACGTTCAGACGTTGTGTTAGTGGTACTGAATGCGGAAGAAGGTATTCAGGAGCAAGATAAGAAAATTGCTGGGTATGCACATGAAGCCGGAAAAGCAGTTGTGATTGTTGTCAATAAATGGGATGCTATCGAGAAAGACGAAAAAACGATGAATGTATTCACGCAGCAAATTCGTGAGCATTTCCTATTTTTAGACTATGCACCGATAATTTTCGTTTCGGCTAATACGAAACAGCGTGTGCATCAGATTTTACCGATTATCCAACGTGTTAGTGAGAATCATGCGATGCGTATTCAATCTTCTATTTTAAATGAAGTTATAGAAGATTCTGTAGCACGTAATCCTGCACCAACCGATAAAGGTCGCCGTTTACGTATTTACTACGCTACACAGGTTGCAATTAAGCCACCAACGTTTGTGGTATTTGTTAATGAACCTGAGCTTATGCACTTCTCTTATGAACGTTTCTTAGAAAATCGTATTCGTGAAACATTCGACTTTGAAGGAACGCCGATTCGTTTAATTACACGTGCTCGTGCTTAAAGTTATCGTCATACACATACAATACGCCAACCCGACACAATTGTTGGGTGGCGTCTTTTTACAAGAAAATAAAGTAGTGTAGACAACCCACAATAAGGGAGGATTTTTTTTATGGAAAAAGTTTGTGTGTTAGGGGCAGGCTCTTGGGGGTCTGCGCTGGCAATGGTACTGGCAGAAAATGGCCATGATACGCTTGTATGGACACATCGAGCTGAACAGGCAGAAGAAATCAACCGTATGCATACCAATAAAAAATATTTACCTGAAACGGTATTGCCAACAAATTTACATGCTACGAGTGATATTGCAAAGGCAGCAACACATGCTGAAACAATCGTTGTCGCTGTGCCGACAAAAGCAATTCGTGAGGTTTGTGAAAAATTGACGGCTGAATTAACTAAAAAAGTTTTATTTGTACATGTTTCAAAAGGAATTGAGCCTGACTCTTTAAAACGAATTTCTGAAATATTAGCAGAGAGTTTACCTGCTGAAAAAGTGGATGAAATTGTAGTGCTTTCAGGTCCTAGTCATGCTGAGGAAGTAGTCCTTCATCATCCTACAACGGTTACAGCTGCATGTGCGGACATAGATGCTGCTGAAAAAGTACAGGATTTATTTATGAATCAATTTTTCCGTGTTTATACAAATGACGATGTGATTGGAGTAGAAATTGGTGGGGCACTGAAAAATGTTATCGCTTTAGCTGCAGGCATTACTGATGGCTTGAATTACGGGGATAACGCGAAAGCCGCATTAATTACGCGAGGACTTGCGGAGATTACTCGTTTAGGTGTAAAAATGGGTGGTAATCCATTTACGTTCTCAGGGCTTACAGGCATGGGTGATTTGATTGTAACGTGTACAAGCGTTCACTCAAGAAACTGGCGAGCAGGTAATATGTTAGGGCAGGGCATGAAGTTACAAGAGGTTCTCGATCAAATGGGGATGGTTGTAGAGGGTGTACGTACGACAAAGGCTGCCTATCAATTAGCAGAAAAGTATGGTGTGGCAATGCCCATTTCCACAGAGCTTTATAGTGTACTCTTTAATGAGGTAGAGCCGAAAGTGGCAGTAGACGCACTTATGATGCGCATGAAGAAACGTGAAATTGACGAGATGAAGCATTAATATTATTTTTATGATTAAATTTGTCATGAAACGGACATAAATAAGGTGTCTCGGTGAATCTACTGAGACACCTTATTATGTGCTAGTAATTGAATAGTTAAAGCATTTTAAAAGGTTGTCCATTTCTTGATAGTTATGGGACAACTATTTCTTTTTAACAAAGACACATAGTATAATATACTTTGTTGTGTCTTGACATAGAAAGAAAGGTGGTTATTTGTAATGGGCCCGTTAGCTCATATGCCTGCTTTGGATGTAATGTGGGTATCGTTTTATTGTATAGGCTTTATGATAATATCAGTCGGCTTAATTTATTTAGCTCGTAACAAGATTTCGAATGTATTTTTACGAACAATCGTAAATTTATGTGCATACATACTGTTTGGACTCGGCACATTTTTAATGGTACTTATAGTTGCCACATGGCCAGCATAATAAATAACGAGGTGTTAGTAACATGAAAAAACTAGGTACTTTTCTGGTGGTAATTGCAACCGCCATATTGTTAGTCGGGTGTGCGTACCCAGAAGACGAGAAAAGGGCGAAGGTTACGCCTGATGTGGACCAACTAGCAGCTGTACAGCGTGCTGTTAATGAATACCGTGAAGCAACTGGTGGGCTAGTACCCATTAAAAATAGCGAATTAGATACAGATTTATATATCAAGTATTTAATTGATTTTGAAAAGCTTATGCCGAAGTATTTGTCGACGATCCCTGGAAATGCCTATGAAAAAGGCGGTATATATCAGTATATTATTTGGGATCCTGAGCATGAAGCGACCGTTAAACTAGTAGATTTAAACGCTGCAGAGCGCATTCGCGAAATAGGAATTCGGAAACTATCTACACAATATTTACCAATAACAGGTTCATCATCTGATAATGTGTACCAAATTAATTATAAGGATTTGGGCTATAAAACAGAGGTTACTGTGAAAAGTCCCTATTCGGGCGTCGAATTACCGCTCTTTATGACTGGTGACGGTGAATTGCATGTAGATTATTCCATTGATTTAGGACAACTTCTAAAAGAAGACAAGCCGGATGTCAAGCCTGGCGATGATATTCGCCAATTACTTGTCGATAAATTTCCTGTAGTACCTGCCTACTCTGTTCCGTATACAGTGGACGAGAAGGGTGAGCCAGTTTATGATATGGACACGTATAAGGCAGATGTTAAGAAGGCTCAAGAACGACAAAAACAAGAGGCAGAAGCCGCTAAGAAAAAAGAAGAATAATCAACAAGCTCCTTACATTTGTGAGGGGCTTTTTCATATTTGTCTACAGGCTCGCATATAGTGAAAAAGCGTAGATAAAGGAGGCAGAAACCTTGAGTGAAGCAGTATTTAGAGAAATTGCAGAGCGAACAAATGGCGATGTTTATATTGGTGTTGTCGGTCCAGTACGTGTAGGTAAATCAACATTTGTAAAAAAGGTAATGGAATCCGTCGTGTTACCAAACATTGTGGATGAAACAGAAAGAATGCGAGCACAGGATGAGTTGCCACAAAGTTCTCCGGGGCCAGTCATTATGACTGCTGAGCCGAAGTTTGTGCCTGCCCAAGCAACCCGTATTGTGGTCGGTGACGATGAAATGCCATTTCAAATTCGATTAGCAGATTGTGTGGGTTACATTATCGAAGGAACAAAAGGCTATGAAGATGAAAATGGTCCGAAATTTGTTCATACTCCTTGGCATACAGAGCCTATTCCGTTCCAGGAAGCAGCGAAAATAGGTACGGATAAAGTAATTCGCGATCATGCGAATATTGGAATTGTAGTAACAACTGATGGAACGGTTAACGGTATTAGTCGTCGAGCTGCTGAGAGGGCAGAAGAAGAGATTGTTGAGCAACTAAAGGAAATTGGCAAGCCTTTTGTCATTCTACTTAATTGCCAAATGCCAGCTAGAGAAGAAACTGTTCAACTGCGCAATGAGTTGTTTGAACGTTATAATGTTCCCGTTATCGCCATTTCAATTGATCAAATGAGAGAAACTGATATTCAGTATATTTTACAAGAGGCGTTATTTGAATTCCCAATCCGTACGATAGAGGTGGAGAAGCCAGATTGGTTAGATGTACTAGATGCCTCACATCCATTAAATGTTGCATTGATTGATTCGATGGAAGAAGTACTTTCTTCCGTTATGAAAATTAGAGATGTGCAACAAGCATCCGATGCTTTTAAAGCTATTGATTTTATTGATCAAAGTGAAGTAGTCCATGTAGATGCGGGTATTGGTACAGCTGTAATTCGTGTGTCCTTACAGGGTGAACTATATAAATCGGTTTGTAATGAGTGGTTAGAAGAACCGATTGAAACGAAAAAAGATTGGCTACTGTTTATTAAAGAAGCAGCAGAGGCAAAAGAAGCTCAAAAACGCTTTAAAAGTGCCATTCATGATGCGGATACGACAGGCTATGGCGTTACATTACCAATGATGCAGGAATTTGAGCCGACAGCCCCAGAATTAATTAAGCAAAATAATTTCTTTGGTGTACGAATGAAAGCGAAGGCGCCATCTTATCACATTATTCGTGTCGATATGGATTCAGAATTTGCCCCGTTAATCGGCTCTGAGTTCCATAGTCAGCAACTTTTAAAAGATTTGAACCATGCTTATTTACATGACCGTGATGCTCTATGGAATACACAACTTTTTGGCACACCATTACATGAAGTATTAAAAGAAGGTATTCGATATAAAATGGATGCAGTTCCAAATACAGCCAAAAAACGGATGCGTCAAACGATCGAACGTATGGTAAACGAAGGTGATCGAGGGTTAGTCACATTTATTTTATAGTGATAAAAAATAAAAATAAGTGTAAAAAATAGGAAAAGGGCTTTTCGTTTTTATGCGAAAAGTCCTTTTTTTTGATTTTTTGGGTGAAAAACTGATTTTTTGGTTATAATCATGAATGAATACAGTTGCGTAGCGGTTTTCTATGTGTTACTCTTTTTACAGAATTGGTTCATGACCCTTTGAGAGGAGGTGAATGGTGTGAATAAAACAGAATTAGTAAACTCTGTTGCTGAAGCTGCAGGTCTTTCTAAAAAAGACGCTTCTAAAGCAGTTGAAGCTGTATTTGATACAATTCAAGATGCTCTTGCAAAGGGTGACAAAGTACAATTAATTGGTTTTGGTAACTTCGAAGTACGTGAACGTGCGGCTCGTAAAGGTCGTAACCCACAAACTGGTAAAGAAATCGAAATCGCTGCTAGCAAGGTGCCTGCTTTCAAACCAGGTAAAGCGCTTAAAGACGCGGTAAAATAATACACGTCTAGTAGTTACATAGAGCAGTCTTCATGTGAACAACATGGAGACTGCTCTTTTTAACTTCAAGTTGACTATACATAATGATAATAAAAGCTAGATTTGCTAACTTGCAGCAATTTTTTTGTGAAACAAGTAAGTCATTTTGCGCTTACCTTTTGGATGTGCTACGATGCATAGGGAAATGTGTAATGTTTTGATACGCAGGAGGTTTTTTCGAATGTCGAATATAGATTTATTGAAAATAGAAGAAGCAGTAAAAATGATTTTAGAGGCGGTAGGTGAAGACGTAAATCGAGAAGGTTTATTAGATACACCAAAACGTGTCGCAAAAATGTATGCTGAGATGTTTAGTGGCTTACATGAAGATGCCAAAGACTATTTTAGAACAGTGTTCCACGAGGATCATGAAGAATTGGTCCTTGTTAAAGATATTCCTTTTTATTCGATGTGTGAGCATCATCTAGTTCCGTTCTATGGAAAAGCACATGTCGCTTACATACCAAATGACGGCATTGTTGCAGGACTAAGCAAATTAGGGCGTGCAGTAGAAACAATTGCTCGTCGACCACAGTTGCAAGAACGTATTACATCTTCAGTCGCTGATACCATTATGGAAATGTTGGCACCAAAAGGAGTGTATGTGGTGATTGAGGCTGAGCATATGTGTATGACTATGCGAGGGCTGAAAAAACCAGGCTCTAAGACAGTAACATCTGTAGCACGTGGTGTTTATGAGCAAGATGAAGTGAAGCGTAGAGAAGTTCTATCATTTATTCAAATGTCTTAAATTGCTTGTCTAATTATGTTATGATGAACTAAGAATTTGTCGGATTTAAGGAGTGTACAAGAATGTCACAAGATTATATTGTTATTCAAGCTGAAGAAGATGGTGTACATGTCATTGGTTTAACGCGTGGAACAGATACAAAGTTCCATCATTCTGAAAAATTAGATGCCGGCGAAGTTATGATTGCTCAATTTACAGAACACACTTCTGCGATGAAGATTCGAGGGAAAGCACAGATTCATACAGCACATGGTGTGATTCATAGCGAAGCAAAAAAATAATAAATAGACAAGATATGGTTTCATAATAGTTTTTATCCTGTGCCATTTAGGCACATATAAAAGAGTTAGATGTGAAAAACTAATTATATGGGCAGTAGCATTCCCTTTTCATGGGAAAGCTCTACTGCCTATCCTCTTGAAGAAAGCAAAATTTTTTTATTCCGCATCGTTGCGTATGCTATAATGACTCAGTAAGCAAACGTTAAGCCTTCAATAGGATTAACGTATTTGAAAGTGAAATGGAGTAAGGTCTATGAATGCAACATACATTCAAAATTCAATTGCCCAGTTAAAAACAGAGATTTTCATGGATGTTCGTCATAGAACTTTGCAAAAATACACAGGAATGCCTGTGTTAGATGAAAATCAATTGTTTTATTTGTTAGTCCCGTTTTTGAATGGTGAAGAGTGGCAACAAGAGCAACAAGAGGCTGCCATTACTGTTGGCATTGTGTATGCGGCATTGGCGGCACACGATCACATAAAAGAATTAGATGCTACTTCTAAAGAACAGCAGCTTACAGTATTAGCTGGGGATTTTTATAGTGGTCGTTATTACGAAATATTAGCGATGTCTGGAAATGTCGCATTGATACGAAATTTGTCACAAGGAATTGTGACACGATGTGAAAACCAGATAAAGGTGTATGAGACCGAACAAAGAACAATCGAGCAATGGTATGCTTCGATGTGCAATATTGAATCAGGATTAATTGCTCAGTTTTTCGAGCTTTATTCCTTTAGTGAATATATACCGTTGATGGAAAAAAGTTTATTGATCTTACGTTTAGAAAAAGAAATGGCAGCCTATCAACGTGGACAAACGTCCTTAATAGGTAAGGCACTTGAAGAAAGTGTTCAACGTCATGGTACTACTTTTAATAGCGTCATCAAGGAAAAAATAGTGCATTTAAAAATAGAGCTGTCGAAGATGGTGGAGAGTGCATCATTTTTACAAAGTGATGTGAAACGAGCTTTACATGCACATGTAGAGGCTTCTATTGCTTCTACTAACGGATAAGAGAGGTTTTTCAAAATGGCTAAAACGAAAGCAGAGCACGTTCACGAAGTATTTGAGAGTATCTCGGATAATTATGACAAAATGAACGGTGTTATTAGTTTCCAAATGCATATTGGTTGGCGTAACGATACGATGAAACACATGGCTGTCAAACCTGGGTCAAAGGCATTGGATGTTTGCTGTGGTACGGCAGATTGGACGATCGCATTGGCTGAGGCAGTTGGAGAAAGTGGAGAAGTAAAAGGACTCGACTTTAGTCAAAACATGCTTAAAGTTGGCGAAAAAAAAGTACAATCATACCCACAAATTGAACTGATTCATGGAAATGCTATGGAATTACCTTTCCCAGATGATACGTTTGATTATGTGACAATTGGCTTTGGTCTACGCAATGTACCAGATTATTTGCAAGTCTTAAAGGAAATGCACCGTGTCGTAAAACCAGGTGGAATGGTTGTTTGTTTAGAAACATCTCAATCTGAAATTCCTGGTTACCGTCAATTATTCCGTTTTTATTTTAAATTTATAATGCCGATATTTGGTAAAATATTTGCGAAAAGTTACAAGGAGTATTCTTGGCTTCAGGAATCTGCGAATGATTTCCCAGGTATGAAAAAGTTAGCGGCATTGTTTGAGCAGGCAGGATTAGAAAAAGTATCGTACAAAGCATACAGTGGCGGGGCTGCGGCAATGCATATAGGCTTTAAAAAGATACGTTAATGGGGGAAGGTTTTCACACGTGGAAAAGATGAAGTTAAAACTACTCTATTCCGATTTGAAATCAGATATCGATATCATTGAACGAGAGTTAGAAAATGCGGTGGACTCATCTTCATATTTGATCAACGATGCTTCTCTCCATTTATTACAAGCTGGTGGCAAACGTATACGACCAATTTTTGTATTACTAGGTGCAAAATTTGGTGAATATGACATTGAGAAGATGAAGGATGTTGCAGTCCCATTAGAGCTCATTCATATGGCATCACTTGTCCATGATGATGTTATTGATGATTCCAATATGCGAAGAGGACGCCCAACTGTCAAAGCGCAATGGAATAACCGAGTAGCAATGTACACGGGCGATTTTATTTTTGCACGTGCTCTCGAATATATTACAAAAATAGAAGACCCACTAGTTCATCAAATTTTAGCACGTACCATGGTTGAGATTTGTAACGGTGAAGTTATTCAAATTGAAGATAAATTTAGACTTGATCAAGGTTTAAAGGATTATTTTAGAAGAATCAAACGTAAAACAGCTCTACTTATTTCCTCTAGTTGTGAGTTAGGGGCTGTTGCGGCAGGCGTTGATGCTAAAACTGTACGTCATTTAAAACGCTTCGGCTACTTTGTGGGCATGAGCTTCCAAATTATCGACGATGTGTTAGATATTATGGCAACAGATAAGGAGCTAGGAAAGCCGGCAGGTAGTGATTTATTACAAGGCAATATTACCTTACCGATTCTCTTGTTAAAGGATGATCCGGAGATGCAACCATTCTTGGTAAAAGTATTTGCCGGTACATTAACAGAAGCCGAACGTCAAAATATGTTGCAGTATGTGCGTAAATCTCATGCAATTGAGCAAGCTAATCGTATGAGTGATAAATATTTGAAAAAGGCTTTACAAGAAATAGATGCTTTGCCAAAACATCCCGTAAAGAAAAAGCTACGTGATGTCGCATTGTTCATGGGTAAGCGCAAATTCTAGCTTTTTGTTGTACAAAGCCTCATTTTTTGTTAATATTTATCGGTAGGTGTAAAACCTGTTAGAAGAATTTAAGGAGTGTTTTAAACATGGCAATTGAACAAACTTTTTTAATGGTTAAGCCAGATGGCGTTGAGCGTCAAGTAGTTGGAGACATCGTTGATCGTTTCGAGCGTCGCGGTTTTGTAATGAAAGGTGCTAAATTAATGGTAATTTCAAAAGATTTAGCAGAAAAACACTATGCTGAACATGCTGAGCGTCCATTCTTTGGTGAACTAGTTGATTTCATCACTTCTGGTCCTGTATTCGCTATGGTATGGGAAGGCGAAAACGTAATTAAGCTTGCACGTACAATGATGGGTGCAACAAAACCTGAGGAATCTAACCCAGGTACAATCCGTGGTGACTATGCAACAACTGTTTCTCACAACATCATCCACGGTTCTGACTCTCTTGCTTCTGCAGAGCGCGAAATCGCTTTATTCTTCGGTGAAGATTTAGTTTAATTTGCGAATAGATTAGGCAATCTCAATACAATTGAGGTTGCTTTTTTTTTTCGCTTAAAAATGGAGATGGCTAGTAGGTTAGTGGTTATTTAGATGGGCCAGTCAACTTAGTGAATCATCTATTTCTATAACCATATAGAATTGTTAAAAACTTCTTGTTCATGTACAATAAATGCTATAATATTCTGATAATTAAGTGAGGAATATATTAATAGTCTTGTCAATAAACTGTGAAGGATGACGAGGAAAAGGGGCAATGGAGATGAGAGAAGTGGTGATTGTTGCGGCTGTGCGAACGGCTGTGGGGCGAAGTAAGGGAGTATTAAGTCATGTTCGGGCGGATGATATGGCAGCCGATGTGTTGCAGGAGGCTGTACAACGGGCAGGCATAAATAAGGAACAAGTGGATGATGTTATTTTAGGCTGTGTGACGCAAACTGCAGAGCAGGGAGGAAATATTGCGCGGACAGCCCTGTTAATGGCTGGATTTCCTGATAGTGTGCCAGGTGTGACCATTGATCGTCAATGTGGTTCAAGTCAGCAAGCCGTGCATTTCGCTGCACAAGCTATATTAGCGGGGGATATGGATATCGTAATTGCTGGCGGTGTGGAAAGTATGTCTAGGGTGCCTATGGGAACTAACATGAAAAATGCTCATTTAGGTAATCGCTTACAGGGAAATTATAATATTATACATCAGGGACTATCAGCAGAGAAAATAGCCGAAAAATGGTCCTTATCAAAAGAGCAGCTTAATAGTTATGCCTACGAGAGTCATCAGCGAGCACTAGCTGCCATTGAAGCAGGGTCTTTCAAAGACGAAATTCTACCTATTGAAGTCATTCAAGAAGATGGCACTGTCACAACAGTTGTTAAGGATGAGGGACCTCGTGCTGAAACTACAGTTGACATATTAAATGGTTTAAAAACTGTTTTTCAAGAGGATGGTGTCATTACGGCTGGTAATGCTAGTCAGATGAGTGATGGGGCATCAGCAGTAGTGGTGATGGCATTGGATAAGGCACAGGAACTTGGTATTCAGCCACTCGCTAAAATTATCACAAGAGTTGTTGTAGGTTCTGACCCGACATTGATGTTAACGGGACCAATCGAAGCAACTCGAAAGGCGTTAGAACGATCGGGCTTGAACATAGAGGATATTGATACGTATGAGGTCAATGAAGCCTTTGCACCTGTGCCACTTGTATGGTTGCAGGAAATTGGTGGGGACCCAAAGAAGCTCAATCCAGATGGCGGAGCAATTGCACTAGGACATCCATTAGGTGCTACCGGAACAAAATTGTTAACGACTTTGCTCTATCGCATGGAACGAGAAAATTACCGGTACGGCTTACTAGCTATTTGTGAAGGTATGGGGATGGCTAATGCTACGATCATTGAAAAAATGTAAAGGGGGTATGTGCAATGAGGAAGCATGCAGTAGTTGCAGTTGTAACAGGTGGGGCATCCGGTTTAGGAGAGGCAACTGTTCGTCACATCGTCGAACAAGGTGGCAAATCCATCATCTTTGATGTGAATGATGAACGTGGACAAGCTCTAGTAGAGGAATTAGGGGAAAATGCAATCTATGTACGAGTAGATGTTACGAAGGAGGAAGATGTAGCAACAGGTCTTGAGCAAGCCATAGCAGCATTTGGCCCTATAAATGTAGCGGTGAACTGTGCAGGAATTGCCGATGCGAACAAAGTAATTTCTAAGCGTGGAATTCATGCACTTAGTTTATTTGAAAAAATAATTACGGTTAATTTAATCGGTACATTCAATGTCATTCGTCTAGTAGCTGAGAAAATGCAGCGTAATGAGCCGAACGAGGATGGACAGCGCGGCGTTATTATTAATACGGCATCCATAGCAGCATTTGACGGACAAATTGGACAGGCTGCCTATAGTGCGTCAAAGGGTGGCGTAGCAGCCATGACCTTACCAATTGCACGCGAGCTTGCTGAGTATGGTGTGCGTGTGATGACTATTGCACCTGGTTTAGTTGAAACACCTATGTTTGCATCTTTACCAGAGCCTGCAAGGACAGCTCTTGCACAAATGACGCCATTCCCTAAACGACTTGGTAAGCCATCCGAATATGCACTTCTGGTAGAAAGCATTATCCAAAATGGTTTGTTAAATGGTGAGGTCATTCGTTTGGATGGAGCCATTCGGATGCAGCCTAAGTAAATCTTTTTAATTGTAGCAGCAGTCAGCCTCGGTTGTTTCAAAAATTTGTCAGCGAAGGGGAGCGGTAACATGCATATGATGGATACGCCTTTAATATTAACAAGTTTTTTGAATCGAGCAGAACGATTTTTTCAGTCAAAGAAAATATATTCGCGAACAAGCGCTACAACTATTCATGAATTTACGTATAAAGAGTATGTCAAACGAACTCGTCAATTAGCGGATGCTCTTACAAAATTAGGTATGCAGCAGGGCACGAAGGTTGGGACATTTGCTTGGAATCATCATCGTCATTTGGAAGCCTATTTTGCTGTACCATGTGCAGGAGCAGTTCTGCATATGATCAATATTCGACTGGCACCAGAGCATATTGTCTATGTTATTAATCATGCGGAGGATGAAATATTATTAATTGACGACAATTTAGTACCCCTTATCGCACCATTTGTTTCACAGTTAAAAACGGTTAAACACATTATTATTATGGGGGATGCTGTGGCACTAGAATCTATCCCCATTCCAAATGCTTTATCCTATGAAGCACTAATTGCAGATGCCAATGAGCATTTCACATTTCCAGAAGATTTAGATGAAAATACACCTGCTGGCATGTGTTATACGAGTGCAACGACTGGTATGCCGAAGGGCGTAGTTTATACACATCGCAGTATTGTCCTTCACAGTTTAACCGCTGGGCTTGCAGATAGTATTGCCATTTGTGAGTCGGATGTTGTACTACCTGTTGTACCAATGTTTCATGCCAATGCGTGGGGCTTCCCCTTTGCTAGTATAGCCTTTGGTGCCACTCAGGTATTACCAGGGCCTATGTTTACGCCTCAGCTTTTACTTGAGCTTTTTGACGTGTACAAAGTAACCTTGACGGCAGGCGTACCTACCATTTGGCTCGGTGTTTTACAGGAGCAACGTCTACACCCTCGTGACCTATCGTCAATGCGATTAATTGTTTGTGGCGGATCTGCCTCACCAATTGGTCTTGTAAGGGGCTTCGAGGAGGAGCTGAAGATTCCTTATATGACTGGGTATGGGATGACGGAGACCTCTCCACTTGTAAGCTTATCAACGTATTTAACCCATATGCAGGACTACACGGCTGATGAAAAAATGCATGTTCGCATTACCCAAGGGATGACCATGCCCCTTCTTGAAACTCGTGTTGTTAATGAAAATGGCGAGGTCCCATGGGATGGCGAAACAATGGGAGAGCTAACGATACGAGGTCCATGGATCGCAAATGAGTACTATCAAGATGAGCGTACAGATGAAGCCTTTAAGGATGGTTGGCTTTATACAGGGGATATTGCGGTAATGACGCCGGATGGCTATATAAAAATTACCGATCGTACAAAAGATTTAATTAAGAGCGGTGGTGAATGGATTTCGTCAGTTGAGTTAGAAAATGCCTTAATGTCTCATCCAAAAGTCTTTGAAGCAGCTGTGATTGCTATCCCACATGAAAAATGGCTGGAACGTCCCTTAGCATGTGTAGTACCAAAGCCAGAATATAAGGATTCCATTTCTAAAGAGGAGCTCATCGAAAATTTACAAGCGCAATTCCATAAAACATGGATTCCAGATGATATTGTTTTCATTCAGGAAGTACCAAAAACATCTGTAGGTAAATTTTTGAAGGCGAAATTACGAGAAGATTTAAAAGACTACCGTGTACAAGTTTAGTCAATTAGCTAGAATGAAGGTAGTGAAAAGCTACCTTCTTTTTTTAATTGAAATAAATTCCTGAAAAGTGAAACTATTTTTTCCATTTTGCCGTATAATTTGAATAACGAAAGGAAGTGGACGTATTGTCAATTGCCATTGTAGCGATTATTGGTGGGGTTATTATTTCTTTAGCTGGGATTTTTACAGATTCTCGAACGAGACAGCAAAAAATTAAATTAAAGGCTATCGAAAAAGAAGTGGAATTAGAAAAACTTCGATTAGAAACCTATACGATTGAAACGGAAAAAATGCGCCTTGAATTAGAACAGTCGAAGGTGCTACTATTAGAGGAAAAACAAAACTCAAGCAAGTAGATGGGTATACATGAGAAAGACTATTTCAGGATTGTCTCTTTTCCGCTATAATGGAACTACGACGCTAGAGGGGAAGATGACCATATGTCTGATTATGAACAGTTTATAGAAGGTATCAAGCGCAAAACAGGAATAGATTTAGCGTTATATAAAGAAGCGCAAATGAAAAGACGATTAACCTCACTTTATGAAAAAAAAGGTTATCGAAATTTTGTTGACTTTCTAAAGGCACTTGAACAAGATCGTGATTTAATGAATGAGTTTTTAGATCGTATGACGATTAATGTTTCTGAATTTTATCGTAATGGAAAACGTTGGGACGTATTGCAAAAGAAAATATTACCGAAGCTATTACAAACAAATAAGCGTTTAAAAATTTGGAGTGCTGCTTGTTCAACAGGAGAAGAGCCGTATTCATTAGTAATGGTCTTATCTCAATTAGTGCCTTTATCTCAAATTCAAATTATTGCTACAGATTTAGATGAAAATGTCATTCAAAAAGCGAAATTAGGTGTCTATCCAGAACGCTCATTAGCAGAAGTGCCAAATGAAATTAAAGCTAAATATTTTGAACAAGAGGGCTCCTACTACCGCGTGAAGGATGAGATTAAGCGTTGTGTGACCTTTAAAAAACAAAATTTGCTAAATGATACCTATGATAGCAATTATGATTTAATAGTTTGCCGCAATGTAATGATCTATTTCACGGAAGAAGCCAAAGATCAAATTTATAACGATTTTAGTAAAGCCTTACGCAAGGATGGCATACTATTTGTAGGATCGACAGAGCAAATTTTTAATCCATCTCGTTACGAATTTGAAGTAGAGGATACATTCTTCTATCGAAAAAACAGTTAATAATATGAATGAAAAGCTTTGTACAAATGAATGGTTTCATCATGTACATATAGTAACTAAAGCATTAACATAGATAATTCGTACGCTTTTCGCTTATCCTAAGCAAAGGCGTATTTTTTATAAATTTTAGCACTTCACTTCAGTAGTGTAGTAAGGTTTTATGCAAGTCGTTCAGAATATTCGCATTTAGGTTATGTAAATAGAATGAACTTAAAAGACATTTGCAAAAGGACTGTTTTTTTAAAGAATATATGTTATAGTGAAAAATACATACTTTAGCGAGTTGAAGGGAGAAAGCGTTTATGCGTTACTTAACAGCGGGTGAGTCACACGGCCCCCAACTAACAACTATTATTGAAGGTTTACCGTCACTCTTACCCATTACAGCAGAAAAAATTAATCACGATTTAAAACGACGTCAAGGAGGTCATGGACGTGGACGACGCATGCAAATCGAAACAGATACAGTAGAAATTGTCGCTGGCGTTCGTCATGGACAAACACTTGGATCACCTGTCGCACTAGTTGTAACCAATGATGATTGGAAGCATTGGACAAAAATTATGGGTGCTGAGCCATTAGCAGAAGATGTGAATCCTGAGGATATCAAACGTCAAATTTCACGACCTCGTCCAGGTCATGCGGATTTAGTTGGTGGTATGAAATACGGACACCGTGATTTACGAAATGTATTAGAGCGTTCTTCAGCTCGTGAAACAACTGTACGTGTAGCGGTTGGCTCAGTGGCGAAGGCTTTATTAAATGAATTAGGTATTTCCATTGTCGCACATGTTACGGAGATTGTTGGAATTAAGGCTGATACATCCTTAGTGGCAGGGAAAACAGTCGATGAAATTCGTGCCATCGTAGAAGCGGATCCTTGCTATTGTGTAGATCCTGTCGCCTCTGCCAAGATGGTAGAAGCGATTGATGAAGCAAAAAAAGCTGGCGATTCTATCGGCGGTGTTGTGGAAGTCATTGTGGAAGGTATGCCAGCAGGTGTAGGGTCTTATGTACACTATGATCGTAAGCTTGATGCTAAGTTGGCTGCGGCAATGCTATCTATCAATGCATTTAAAGGTGTTGAGTTTGGACTTGGTTTCGAGATGGCACGTCGTAAAGGCTCAGAAGTTCATGATGAAATTATTTGGACTGAAGAAGAAGGCTATACACGTGCGACTAATCGACTTGGTGGCTTAGAGGGTGGCATGTCTACTGGTATGCCAATTGTTGTACGCGGTGTAATGAAGCCAATTCCTACATTATATAAACCATTACAAAGTGTGGATATCGAAACAAAAGAGCCATTTAAAGCGAGTGTTGAGCGTTCTGACAGCTGTGCGGTACCAGCAGCATCAGTAGTAGCTGAGCATGTTATTGCCTGGGAAATAGCGAATGTTATTTTGGAGCAATTCCATAGTGATCAATTACCACAACTAAAAGCTCAAATTGATGAACATCGTCAATATACGAAGGGGTTCTGATTTATGCGTGTTCCAGTTGCAACAAAATCACATCATTATGAGGTTGTACTTGGCCATCGATTTCTAACTAAAGCTATTCAAACATTTGCGGTTCAGCTAAAAAAAGCAGATAAACTGTTTGTCTTTACAGATGCTCATGTATGGGAGGCACAGGGAGCCTATTTCAAGGCAAATTTCCCATATGATTTTGAAATGTTTATTTTGCCTGGTGGCGAAGCATGCAAAACCTTTGAGCAATATAATGCAGCTCAAACTTTTTTACTAGAGCAAAAATGCTCGCGGAAATCATTTATTTTTGCTTTTGGTGGCGGGGCTGTTGGAGATTTAACGGGGTTTGTTGCAGCAACCTATATGCGTGGAGTTCCATTTATTCAAATTCCAACAACTATTTTGGCGCATGATTCAGCAGTAGGTGGGAAGACCGCTATTAACCATCCATTAGGAAAGAATATGATTGGCGCATTTTATCAGCCAGAAGGTGTTATTTACGATACAGTTTTCTCTGAAACCCTACCTGTACGCGAAATCCGCTCAGGAACAGCTGAGTTAATCAAACATGCGATGATTTCTGATCCAGCATGGTTAGAGGAATTAATGGCAGCAGATTCCGTTATCCATTTTAATCAGCAGGAATTAGCGAGCCAGTTAAAAAAAGGGATTGAGGTTAAAGCAAAAATTGTAGCCGAGGATGAAACAGAGCAATCTGTTCGAAAGTTTTTAAACTTGGGCCATACATATGGACATGCGATTGAAGCGGCTGCAGGCTACGGCAAAGTAGCTCATGGTGAGGCCGTCATGATTGGCCTTGTGTATTGCTTATTATTGAGTGAACGATATGGGGAGCTAGACCGTTCGTTTACCAAAGCGTTTTTACAATTTGCAGTTAAAAATGGCTATCCTTTTGAGGCTGTTAATGATTATACATTTGAACAATTAACAAGCTATTTAATGAAAGATAAAAAAACGGAGTATGGCATTCTACAATTTGTTTTATTGGAAAAAATAGGTAAACCATTTGTGCGGGCAATTGATTTAGAAGAATGCCAAGAAGTAGATGCCGAATATAGACAGTTATTAGCGGAGGTGCTTGTATGATTCGTGGACTTAGAGGGGCAATTACAATTGAATCTGACAAGCCAGAGCTTGTATGGGATGAGACAGCAAGATTAGTGCGTGAGGTTGTGGCAGCAAATAATGTAGAAATAGATGACATTGCTTCCATTTTGATTTCTACTACGCCGGATATTACCTCAGCATTTCCTGCTCGTGCAGTACGCTTAATGGAAGGGTGGCAATATGTTCCAGTAATGTGTACGCATGAAATGGATGTGCCGAATGCACTACCATTATGTATTCGAGTATTAATTCATGCAAATGTAGAGGTAGCACAAAAAGACGTGAAGCACTTGTATCTCAATGATGCAGTGAAATTAAGACCAGATTTAGCACAAGCTAAATAAGTAGAGGAGATGTTTTAGATGAAGTGGAAACAACAATTGGACGGTATGCAAGCGTATAAACCAGGAAAACCAATTGAAGAAGTGCAACGTGAATATGGCTTAAAAGAAGTGATTAAATTGGCATCAAATGAAAATCCATTTGGATGCTCACCTAAGGTGACAGCATATTTACAAAATAATGCAGTGAATCATGCCCTTTATCCAGATGGCTATGCACAAAATTTACGTACAGCTGTTGCAAATCATCTAGGCGTTCAAGAGACACAGCTTCTGTTTGGTAACGGCTCTGACGATATCATTGCTATTATTACTCGTGCATTGTTGTATCCAGGGGTAAATACTATCATGGCTGATCTATCATTCTCCCAATACTGGCATAATGCTGAAATTGAAGGTGCTGAAATTCGTAAAATTGCTTGTGTAGATGGTGCACATGATCTAGATGCATTGGCGGCTGCAATTGATGATCGAACAGCTGTCGTATGGGTATGTAGTCCGAATAATCCTACTGGTGTTGTAATTCCAGATACGGCTTTACGTGCCTTCCTTGCCAAGGTACCAAATGATGTACTTGTCGTATTAGATGAAGCGTACATTGAATACGTGACGCATCCTGAACATAAGGATACGCTACCAATCATCGATCAATATCCAAATGTTCTTTTATTACGTACATTCTCTAAAGCATATGGTTTGGCATCGTTCCGAGTTGGCTATGCGATTGGACAGCCAACTGTCATTGAAAAGCTTGATCCGGTCAGAGGTCCGTTTAATAATACGAGTTTAAGCCAAGCTGTAGCTGCTATTGCACTAAGTGATCAGGAATATATAGAAGCATGTCGTGAAGCAAATGAAAATGGTAAAAAGCAATATGTTGAATTCTGTGAAAAACATAATCTAAAATTCTTCCCATCTGATACGAACTTTATTTTCTTTGATACAAAGGCTGATAGTGATGTCATTTTCCAAGAGCTTATGAAAAAGGGCTTTATTGTGCGCAGTGGTAATGCTTTAGGATTACCAGGATTTATCCGTGTTACAATCGGTACCGAAGCCCAAAATGCAGCATTGCTAGTTCAACTTGACAATGTATTAAAAGAGCAAGGAGTATTTGCATGACACGCAATGTGCTCGTAATTGGGCTGGGATTAATTGGTGGCTCCATTGCCCTTGCTTTACAGAAGGCACCAGACACAAAGATTTTTGGCTATGACATGGATGCTCAAACGCGTGAGCATGCGCAAGCTTTAAATATTGTACATGACACTGTGACGGATCCACAGGTAATTGCAGGTGATGTCGATATCATTATTTTCGGTACACCAGTTAATGCAACGCTTGAATGGATGGAGCAATTAAAATCATGGCCATTAAAAAATAAAGTCATCGTAACAGATACAGGAAGTACAAAAAAATTAATTATGCAAAAAGCTGGGGAATTACGTGAACTTGGCATTACGTTTATTGGTGGACATCCTATGGCAGGTTCACATAAAAGTGGCGTATTAGCTGCAAAGGCGCATCTTTTTGAAAATGCATACTATATGCTTACACCGCTTGCTGGTGAAGAAATTGTTCATATGGCACAGCTGGAAAGCCTATTAAAATTCACGCATGCAAAAGTGGTGAGTGTTTCTGCAAATGAGCATGACCATATGACAGCTGTGGTGAGTCATTTCCCACATGTCATTGCAGCTTCCCTTGTGCATCAATTAGGAGGGGAGAATGGGGAATACCCTATGACTCGCTCCCTTGCCGCGGGTGGTTTCCGTGATGTCACGCGTATAGCTTCTTCCAACCCGGTTTTATGGCGAGATATCACTTTACAAAATCGTGATGAGCTACTGACTCAGCTAGAAGGCTGGGAAAAAGAAATGGGCCGTATTAAGGAATTGCTGACGAATGGGACTTCTCGGGATATTGAAGACTATTTTTCTATTGCCAAAGAACTGAGAGATGAATTACCAATTAGCGCAGGAGCTATGTATACAGCGTTTGACTTATACGTCGATGTTCCAGACTATCCAGGTGTCATTTCCGAGGTAACAGGTTTGCTGGCTGATGAGGCAATAAGTATTACGAATTTAAGAATTGTCGAGTCAAGAGAGGATGTTTTCGGTATTTTGGTCATTAGTTTCCAAAGCGAAAATGACCGTGAACGTGCTGCAGCATGTATTCAAAAACGTGCCAATTTTGAAACGTATATTTCATAGAAAAGAAAGCGTCGGCTTTACGGCGCTTTCTGTCTTCATATTGGAGGGGAAAATGAATGAGTGAAAAAGTTTTACAATACAATAAGCCATCTATACAGGGATCACTAACTGTTCCAGGCGATAAATCGGTCTCACACCGTTCTGTGATGTTTGGTTCCATTGCTACTGGGACAACAACAGTAGAAGGTTTTTTACTTGGGGAAGATTGTTTAAGTACCATTGATTGCTTCCAGAAGCTTGGTGTGCATATTGAGGTGGAAGGAACGAATGTAACGATAGAAAGTCCAGGGATGAATAACTGGCAGGAGCCTAAAGAGGTGTTGTATACAGGTAACTCTGGTACAACTACGCGTTTAATGCTTGGAATTTTAGCAGGCTCGACAGTTCATTCAGTCATGACAGGGGATGCATCAATTGGCAAGCGACCAATGCGACGCGTCATTGATCCACTGCGTCTAATGGGAGCCCATATTACGGGACGTGCAAACGGTCAATATACACCGTTAGCCATTCAAGGTACAAAACTACAGGCCATTGATTACAAAATGCCAGTAGCTAGTGCTCAAGTTAAATCCGCTATATTACTTGCAGGCTTGCGTGCTGAGGGTACAACGATTGTTCGAGAAACAGAAGTGTCAAGAGATCATACTGAACGAATGCTGCGTCAATTTGGTGCCGACGTCGAAGTGAAGGATGGAGTCGTTTCATTAGAGGGTGGACAAACATTAAGTGGGACCCATGTTTCTGTACCAGGGGACATCTCGTCAGCGGCCTTTTTCTTAGTGGCAGGGGCAATTTGCAATACTAGTCAATTAACTCTTGAAAATGTTGGCGTTAATCCAACGCGTGATGGAATTATCGAGGTTCTTTCAAAAATGGGCGCAACGATGACAGTGATTCCAAACGATGATCGTCAAGCTGAACCGACAGCGACCATTCAAATTCAAACGTCTACTTTATCTGGTACAACAATCGAGGGAGAGTTGATTCCTCGTTTAATTGATGAAATACCAATCCTTGCTTTACTTGCTACACAGGCACACGGTCAAACGATTATTAAAGATGCCGAAGAACTAAAAGTAAAGGAAACAGATCGTATTACAGCGGTTGTAGCAGAATTAAAAAAGCTGGGTGCTAACATCGAAGCAACAAATGATGGTATGATTATTAAAGGGCCAACACCATTGAAGGGTGCAAGTCTCAAAACATATGGCGATCATCGAATTGGCATGATGGGTGCTGTGGCTGCTTTAATTACCGAAGGCTCAGTCACTTTAGATGATGCACAGTGTATTGCTGTATCGTATCCATCATTCTTTGAACATATTGAGGCAGTAAGGTAACAATTGAAGATGGACTCTCCAAGTTTTTGGGGAGTTTTTTCTTGTTTCGGTGGTAAATGTTTTGTAGCATAAAGGTATCAAAGAAAGAATAGGTGAATGACTGTGAACAATGCGATGACTGAAATGATGCAAGCACTTGAACAGGGAGACTTAGCATTAATAGATCAGCTACTTGAAACATTTTTAGTGAAGGAGCTACCCGAGGAAATTTACGCACTTGCAGAAATTTTTATGCAATATGGGTACATGAAAGAAGCTGACCGCGTTCTGGAGCATTTACAATTTTTATTCCCAGAAGAGGCACAGTTAAAAATAGATCGTGCAAATGTTTTAATGGAGCTTGGTGATGAAGATGAAGCATTAAATTTATTGCTTGAAATTGAAGAAGCATCACCAGAATATCCTCAAGCATTATTAGTTTTAGCTGATTATTATCAGATGCAGGGGTTATTTGAAGTAGCTGAAATACGTATAAATGAAGCACTAGCAATTTTACCAGACGAGCCATTACTGCATTTTGCCAAAGCCGAGCTGTTATTTGAAACAGGTCGTTTTTTAGAAGCTGCAAGATTGTATGAAGAATTATATGAACAACAAGCTGAATTTGCTGGTATTCATCTTGTGGAGCGATTGGCGGAGGTTTATCGTGCCGGGGCTGCCTACGAAACGGCATTGGATTACTATTTAAAGGCGCTTGAGGATGAGGTAAAACCAGATATTTTATTTGGTGCTGCATATTCAGCCTTCCAATCCCAAAAATACGAGATGGCTATTAAACAATTAGAGGAATTGAAAGAGTTAGATCCTGATTACTTCTCAGCTTACCTATTGCTAGCAGAAAGCTATGCGATGACAGAGGAAAATCAAAAAGCCTATGCGGCAATCCAAGAGGGATTAAAACGCGATGAATATGATAAAACACTCTATTTATTTGCTGGGAAAATGGCATTGAAAAATAGTTTGCCAGTAGATGCAGAGCAATATTTACGAGAAGCAATAGCGTTAGATCCTGAATATATGGAAGCCGTATTAGCACTAATTTCTGTGTTAGGTCAACAAGAACGGAATGAAGATGTTATCGAATTATTTGAGACTCTACAGCAAAATGATTTTGAATGGAGCACATTATACCCATTTGCGGCGGAGGCATATGAAAATTTAGAATTGTACGACCGTGCATACGAATTTTACCGTTTGGCATATAATGATTTTAAGGAAGACGCAACATTTTTAGAAAAATATGTGTACTTTTTATTAGAGGAAGGAAAACGTTCAGAGGCGAAAGTGGTTCTTGAACAATTAATGAACATTCAACCAGGTGAACCAGAATGGCAAGAGAAGTTAGAAGCCTTAGAATTTGAGTAAAGGAGGGAGTGGGTATGACTGCTTCTGTATCAGTTGTTGATAAAAAAGCATTTGTTCGATGGTTTTTAAAAAATTATCAATTGAAACGTCGTGAGTGTGTTTGGATTTTAAATTACTTACTTAGCAATGATGACTTATTAAAGCGAATCCGATTCGTGGAAGAAGCTCACTATTGTCCGAGAGCAATGGTGATGTCAACAGTTGATTCAACAGGTGTTCCTTTTCGTTTCTATAAAGGCAATGTAATGACAGCAGACGCTGAAAAGTCTTTCCATGATTTACGCTTACACGAGCAAGAAGATATGTATATACAGTTGAATTTTCCAAATATACCACCAAGTGCACAATACTTAGCAGTTCTAGAAGAAAACCCTTATATGCCAGAGACACTGTTAGTTAGTGAAAAAGATCGTTTACTGGCAGAAGAACTGCTTTCCAATAGCTTACTCGTATTCCAAGAAGAAAAATTACTTGCACAAATTGATGAAGCCCTCGATCAGGGAGATGAAGAACGTTTTTATGAATTGTCTAATTTGTTACAAGCATTAAAGGAAACGGCTAATTTACCTTAGGTATAGGTAAAAATTGAATGTCCTTTACCCACTTCAATATGGTAACATTACTAGTGAATGAATGATTGTTTTCACTTTTAATTGGGTATCCTATTTGAAGAGTGGAAAAGGGCATTTTTTATTATGCGACAAAGGAGGTTTGTTGAATGTACTTTAATGCAAACGATGTGACATCGTTTTTGGGACAGAAGGATTTCATCGATACTGCGATAGTTCCGCTCATATCCATCGATTTGGCTCCTGAGAAAATGAAACAAAGTGGTGCTGAGGTAGATTTTCTAATGTCTTTAACTTCTTTCATAGAACAACAGTTTAAAGGCCGTTTACTAGTCATGCCACCTTTTTCTTATATGACTTCTTTAAAAAACGAAGAATTACCGAAGCAATTTGAAACACAATTACATAATGCTGGCTTTAAGCATGTGTTCTTCATTACTTGTGACCACTCTTGGACAAATATTGGAGATATAGTAAATATTATTTGGTTACCAGCAATTCCGTTAGAAAGTATGGATGCAGGTGTGAAAAAATCCATTCTCGAAGATCAATTACGACAAGTGGTTCCGATGCTTTCGACCAAATGGGCACAGATTTAACAATTAGTTTCAATAAATGTTCACATTCTCCAGCTTTCCACAGAATGCTATATTGACCAAGCTATGGACTTGATATATCATATATATGTCCTAGTATTACTATTTGTAAAAGTATGTCCGTTGGACTGACCTTTAAGTTAGAGGGGGGAAAATAATGAGTAATAATCGAGTTTCACGTCGTCAATTTCTAAGTTATACTCTTACTGGTGTAGGTGGATTTATGGCGGCAGGTATGCTAATGCCAATGCTTCGCTTTGCAATTGATCCTGTGCTACAAAAGCATGAGGGTGGAGATTTTGTAAAAACAGAGCATAAAATCGCTGACTTGACTGAGGAGCCTGTAAAAGTTGACTTTTCATATGAACAAGTGGATGCATGGTACAAATCACAGGTTACAGATGTAGCTTGGGTTTATAAAAGTGGCGATCAAATCATTGCCCTTTCACCTGTTTGTAAGCATTTAGGATGTATGGTTGACTGGAATGGAGATTCTGCACACCCAGGTCAATTCTTCTGTCCATGTCACGCAGGACGTTATGAGAAAAACGGGAAAAACATTGCAGGTACACCGCCTCTAGGTCCGTTGGATGAATTTGAAGTACAAGAACAAGATGGCTATTTAATGATTGGTCCAGCTAAAGCAAATACTCTAGTTAAATAAGTAAGGGGGTACGACAACAGTGCTAAATAAAATTTATGATTGGGTCGATGAACGCCTAGATATTACACCTATTTGGCGTGATATTGCCGACCACGAAGTGCCAGAGCACGTTAACCCTGCACATCATTTTTCAGCATTCGTTTACTGCTTCGGTGGATTAACATTCTTCATCACAGTAATTCAAATTCTTTCTGGTATGTTCCTAACAATGTATTATGTACCAGACGTTGTGAATGCCTGGAAATCAGTTTATTATTTACAAAACGAAGTAGCGTTTGGTGAAATCGTGCGCGGTATGCACCACTGGGGAGCTTCATTAGTTATCGTAATGATGTTCTTACATACACTTCGTGTATTCTTCACAGGTTCTTATAAGAAACCTCGTGAGTTAAACTGGATGGTTGGTGTAGGTATTTTTGGTGTAATGATGGGTCTTGGCTTTACAGGATACCTATTACCATGGGATATGAAAGCATTATTCGCTACTAAAGTAGGTATCGAAATTGCAGCATCTGTACCGTTTATCGGTTCGATGATTAAAGTATTATTAGCGGGTGACACTACAATTCTTGGTGCTCAAACGTTAACTCGATTCTTTGCGATTCATGTATTCTTCTTGCCTGCAGTATTGTTTGGGTTACTTGCAGCACACTTTATCATGATTCGTCGTCAAGGAATTTCAGGACCGTTGTAATTGTCTTGACGGTTCGATGATCTTTAAAAGGAGGGGACACTATGCATCGCGGAAAAGGAATGAAATTTGTCGGCGATTCTCGTATTAAAGCGAATCACAGAATGCCGAATGTTCCAAAGGATTATTCCGAATATCCAGGTAAGACGGAAGCTTTCTGGCCGAACTTCTTACTGAAGGAATGGATGGTAGGTGCTGTATTTTTAATTGGATACTTATTATTAACTGTCGCTCACCCGTCACCACTTGAAGGGCCGGCAGATCCAACTAGAGCATATACACCGCTACCGGACTGGTACTTCTTATTCATGTATCAACTTTTAAAATACTCATTTGCTTCTGGTCCATACAATGTAATTGGAGCAATTGTAATTCCAGGTCTTGCATTTGGAGCGCTATTATTAATGCCATTTTTAGACAAGGGTCCAGAACGTCGTCCATCTAAACGTCCATTACCGACAGCGTTTATGTTATTAACTCTAGCTGCTATGTTCTACCTAACTTGGGAGTCAGTTGTTAACCACGACTGGGAAGCTCAAAAAGCTATGGGTGCAATCGTAGAAACAGTTGAATTCGATAAAGAATCAGAAGGTTATAAACTATACGCTGGTTCAGCATGTATTACATGTCACGGTGAAGGATTAGAAGGTGGAGCAGGTGCACCATCTCTAATGAACACTGGATTAACAGCTGATGAAATTAAGGACATTGCTCATAATGGTCGTGGTAACATGCCACCAGGATTATGGACAGGTTCAGATGAAGATCTTCAGAAACTTGCTGAATTTATCGAAAGTTTAAAAGCTGAGTAATAGTAAAAGAGTCAGGAAACTGGCTCTTTTTTTTCGACCTTGTTATAATATTGGGACTGAAAGCTAGGCGAAAAGGTTCCCTTGTCCTAAGCAATTTAGCGAAAAATGTCGAAAAATAGATAAAAGCGAATGAATTTAATCCATTAGCACATATTGATGTTGTGGAAATAATTTCACTTGGAAATAAAAATCTTCCCTATACATAACAAAGAAATATTAGTAAAGCGCAAGGAGTTGAATTTATGCAAATAACACGGGCAAATCTTTGGTATCTTCTAAACCATAAGTCATTCTTAATAGCGCTGCTTATTATTAATCTATTAGGCACAATTTATGGCTATTATTGGTATGGATGGCAGCTTGCTATGACTAAGCCTATTTTTTATATTTTTGTTCCTGATAGCCCGACAGCCAGCTTATTCTTTTGCTTTGTGTTAATGGCTTGGATTATGGGGAAAAGATGGCCGCTAATGGAAGTATTAGCGCTTGTAACATTAGTGAAATATGGTTTGTGGGCTGATGTCATGAATATTTGGACATTAGTTGAAACAGGATCGATCGGTTGGCAAGGTTGGATGCTAGTAGGCTCACATTTTGCAATGGCAGTTCAAGCTATATTATATATGAAGAAATATGTATTCACTTATTGGCATGTAGTGATAGCAGCTGTCTGGACGCTCCATAATGATGTCATTGACTATGTGTTTGGACAGATGCCTATGTATGGGGATTTAGTCAAGTACACAAGCTATATTGGCTACTTTACATTTTGGTTATCAATTGCATGTATTCTCCTTGCGATTTTCTCAATTAGGTGGCGCAAATATTTGCCGAATTAGGGTATAAATTATAGAATTATAGTATCGAGGTAGAAAGGGGTTAGAATATTGTCAACAAGCATGTATATTGTTTATTTTATTATTATTATGCTGCTGCCACTTTATGCACAAATGAAAGTAAAAGGCACGTATAATAAATTTGCGAAACAACGTACAATGAAAGGCCAAACAGGTGCAGAGGTAGCGCGTGCGATTTTAGATGCGAACGGCTTATATGATGTACGAGTTGTGCCAACACAAGGTGTGTTGTCTGATCATTACAATCCGGCAACCAAAACAGTTGCTTTATCAGAAAGTAACTTTTATGAAGCGAGTGTTGCAGGTGCTGCGGTAGCTGCCCATGAGGTAGGTCACGCCATCCAACATAAAGAAGCTTATTCTATGCTTACATTACGTAGTAAGCTAGTGCCCGTGGCAAATATTTCTTCGAATGCGTCTTGGATTTTCGTAATGATTGGTATTTTTGCAAGTAGTACGAATTTCTTGCTTTTAGGTATCATATTATTAGCAGCAGGTGTTGTTTTCCAATTAGTGACACTTCCAGTGGAGTTTGATGCTTCAAAGCGAGCATTAGTTCAAATGAATTCACTTGGCATTATTACAAATGAAGAAGAACGACCAGCACGAAAAGTATTGAGTGCTGCAGCATTAACATATGTAGCAGCCGCAGCAGTAGCTGTACTAGAGTTATTACGTTTAATTTTAATTTTTACGAATATGCGTAGCGATGACTAAAAAAAACTTGTTATGGTGGTACACCACTATAACAAGTTTTTTATCTTCAAACACTTAATGAAGCGGTTGTTTTTGATCATCCAGAGTGAAGCCTTCTCCTGCTACATCACGTACTTCTATAATAGAAACGAAAGCGTGCGGATCCACTTCATGAACAATGGATTTTAGGCGTACAACTTCGTTCCGACCGATCACACAATAAATAACTTCCTTAGGCTGTTTAGTAAAGTGTCCATGACCTTCTAATATAGTGATCCCACGCTCCATTCGTAGGGCGATTGTTTCCGCAATAACACCTGACTTCTCGGATATAATGAGAGCACCACGCGCTGCATAGGCACCTTCCTGTACAAAGTCAATAACACGAGCGCCAACAAATACAGCGACTAATGTGTACATCATAGAACGCGCATCTAAGAATGTAAGCCATGAAAGGATGATGACAATGGCGTCGAAGACAAACATCGTTTTACCCATACTCCAGCCAAAATATTTATGCCCAAGTCGTGCCAAAATATCGACGCCGCCGGTAGTGCCACCAAACCGGAAGACAATTCCTAGGCCAAGACCGACGAATATACCCGCGAACAGAGCAACGAGTAACATGTCATCTTCTAAATGAATGGTAAACTGATATTTCTGGAAAATCTTTAGAAAAAGAGAAACAGATAAAGTGCCAACAAGCGTATAGACAAAAGATTTCTTTCCGAGTAATCGATAACCAATTATAAACATGGGAATATTTAATAATAGGTTCATTAAGGCGGGGTCCCATCCTAATGTAAAGTATAGTATGAGTGTAATTCCACTTAGTCCACCTTCACCTAGCTGATTTTGAATGTTGAAGTGAACAAAGCCGAAGCTAAAAATGGCTGCTCCGAGCATTATTGCGATAATATTACGTATTTTAATCTGTTTTAACATTTGACCTCCTGTAGTTCCAAACAAATGAAGTAGTGATATCTATTATCTGACATTTTATTGGTTTTGACAACAACGGTGTAAATTATATAGGATGGTAAATAGGAGTGTGATTTAAATGACCGATCAACTAACTATGCAAGCATTACAACAACGTGTTGATAATTATATAGGACAATTTAAAGAAGGATATTTCCCACCATTTGAACTGCTAGCTCGTTTAACAGAGGAATTAGGAGAGCTATCTCGCGAGGTTCAGGATGTATATGGACAAAAAAAGAAAAAGAATACAGAGGAAATAAACAGTATTGAAGAAGAGCTTGGTGACTTTTTCTTTGTTTTAATATGCTTTGCCAATGCTCAGGGCATTAAATTAGATGAAGCTCTATTAAGAGTCATACATAAATTTGAAACAAGGGATAAGGATCGTTGGACGAGAAAGGATGAAGAATGATGTCGATTCGTGTAGCTATTGCAGGAGCAAGAGGAAAAATGGGGGCTGAGGCTGTACATACGGTCATGAAACATGACAAAATGGAATTAGTAGCTGTACTAGATTATAAGGAAGTAGGAAGAACATTAGCTGATTTAGACATGTTCCCAGCGAGCTATACAGTACCTGTATTTACGGAAATGCATGATCTTGTAGAAGCAACTTCTCCAGACGTGTTAGTGGATTTAACGAACCCACATGCTGTATATAATCATACTAAAGAAGCATTGAATTTAAATGTACGACCTGTAATTGGTACAACAGGATTTACTGATGCACAACTAGAAGAATTATCAACCATTGCTAAAGAAAAAGAGTTGGGCTGCATTATTGCACCAAACTTTGCGATTGGCGCTATCCTGATGATGAAATTTGCGAAAGAAGCGGCCAAATACTTACCAGATGTAGAAATTATTGAAATGCATCATGATCAAAAACTGGATGCACCATCTGGAACAGCAGTGAAAACGGCTCAATTAATTCAAGAGGTACGTACGCAAAAGACTCAGGGGCATCCAGAAGAAAAAGAAACCATAGAAGGTGCAAGAGGTGGAGATTTTGATGGCATGCGCATTCACTCTGTTCGCTTACCTGGTTTAGTGGCACACCAGCAAGTATTATTTGGTGGAGATGGGCAGCTTTTAACGATTCGCCATGATTCATTGAATCGAAATTCTTTTATGTCAGGCATTGCCTTTTGTGTAGAAGAGGTTATGAAAATGGATCAGCTTGTTTATGGTTTAGAAAACATCATCTAAAGATTGGGATGGAAGCTATATGAAAATCGCATTGATTGCACATGATCGTAAAAAAGATAATTTAGTACAGTTTGCTATTGCTTACAAAGAAATTTTGCTTGAACATTCACTTTATGCTACCGGTACAACAGGACAGCGTGTCATTGAAGCCACTAGTTTAGAGGTAACACGTTTTCGCTCAGGCCCACTTGGTGGCGACCAACAAATTGGCGCAATGATTGCCAACAATGATATGGATATGGTTATTTTTTTCCGTGATCCATTAACAGCACAACCACATGAGCCAGATGTTTCTGCACTTATCCGTCTTTGTGATGTTTACCAAGTGCCGCTGGCGACAAATATGGGGACAGCAGAAATATTATTAAAGGGCCTACAAGAAGGCTTTGTGGATTGGAGACTGATACAAGAAAGACGTAACTAATAAAAGACGTGATTTAGAAAGGATGATCATCGAATGAAAAAGCTAAAAATCGGCATTACCTGTTATCCAACAGTTGGAGGCTCTGGTGTAATAGCAACAGAATTAGGCAAAATGCTTGCAGAAAGAGGACATGAAATTCATTTCATTACCTCAAGCGTACCATTTCGATTGAATAAAATTTATCCAACCGTCTTTTTCCATGAAGTCGAAGTTAATAATTATTCAGTGTTTCAATATTCACCATACGATATTGCATTAGCGAGTAAAATGGCAGACGTCATCAAGGATGAAGAGTTGGATGTGTTGCATGTGCATTACGCAATCCCACATGCAGTATGTGCTGTGTTAGCACGTGAAATGAGTGGGCGAGATATTGGCATCGTTACAACACTTCATGGCACAGATATATCGGTGCTTGGGCAGGATTCTACGCTTTCACAGGCCATTAAGTATGGGATTGATAAATCTGATATTGTGACGACCGTGTCACACGCATTAAAAGAACAAACTTATGAATTAATTGATACAGTTAAGCCCATTGAAACAATTTATAACTTTGTGGATGAACGTGAGTACTTCCCTCGTAATTCAGGAAACCTAAAAGAGCAATTTGGTATTCAAGAAGATGAAAAAGTCCTCATCCATGTCTCTAACTTCCGTAAAATCAAGAATCTTCCGCATATCATTGATGCCTTTATGAAAATCCGTACTAATGTGAAGGCGAAACTCTTATTAGTCGGTGATGGGCCAGAAAAGCATCGTGTAATGGACCAAGTAAAGGAAAGTCCATATATGAAGGATGTTCTATTTTTAGGGAAGCAAGAAAATTTAGCTGAACTATATGCAATTAGTGACCTAAAGCTGTTACTTTCTCAGCAGGAATCGTTTGGATTGGTTTTATTAGAGGCAATGGCTTGTGGAGTGCCTTGTATTGGAACAAATGTAGGAGGTATCCCGGAAGTCATTGAACATGGCGTGGACGGTTTTATTGTGGAATTAGGAGATACGGAAGCCGTTGCTGAATATGCTGTTCAGTTATTACAAGATGAGGAAAAATTACTGCGTTTCAGAGAAGCGGCCATTCATTCAGTCAGTGACAAATTCCACTCGTCCAAAATTGTAGAACAATACGAAAATCTGTACGAGAAGGTTGCGGAAAGAAATCATGCAAAACAATAAAGAATGGCAAACAGCCTATTCAGTAATAGAACAATTAGAACAAGCGGGCTTTGAGGCGGTTATTGTTGGCGGAGCTGTTAGAGATGCTTTACTGAATCGTCCTGCACATGATGTCGATGTAGCGACAAATGCGTTGCCTGAAGAGGTAAAAACAGTTTTTCAACGGACAGTTGATATTGGAATTCAGCATGGGACGGTACTTGTTATCGTACCTGCTGGGCCAGTTGAAGTAACTACTTATCGTACAGATGGGGAATATACAGACCATCGAAGACCAGATAAAGTGCAATTCGTTCGCTCTCTACAAGACGATTTACAACGCCGTGATTTTACAATGAATGCCATCGCTATGCGACGTGATGGCTCTTTTGTTGATTATTATGGTGGTCGCCAAGATATTGATCTTCGTATTATTCGAGCTGTTGGAGATGCTAAAAAACGCTTTGCTGAGGACGCCTTGCGTATGTTACGAGCAATCCGTTTTTCAGCGCAGCTTGATTTCACAATAGCGGAAGATACATTGATGGCGATACAAAATAGAGCGGCCGATATCGCTTTTATTGCGAAAGAGCGAATCAAGGCAGAGCTAGATAAGCTATGGCTAGGAACGACTGTTTTTAGTGGCCTACAAAAATTAGAGGAAAGTGGCTTGGCAGCGTATTTACAAGGAAGTTTTCAGGCTGAGCGCTGGTATGAATTTCAGACTGAGGACAAGCATGTAGGCTGGGCCTATTTTGCACTACTTCAAGGAGCAAACTGGCGCGAGATTTTGCGGGATTATCGATTGTCCAACAAAGAAATGGCGTTTGTTAAATCTGTTTTGACAGCATATGAAGCGTTAAAAAGTGGCTGGACAAACTCCCATTATTTTACCTACGAAAAACAGGAGCTGGAAGCAGCGATATATTTTGCAAAACTGCTCCAAGCGGACGTTTGTTTACCAAGCGAGCCTATTCGTATATTGCAGGACAAGCTGCCGATTCGACAAAAGCAAGAAGTTGCAGTGAATGGGGCGGATTTACTTAAATGGTCTGGCAAAAAAGGAGGCCCTTGGGTAAAAGAAGTACTAGAGGACATACTGGAAGCAATACTTCATAATGAGCTAGCAAATGATCGACAGCAAATAAAAAACTGGCTTGATCACAACTATTTCCATGAAACATGAGTATATATACCTTACAACAAGCCATCTCAGGAAAGTGTGGGACGGCTTGTTTTTTATATCACTGATGGTCATTTCAGTTGATTTACAGTATGATTAAATTTAGTTACATAAAAAGCAGAGTTTACAAAAGGATTGATGTGAACATGACAATGTCCATGAAAGATGAAATTTTAAAAAGAATACTAGCTGCCAATGGAGAAGCGGTTTCAGGTCAAGAATTAGCGGATTCTCTTGGCGTCTCAAGGACCGCTGTCTGGAAACATATGCAGACGTTACAAGAAGAGGGCTACACATTTGAAACAATAAAGAAAAAAGGATATGTATTAACGGGTGTACCAAATAGTTTAAGTCCCACTCAAATTGAACTTTTTTTAAAAACAGAGCATTTCGGAAGAGAAATTCATTATTTCGATGTCGTAGATTCAACCCAAACGATTGCCCATAAGCTGGCACAGGAAGGCGCACCACATGGCACAGTCATTATTGGTGAAGAGCAAACAGCAGGACGCGGTCGGATGGCTCGTCCATGGGAATCAGTTCATGGTAGTGGTATTTGGATGACCGTTATCGTTCGACCGGATGTCACACCTCAACAGGCATCCTCTTTTACGCTTGTTGTAGCAGTCGCTGTCACTATGGCCATTAAAACACTATATAGCGATATTGAGCCAGCTATTAAATGGCCAAATGATCTATTAATTAATGGTAAAAAATGTACAGGTATTTTGACGGAAATGCAGGCGGAGGCAGATCTGGTACAGGCATTGCTAGTTGGCATTGGAATAAATGCTAACCAGGAGGCGGCTGATTTTTCACCGGAAATTGCAGATATTGCTACTTCCCTACGATTAGAAGCAGGAGAAGAAATTAATCGTGCGGCACTTGTAGCCTTAATTTTACAGTATCTAGAGCAATTTACAGAGCTATATATCGAAGAAGGCTTTGTTAGTATGAAAATTCTATGGGAACAGCTGTCTTGTACAATTGGTCAACGTATTGAGGTAACGACAATACGAGAGCGCTTTGAAGGAATTGCTAGTGGAATTACAGATGATGGGGTGCTACAGCTTACACAAGATGATGGATTGGTCCGCACCATTTATGCAGGAGATATCAAAATACTATAAAAAAGAAGCTGCAAGGTGCGTACCTGCAGCTTTTTTGATGACTTCAATTATTATTATTGGAGTGAAACATTGACATCACCATGCGATAAAGAAACATTTAGCTGGTCATCACTTTTATAAAGCTGAGTGATTGTGCCACTTTCTTCTGTGCCATTAACCGTTATATCGCCAAAACTTGTTTTTACTTCATAACCAAGATCACTTTGTTTATTTTGTAAGTGAAGCGTTGCATCTCCAAAGCTAGATGTAATAGTTGATGTCCCATTTAAAGTTCCAGCAATATGAATATCACCATGCTCACTTTCGATGTTTACACCATTACTAGAATATTGCTTGAAAGTTAAATCACCAAAGTCTTGTGTAATCTCTGTGTTTTCTCCAGTTATGTTGTTGAAGGTAATATCTCCGTAATTTTGCATCAGATTCAGCTGTTGATAATGCAAACTACGAAGGGTTGTATCGCCAAAATCACTATCTATTACAATCGTCTTGAGGTTAGTATTTGCTGGAACATAGATTTTGATAGAGGGAGAAGAAAAGCTAGAGAAGCCAAATTCAAACCCATTTTTTTTCTTAGCCTTTGTTTCTACCTGTAAAGTTCCATTTTCAATACGATATGAGACGTCTTGTTGTTCGAGTACATTCGTTTCTAGTTTATATTGGTCTTCAGTGGCGACAACGGTAATATCCCCATAATCATTCGCTATATTTATACTAGTAAACTTATCTAGGTTATACGATTCACTAACTAGTTTATTGCTTCCTGGCACGTGAATGCCATCCTCATCTTTGATAATGAACCATCGACCGCCTGAAAAATAGCCGACCAATGCTAGTAAAATACCTAACGCAATTATGGTCATGGCAATAAGGGAATTTTTAGAAGCCATTTACAAGCCCCCTTTCCTTGTTTTCGTTATTTTGTGGAACAATCTGCCCAATGTTTCTACAGAGAGAAGGACGGTTTTCTTAATAAAACGGGCAACAAATGGAAAGAGTAAGACACTCAACCCTGTAATGATTAAGCCAATACCCATAAATAATAAGGCGGTTGGCCAATGCTCTGTTAAAATAAAGATGCCTGAAATAAGGGCTGCAATTCCCCCAATAAAAATACTTAAAATACCTGCTCCAATCGCAAAAATCAAACTAATAATGACAGCACCAAATGATAATATAAGGGCGATAGCTGTTGCAAGAAGTGGTAAAGAAAGTGGTGCAGAAAGTATAGCAAGAATAATAAGCCATAAAGCTGTCATATTCTTTTTGGTTGATTTCTCTGAAGTGTTTTCTAAATCCTTTAAGGCAAAATCAGCCAATATTTGTGAGGCAACATGAGAAGGGGAGCCTAGTTCTGAAATAACCTGTTGCTCATTATTCTCTCCTGCTTCATCAAAGTATTCTTCATAATAGGCAAGAGCAGCGTCCAGCTCTTGCGCAGGAAGGCGCCGTAATTTCCCTCGTAGCTTTTTCAAATAACTAGCTCTATCCATCTATATTCCCTCCTAAAAGTACACAATCAACCTTTTCCTTATAGACACGCCATTCTTTTAAAAGCTCCAATAAGCGTATACGGCCATGCTCTGTAATTTGATAATAGCGTCTATTTCTACCTTGATAGGGCTGATCGTAGGTAGTTAAGTAATCTGCTTTTTGTAAGCGACGTAATACGGGGTACAATGTAGACTCTGAAATATCCATGACTGATTGTACTTGCTGCGTTAAGGAATAGCCATAAGCATCCTCTTTGTCAACAATGGCCAATACACAAGCATCCAGTAAAGCTGAGCCAAGCTGAAATGTCATCTTTCCACCTCACATTCATTACTTATACTTCATTTTATATTATATGCCATATAGTATGTGGATAGTATATGACGTATAGCATTGATTGTCAAATTTTATAAATAAATGTTTTTACTATTAGAAAATAACATTTGAAGATTACAAGTTTTATTGTTATAGTATGTGCTGAAGGGCAGTATCCATTGTGAACGGCACCTTCAAAACGTAAGATCACATACTAACAAATATCTGCCTTGATCTTTATGACAGGGACGGAAGAAAACAATGCGTTCAAAAAGTAGCTTACTTTCTAAGTGAAGCTAGTACCTCTTGCTGAGTTATGCAGGGGCTTTTTGCTAACGAACGAATCACAACCCTTCTGTCCATTTTGGAACCGAGGGGTTTTTCTGTTTTCTTCCCTTAAAAAGGAGGACTACAAAATGAGAACGACAACAGATTTTTTAAAGATGAAAGCGGCAGGCGAGAAAATTGTGATGGTGACTGCCTATGATTATCCAGCCGCTACATTTGCAGAGGCTGCTAATGTAGACATGATTCTTGTAGGGGATTCACTTGGAATGGTTGTCCTTGGCTATGATTCTACAATGCCAGTGACGGTAGCAGATATGATTCATCATGCGAAAGCAACGCGACGTGGTGCAAAGGACACTTTTGTTGTAGTGGATATGCCATTTGGTTCCTATCATGGTGATGTCAATGAAACATTGAAAACAGCCATTTATATGATGCAAGAAACAGGTGCTGACGCTTTAAAAGTGGAAGGGGCTGGTGATGTCATTCCGGTCATTCGAAAGCTAACAGCTGCAGGAATTCCAGTGGTTGCTCATTTAGGCTTGCTGCCACAATCAGCAGGAGTACTTGGTGGCTATAAGGTGCAGGGGAAAACGGCAGAACAGGCAACGCAGTTGATTGAGGATGCCAAGCAGTGTGAAGAGGCTGGTGCATGTGCGGTCGTTTTAGAATGTATCCCACATCAGCTAACAGAAATGATGTCTGCTAGTCTTGTTATTCCAACAATAGGTATTGGAGCGGGAGTCGAAGCAGATGGCCAAGTGTTAGTTTATCATGACATGCTAAGCTATGGGTCACACCATGTGCCAAAGTTTGTTCAACAATTTGCGGATATGGGGAAAGAGGCAAGTGAAGGAATGGTTCGCTATGTGGAAGCAGTCAAAGCGGGTACTTTCCCAGCTCAAAAGCATTTCTTCACAATGAAAGAGGATGCTCTCGACCAGCTATATGGGGGCGTCAAATCATGAAAGTCATCACAACGATACAAGCATTAACAGCTGAAATTCAGGCAGCAAAACAAGCCCATAAAACTATTGGCCTTGTTCCAACTATGGGCTATTTACATGAAGGCCATTTAACATTGGCTCAAACAGCACGTGCAGAAAATGATTTAGTTGTTATGAGTATATTCGTTAACCCCACTCAATTTGGGCCAAATGAAGATTTTGAAAGTTACCCACGGGATTTGCCAAGAGATATTGCGTTGGCAGAGTCTGTCGGTGTTGATCTTATCTTCGCTCCAAGTGTAGAAGAAATGTATCCACAGGATGGCGGAATTCGTATCCATGCTGGTGAACAGGCTATGATTCTTTGTGGCGCCAGTCGTCCAGGTCATTTTAATGGTGTGTTACAGGTTGTAGCTAAACTATTCCACCTTACGCTTCCAACAAGAGCCTATTTCGGCCAAAAAGATGCCCAGCAAGTGGCCATTATTACAACAATGGTACGTGATTTTAATTTTCCGTTAGAAATGCGTGTTGTACCAATCGTTCGTGAGGAAGATGGGCTAGCGAAGTCTTCTCGCAACATTTATCTAAGCGAATCGGAAAGAGAAGAGGCTCCTGCCATACATGAAGCACTACAATTGGCTCAGGATAGCTTTTTAGCGACTGGAGAGGTTGGGCACGCATTAGCAAAGGCCAAAGCCCATATTCAGGCACGAACTCATGGCCGAATTGACTATATCGAATTATTAGCCTACCCAGATTTGATACCAGTGACTGAAACGACACAACAAGTATTGTTGGCAGCTGCTGTGTATATTGGGCAGACTCGCTTAATTGATAATAGTATCTTTACTGTGAAAGAGGGACTATAAATATGTTACGAATGATGATGAATAGTAAAATCCACCGTGCAACAGTGACGCAGGCGGATTTAAATTATGTGGGCTCTATAACAATCGATAAGGATATTTTAGATGCAGTCGGTATGCTGCCAAACGAAAAGGTACATGTTGTTAATAATAATAATGGCGCTCGTTTTGAAACGTATATTATTGCAGGTGAGCGTGGTTCAGGTGTAATTTGTGTGAATGGAGCGGCCGCAAGACTCGTACAGCGTGGCGATATTGTCATTATAATTTCCTATGCGTATGTGGATAATGATGAGGCAAAGAATCATAAACCGACTGTGGCCATTATGGGAGCAGGTAATACGATTAAAGAAATGATTTCCTATGAACCCGAAGCAACAGTGATGTAAGACAAGAGAATGGTCCAGAATCAACAATGAGGAAAGTTGCTGGAAATTGAATTAAATAGGAGGATGGCAAGGCTCAATTAGTGTAGCCGAATAGCCATCCTCCTTTTTTATGTGGTTAAAACTACTACAAAAGTACTGGTAAAATTTTGTTTTTCTAACTATTAAACTAGTTTGTGAAATTAAAATTTTACAAATGTTCTAGTATTTTATGAGATATTTATGTAGAATTTAGTTGTTAGTACATCATTTTACTAGTGGAGGTATCATTTGTAATGGAAAATAAACGTAACAAATTTTTAACAGCTACTGCAGCAGCATTGGCTATCACAGCGGTAGCAGCAGCACCAGCATCAGCAGCTAGTCCATTTTCGGATGTAAAGGAAAGTCATGCAGATTATAAGGGCATTTCGACACTTTATGCGGCAGGTATTATTAGTGGATTCCCAGATGGTACATTCAAACCTGATACAAATGTCACACGTGGGCAAGCTGCAAAAATGATTGCAGGCGCATTAAAGCTAGACACGAAAGAAGTTGTAAATCCAAACTTTAAGGATATTGATACAGCTAATACGTATTACGGTCCAATCGCTGCATTAGTAGGATTAAAAGTTGTTTCAGGCTATGGAGACAACACATTCCGTCCAAACCAAACGATTACACATGGTGATTTGGCAAAAATCTTATCATCTATTCCTAACTTACCAGAATTAGAAGGTGCTAAAAATCACGAAGCTAGTAAAAGCGTAACACGTGGACAACTAGCAACATTGATTGCAGAAGCTCTCACAAAATTAAACACAGAAACGCCTGAAAAACCGGAAGATGCATTTACATTATCAGTTCTACATGTGAATGATACACATGCTCGCGCAAATGAATTACCGAAACTAGCAACTGCTGTAAAAGAGCAACGTGAAACAAAGAAAAATGTTTTAACATTACATGCTGGCGATGCATTTAGCGGTACTTTATACTTCAACGAATTCCATGGTCAAGCAGATTTAGCGCTATTAAATGAAATTGGCTTTGATGCTATGGTATTTGGTAACCATGAATTTGATTTAGGTTCATCGCCTGAAGGACATCAAGCACTTGCAGACTTTGTTAAAGGTGCTAAATTCCCATTTGTGGGTGCCAATACAGATTTCTCAGCGGATGATAAATTTACAGGCTTATTTACAGATTTAGTTTCAAGTGAGCCTGAAAACGGTAAAATCTATTCAGGTATTGTAAAAGAAATTGATGGAGAAAAAGTCGGTATTTTCGGTTTAACAACAGAAGAAACTTTGGATATTGCTTCTCCAGGTAAAGTGAAATTTACTAACTATATTGAAGAAGCGAAAAAGGCAGTAGCTGCATTTGAGGGTATGGGCGTTAATAAAATTATCGCTTTAACACATATTGGTTACAATGATAATCCAAATGTAGATAATGATATTTTACTAGCTAAAAACGTACCAGGAATCGATATAATTGTAGGTGGACATGACCATACAAAATTAGACGAGCCATTTGTTGTAGATACAAATACTGTAGGCGAAGCAAAAGATGCAACATTAATCGTACAAGCTAATGAATATGTAAAATATTTAGGAACATTGGATGTAACATTTGATGGCAAAGGTGTTGTCACTAAGTATGGTGGCGAATTAATCGACCTTGGTAAAGTTGCTGAAGATGCAGCATTAGTAAAATTACTAGCGCCATATAAAGCAAAAATTGATGAAGTCAACAACAAAGAAATCGGTGTGAAAATTACTCAGGAGTTAGCAAATCCACGTGCAACTGAAACAAACTTAGAAAGTGTACGTAGCAATGAAACAGCTCTAGGTAATATCATTACAGATGGTATGTTGGCAAAAGCGCAAAAATATACAGATAAAACAGTTGTCATGGCACTACAAAACGGTGGTGGTATTCGTGCAGCGATCCCAGCTGGCAATATAACTGTTGGACAAGTGATTACAGTATTACCATTCGGTAACACATTAGCATTAATGGATGCTACAGGAGCTGAGCTTAAAGCAGCATTTGAAGTTTCCTTGAAAAATGCACCAAAAGAAAATGGTGGTTTCCTACACATTGGTGGAGCGAAATTACAATATGATTCATCAAAAGAAGCAGGCTCACGTGTTGTTTCAATCGAATATTTAGATAAAGCAACTGGTAAGTATGTTGCACTAGAAGATGGTAAAACATATACAGTGGCAACAAATGCCTTCACTGCTAAAGGTGGAGACGGCTTTGATATGTTTGCTAAAGCATATGAAGAAGGTCGTGTAACAGATTTAGGCTTATCTGATTGGGAAAACCTACAAGAGCAATTACTATCATTAAAAGAAGTGAAAACAACAGCAGAAGGTCGTATTGTTGATGTTGCTAAAAAGCAATAATACCTTCAAAAGAATAGCTTACAAACGACATTCGCTTTAAAGTATGTCACATCGCTATTTCCGCAACCTTAAGGATAACCCTGAGGTTGCGGTTTTTTTATTGTACGGCAGCAAAAGGGATTGAATATTAGACGGCATATAGGGGAGAAAGGATGCCGCTGAACCAAATATATGATAAAATTCTTCTTATCTAATGTGAACTGTGAGTTGAGATGTATGATGGAAAGTCAAAAATATGCCATTGTGGATTTGGAGACAACGGGTCATTCACCAGCAAATGGGGACCGGATGATTCAAATTGCCATTGTTATTATGAAGGATTGGGAAATTGAGCATACCTATACGAAATTTATTAACCCGGGAAAAGCCATTCCATCGTTCATTCAAGATTTAACGCATATAACAAATGAGGATGTTAAGGATTCATACCCTTTTGAAGAACATGCGGATTACATATATGAGCTACTGGCTGATTGTGTATTTGTAGCCCATAATGCGGATTTTGACTTATCATTTTTACAAGCGGAATTTAAACGGGCTGGCCTTCCAAAATGGCAAGGTAAAAAAATGGATACAGTAGAGCTGGCAAAAATTTTGTTTCCGATGTCACTCGGCTTTAAGCTAGGTGACTTGGCAGCAGAATTAAATATAGAGTTGGCCAATGCACATCGAGCGGACGACGATGCTCGTGCTACTGCTGAGCTGTTCAAATGTTGTTGGAAAGAGCTTTTAAATCTTCCTCAATTAACATTAGAACAAATGCATAAGCGTTCATTTCGCTTAAAATCGAATATTTCTCAGCTTTTTTTCGAGGCCTTACAAATAAAACGTCAACATAAAACAAGCAATGAGAATGTGCATTATTACCGGAATTTTGCGATTTGTAATGGTCGTAATAAACATGACCATGCATCAGAGACAATTGATTATCCGCAAACGGTGGCTGATAAAACGGCATTAATGACAAAGGCCCTCCCGAATTTTGAGGAACGTCCAGCTCAATTCAAGATGATGGATACGATTTGGCAAGCTCTACATGAGCAAAAGGAATGTGTAATTGAAGCCTCTACGGGAATTGGCAAAACGGCGGGATATTTACTGCCAGCCATCGTATATGCTCGTACTGTCCATAAAAAAATCGCCATCAGTACCTATACATCCTATCTGCAAGAACAGCTTGTAGAGGAGGAGCTACCAAAGATAGAAAAAATCTTGGGAACAAAAGTAAATATTTGTGTACTCAAGGGGATGCAGCATTATATTGATCTAGATCGTTTTGAACAATCCATGGCATATGCGGACGAATCCTATGATGATACGTTTTCTATTTTACAGATTCTCGTTTGGCTGACGAAAACAGAGACCGGTGTGTTAAGTGAGCTGAATGTTTCAGGTGGGGGACAACTGTTCTTAGAGAAAATCCGCAAAATACCAAATGACAAACCATCTAAAGGCTTTGATTTCTATGAACAAGCGCTAAAGAACAGCGCATTTGCTGACTGTATCGTGACAAATCATGCTATGGTGTTAAGTGATTTAGTTCGTCAAACACCGATATTTACACAAATAGATGGCTGGGTCATTGATGAGGCACATCAATTTATACAGGCTGCGATGCAACAGGATGAAATAGTCTTCTCCTATACGCAATGGAAATATATTTTTGGTCAAATTGGCACAATGGAAGACACAGCACTTTATCAACTTTTTTGTGAAGCGGCGAAGAAGAAACAACGTGTGTCCATGCAAAGCTTACAGCGACTGGATGCTCAATTTATACGGTTACAGCGTGCATTTGATGAGACCATTCAACGAGCTGCACAAAGCATGCAACAACAGATGAAAGGCAAGCGAGCTAGTAGTAAGTGTACCTTATTTATAGAGGATGTAACGCTTGCCAAAGAGTCATTTTTACAAGTAAGTAAATTAACGCAGCAATGGCTTGATCTTGCGACTGAAGCAGCTCAAGCATTTGAAAATAATATTGAGCAATTAGATAAAAATGATAGGTATATTTTATCCGAATGGCATTATTGGATTCGAGAAGTGAAAATTAAAATTGCAGAGTGGGAAGACATTTTCCTGTCATCGCATGATGGAAGTTCGGTTTGGCTAGAATTCGATGTTCGAAGTGTTCCTGGCAGTTTACATGTTTTTAAGAAGCCAGCCAATGTCACACCGATTATTGAACAAGTGCTAGCACCTCTTCGTAAGCAAGCGAGCATTGTATGGACATCAGGTACATTAACGGTACCAGGCAATGAGCGTTTTGTTACACGACAATTAGGAATTTCTGATAGCGTTGAAGTGATAAAACTACAGGCACCGCCAGCCTATTACGCAGGTGCAAAGGCATTTATTGTCACGGATATGCCAGACATTCAGCATGTCAGCCAAGAAGAATATATTGAGGCAGTTGCTCATGCGATTACGAGGACTGTTAGAATGACGGAAGGTCGTTGCTTTGTGCTCTTTACAGCTCAGGATATGCTGCGGAAAACAGTCGAGCTCATTCAAGATAGTGAACTTTTAGATGATTATATGCTTTTTGCGCAAGGTGTTACAGGTGGTAGCCGTATGCGCATTCTGAAATCATTTCAAAAATTTAGCCACGCTGTTCTTTTTGGAACAAACAGTTTCTGGGAGGGTGTCGATGTTCCTGGAGATGCTCTTGCCTCTGTTATCGTTGTACGGCTGCCATTCTCTTCACCAGAAGAGCCTGTCTTTAAGGCGAGAGCTAAGCATCTTACCGCACAAGGACGCAATTCCTTCACAGAGTTGTCATTGCCCGAGGCTATTATGCGCTTTAAGCAGGGCTTTGGTCGCTTAATTCGTTCCTCTCAGGATAAAGGCGCATTTATCGTCCTAGACCGTCGAATAACTAGCAAATCCTATGGGAAAGAATTTATTAAAGCATTACCGCCAATCGATGTAAAGAAATTGCAGCTACCCGAATTATTAAAAGAACTGAATCATTGGCAAAAATAGAAATTACCCCTTTTAGCATGAGCTAAAAGGGGTTTTTAAGTGGTTACCAATAGATTTATAACTGTTGGTTGTTATGTTCCTCATCAAAAAGATTGGCATTTCGAACAATCTTAGTAATATAGCTCATAACGATTTTTGTTGCTTGTTGGGCATCATAGCTTTTTCGATTATTTAAAAGGTTAGTAAACATACCTTGCCAAATTAAGAGGGTGATTTCATTAATGGCATCCACATTACCCTCAGTTAAATAGCCTTCTTTTAAAGCGATCTCTAACATAGAACGCCCCCGTTTTGTCAGGCTGTGCTGAAACAGTATAGTCTTTAAATCTTCAGGAATATTAATTAAATCATTAGGATAAAAGTTGTAATAATTTTCCAATAGTTTTTCTGGTGTTTCCCCTAAATCCATAATAAAGACGGCATGAAAAATTTGTGGCTGTTTGAAGGAGTACTGGCAAAAACATTCCCAAGCTAATAAATATTTATCAATAGGGTCCTTGCCTCTTTCTATGTAACGAGCAACTTCGTTCGTATAATCTTGCATGCATCTCATCGATGCAAAAAAGAGGAGATGAGAGATTTCTGAAAAATAATTGTAAATGGTTGCACTGTTATAACCAGCCTTATCGGCAACCTTTCTAATCGTGACATTTTCCATTCCTTCTTCTTCAATAATTTCCGCTGTGGCGTCTACAAAGTATTTCCACATACGACTCCTTTGTATTTCCTTTTTTTTCAAAGTAATAGCCCCCCCGACGTACAATGGTCATGTAAAATTATTAGTTTAATTCATATATTTATCATTTTATAAGCTAATTTAACCTTATTATAGCATAACAATTTTTACTTCCATCTCCCATTATAGCATTAGCTTTTAGCATTTTCAGTGTTGTACATTGGATTTTCAGATGATATACTAATCACAATTATTTTATAATCATGATTACTAAATAATTAAGATTCGAAATAATTAGACGAAGTGGATGCAAGGACAAAAAGTTCAAACACAAGGGGAGGATTTATTCAATGAGTAAAAAAATTGTGACACAATTTGAGTGTACATATGAAACGATTGAAAACACATGGATTGAATTAGCAGACGGCACAAAGCTTTCTAGTCGAATTTGGTTACCGACCGTGGCGGCAGGACAAAAAGTACCGGCTATTCTGGAGTATATTCCTTATCGCAAAACAGATGGAACGAGAGCGAGAGATGAGCCTATGCACGGGTATTTTGCTGGACATGGCTATGCTGTTGTACGAGTAGATATGCGAGGTTCTGGTGAGTCAGATGGCTTATTAAAAGATGAGTATTTAAAGCAAGAGCAGGATGATGCGCTTGAAGTCATTGAATGGATCGCTAATCAAAGCTGGTGTGATGGCAATATAGGGATGATGGGGAAATCATGGGGCGGATTTAATTCTCTGCAAGTAGCTGCTCGCAGACCAAAGGCATTAAAGGCGATTATTACAGTAGGCTTCACGGATGATCGCTATAACAATGACATTCACTATAAGGGTGGTTGTTTATTAAATGATAACTTCTGGTGGGGCGCTATTATGTTAGCGTATCAACTCCGTCCAATTGATCCTCATATTGTTGGGGATTGCTGGCGTGAGAAATGGATGGAGCGCTTAGAAAATATGCCTTTATGGATGGCGCAGTGGATGGAGCATCAAACAAGAGATGACTACTGGAAGCATGGTTCAGTTTGTGAGAATTACGATGACATTGAAATCCCTGTTTTTGCACTAGATGGTTGGGAAGATTCCTATACGAACACAGTCTTAAGTTTAATGGAAGGGCTTTCTGTTCCTAGAAAAGGCATTATTGGCCCATGGGCACATGTTTACCCACATGATGGAGTTCCTGGTCCAGCAATGGGCTTTTTACAAGAGGCTGTGAAATGGTGGGATCATTGGTTAAAAGGAATTGACAATGATGTAATGGATGGACCAATGGTGAATGTTTGGGTTGAAGAAAGCATGGAACCATCTGTTAAGAAACCAGTTAGCCATGGCTATTGGGTTGGACTGGAATCATGGCCAACAGCAGAAGAGGTACAAACGAAGGCGTATCAACTGACACATGGAAAATTAGTAGAGCAACGTAGTGATCAACAAGAACAGGTGCAATTAAAAACACCACAAAATCACGGTCTATTATCGGGAGAATGGATGGGTGCTGGAGTACTTGGCGAAAGTTCAGCAGATCAACGAGTTGATGATGGGATGGCTATGGTTTTTGAAACGGACATGCTAGAGAATCCACTAGAGATTGTGGGTTATCCGAAGTTTGAAGTGGAATTAATGAGTGATAAACAACATGCAATGCTATTTGCGCAGTTGTCAGACGTAGCACCAAATGGAGCTGTTACTCGTGTATCCTATGGGGTGATGAATTTAACACATTTGAATGGTCATGACCATGTAGAACTGTTAACTCCTGGTGAAAAAGTGAAAGCCTTTGTGCAATTAGATTGCTGCGGACATCAATTTAAAGCAGGGCACCGTTTACGCTTATCATTAGCCACAACATTTTGGCCTATGTTTTGGCCGATGCCAGAAGATGCTACATTAACATTAAATCTTGAAACAGCTACTTTCACATTGCCAACCTACCATGGACATCAAATAGCTGGACCCAATATGAATCCTGAAAGTGCACCATTAACACCTATCACAACACTCCAAGAAGGAAGAGTGGATCGTTCTATTTCATACGATATTTTAACAGATACATGGACATGTATTACAGATGGGGTTGGAGGCGTTTTTGGTGAAGGGATATATCGCTTTGATGACATTGATGTCACGGTAGAACATAATTTGAAGCGGGAATTAACCTTAACGAATGCTGATCCATTGTCAGCTCAGTATACAATCTATCAAAAAATGAAAATAGGTCGTGAGGGTTGGTGGATTGATGCCGATATTACGGTTACTAAAACATCTACTCTAGAGAACTTCCAAATTGTTGGGGAAATGGCGATCAAAGAAAATGACAAACAGGTCTTCCATAAGGAATGGGATCAAAAAATTAAACGTCATGGCTTGTAAATAACATATAAGGGGTAAATATATGGAAGCTAAGTTAAAAAAGAATACAGCTACTTTAGTTATTTTAGCTGTTTCAGGTGCATTAATTTATGCATTACCGTATTTTAGAAATTACTATTATGATGTCTTTCTCGATGCATTTCATTTGACGAATACTCAAATGGGGACACTTGGTAGTGCATATGGTGTTTGTTGTTTAATTTCTTATATTTTTGGAGGATTTTGTGCAGATCGTTGGAAAACAAAATATTTATTAACTATTTCTCTAGTGGCCACAGGGCTATTAGGTTTTACATTATTACTGTATCCACCATATCCAGTGCTTCTCCTCATCCATGCTGCTTGGGGAATCACGTCCATTATGACATTTTGGGGAGCGCTAGTAAAAGCAGTACGTTCTTTAGGTTCTGAAAATGAACAAGGAAAAGCTTTTGGATTTTTTGAAGGTGGCCGTGGCGTAACCAATATTATTCAATCTGCTGTGATTTTAGGGATATTTGCTTTTTTTGCGAAGCATATGAGTGATAAAATGGCGCTCTCAGCGGTTATTACAGTGTATTCTGTCATTTGTCTTTTGTTAGGATTCATGATTATGATGCTTTATAAAGACCCCGATCAAGGGACTGTAGCTAGTGAGCATAAAGATGGTAGTAAATCATTTGATTGGGCCGTCCTTTGGAAAGTATTAAAGATGCCAACAACTTGGCTGGCAACTATTCTTATTTTTACGTCTTATGCGATGATCATTAGCTATTATTACATCACACCTTATGCAACAGCCGCATTTGGTGCATCTACGTTAATTGCTGCTGCTTTAGGTTACTTTTCTCAGTATTGTCGACCAATCGGCAGTTTTAGTGCAGGCATTATTGGTGACCGGATAGGTGTGTCTAATATGGTGTTAATCGGCTATATATTATTAGCACTAGGCTTAGTGGGACTCATCTTATTACCAGGCAAAGCTTCCTTTATCCTGATGCTCTTAATATTTATTGGGATTATTTATACATCCATGTATGCTTTGCAGGCAATGCATTTTGCTATTTTAGTAGAAGGAGATTATCCTGTTGAATCAACAGGAACAGTATCCATGCCGCTAATGATTATTGGCTATAGTGGGGAAATCTTTATGCCAATCATTGCAGGCGCTTGTTTAGATTATTGGGGTGGCACAGCAGGCTATAAAGTATTCTTTGGTATATTATTAGGTTTAGCTATAATTGGATTCGTTACAGTAGTCATTTGGCAACGTGTAACGAAAGAAAAACGCAAGGAGATTGCATTGCAAAGAAGGCTTGCGAAGGAACAAGTACTTACTTAATTTAGCTTCAAAAAAATTCATAGAACGTCTTCCAATGAAATAAAAGATGACTTTGGTATAAGCCGAAGTCATCTTTTTCGTCAAGAGAATCACAGGGTGGATGCCTCTTGATTAGTCTCTGAATTTTTATCATTCTGTAAAAATTCCACACGGTTTCTACCATATTCCTTTGCTTGATATAAAGCTTTATCACATCTTGATAATAAGGAATGAATCGTATCGCCAATGACAAAGCTTGTTACACCAAAGCTACTCGTTTTTTGATGAACAACTGGAAATGAATGTTGTTCAAGCTGCTGTCGTAGATTTTCAGACAGTTGCACAGCATCCTTTAAGCGAGTGTGTGGACAAACAACTAAAAATTCCTCGCCGCCCCATCTACCCACGATGTCTTCTACTCGTACGTGATTTTTCAAAATGTCTGCTGCATGACGTAACACAAGATCACCCACTTGATGTCCGAATTCATCATTCACAGCTTTAAAATGATCAATATCCAACAAGATAATCGATAGGGGTGTGCCATTTTCTGTAGCTTGTTCAAATTCTTTTTCTAATACGTCATCTAAGCGTACACGATTTGGTATTTGAGTGAGTCGGTCTGTGTTTGCTAATGCTTCAAGCTCAAGCTTGGCTGATTCAAGCTCTTTTGTCCGTTCTTGAACTTTATATTCTAATGTTTCATTTAATGTTTCTTGCATGAGTTGATGTTCTTTTTTAATAATGTTGATTTTATCGCCCAATGCTAAAGATAAAAAAATGGATTCAAAAATAGCACCAATGGCTGGTACTTCCTCAAAAACTCGTGGATGGAATGGAATAATACTTAAAAACGCCAGCGCTTGAACAATGATGGAGCTTAGTAAAACTGTCCAGCCAATGATATAGTATCGAGCCATCTTTTGCCCTTTTCTGAAAACGAAAATGCCAGATAGCCATAGAAAGATAAAGACTACTACCGCAAAGGTAGTTGTGAAATTATTGATAAATGCAACGTCAGAAAGAATAAAAGATGCCATTAAAGAACAGATGGTGATCCATAAAAGTAGTTTTCCGATTGTATGGAATGACGGTAGAAATTTTTTCAACTCCAAAAACTGAAGACAAAATAGGAGCATAAATAAAAGCAGTAGATTGCCGCTAATGGTTAATGATTTAATAAAAAATTCTTGTGACAACCAATTGCCCAATAATTCTATGTCTAGCGAATTTAACGTTGCTTGATAGAAAATAAAACTTAGCATATATAAAACATAGAAAAAGTAAGCTTTATCTTTCAATGAAAAAAATAAAAATAAGTTATAAATTAATAGAGCTGATAAAAAACCATAGAAAATGCCAGTTAAAAATTTATATTCACTCATCTTATTTGTAAAACTTATTTCGGTATATAAAAAGGAGGTAATACTTAGTGGTAATGCACCATCTAGCTTAATAAAAATTTCTTGAGTAGAAGGGTCGTGGATGTGAAATAAATTAGAACGAGATGGAAGTGATTGTTCCCCTAGATTAGCAATGCCTCTTCGTTGCACATCATAGGAGCCATCCGCTTTTACTGAGAACAACTCAATGCTATCTAATTTATCTGTCACCTCTAGCCAATAAGGTTCCCCTTTATCTAATAAAATCTTGTCCATAGATAAGCGTAACCAAATGGTATCTTGAGTATGCCAAAAGAATGGATAGGGTTGATTGCTGGCCACAAAGAGATGGTCATAAGTGCCGTTCAATATATCTTCAATAGGGACCTTTTTTGATGGATCTCGAAAAATTTCATAATGCTCTCCTACTATAATAGGTTCTACTAGCTCATCTGTTGGGCTCATAGCACTTACAGGAGGTATAAGGATGATAAAAGAAAGGGTAAAACAAATCAATAACAGGGTTTTTCTGATCCTTTTGTTTTTCATCAAAAATTCATTGCTCCCATTCTACCGTTACTAGGTGAAGTTAAATAGCTACAACATTTGTTTAATTTTCTCTTTTCGGAAATTTAAGTTAATTGATACCTCCTTATTATAGACTATAACAGCAAGATTGAGGACGAAATAAATGGGAACTTCCTGATAATATGAGGCTAGTAAATGATAGGAGGCTTTCAATATGTCAAACATTCAGAAATTTAATGATTTACATGACTCGCAGGAGCTTTTATTTTTAGGGAATGCTTGGGATGTGTTATCAGCGCTCATATTAGAAAAAGCAGGTTTTCAGGCGATTGGTACAACTAGCTGGGGGATTGCGAATTCACTAGGCCATGCAGACGGGGAACTGATTGATTTTCAGCGTCATTTGGCCATTATTCAAGCTATAACAGAGCAAGTAAATATCCCCGTATCAGCGGATATTGAAGCGGGATATGGTCATGATGAACAATGCATTATTGACAATGTGTTAAGGACTGCTGATGTTGGAGTAGCTGGAATTAATATTGAAGATTCATTCAAACATCAAGTAGGCTTAAGAAGTCTTACAGAACACTGTCATTTGCTTACAAATATGAGGTCTATGTTAGATAATCGTGGTTATCAAAATTTTTTTATTAATGCTAGAACAGATACGTATTTTCAAGTTGAACAGCCTTATCAAGAAACGATGACTAGAGCAATGGCTTATGTCGAGAGCGGAGCAAGTGGTGTTTTTATCCCAGGCTTAACAGATGTAGATGAAATAAGAGCTATCACAAGCAATGTGGATGCACCGATTAATCTACTTTCTTTACCAGGTTTAACAAATTGCCAAACATTAAAAGAATTAGGGGTAAGACGCATGAGTTTTGGCAATGCACTTTCGGATAAAATCATTGCCTATTTGACAGCGCATACTGCACAATTAGTGAAAGACCAAGATACTTCTTCTTTATATGTGTAATCTATGAAAATGAGGTGAGCCATTCATGGATAATGCAATCCATTTATCCTTTGAGGAGAAGTGGGAAAAGATTATAGCCTGTGATCAAACCTATGATGGACTATTTTATACGGCGGTTAAAACGACTAAAATTTATTGCCGTCCTTCCTGTAAATCAAGAAAGCCAAAAAAGATGAATGTTGATTTTTATGAATCTATTCAAGAAGTCGAGACAGCGGGCTATCGTGCTTGTAAACGATGTCAGCCTGAAATCGAATGTTCACCACACACACAATTGATTCAACAGGTAACAGCTTTTATCATTAGTGCGTATAAACAAAAGGTAACCTTGCAGGATATGGCAGAGCATGTTGGTATTAGTCCATTCCATCTTGAGCGACTATTTAAACAAGTGACAGCGGAGACGCCTCGAGCCTACCTTGAAAAAATAAGAATTGATAAGGCGGCCCACCTTTTAAAACATACAGACTATACAAATTTGGATATTTGCTATAAAGCTGGGTTTCAAAGTCCGTCTAACTTCTATAAAGTGTTTCGACGATTAAAAAATTGCTCGCCCACAGAATTTCGTAATCTTTCATAGAAAGGGGTAGGCTATGAACTGGATGAATCACGCTCATTATGTGGAAATCGAACCTCCAGCGGAATTTAATTTTACAGAGTGTTGGATGTTTTTAAAACGATCCAATCAAGAAATTCTCCACCAAATAAAAGAGGATGTTCTCTTTAAATTACTAAAAATAAAGGATCAGCTAATTGTATGTAGAATAAGTGAGCAAGCTTATAAAATGAAAGTAGAATTTCCGATGAATCAGCCATCACTCCATGACAGAGAAGGAATTGTCCGCTATCTTATAGAATGGTTTGATTTAGAAACGGATTTGGCTTGTTTTTATCAGATGGCTAACAAGGATAATATTTTACTGCCATTGACAGAAAAATATAGAGGATTACGTTTATTGGGAATACCTGACTTATTCGAGGCTCTCGTGTGGGCTATTATTGGACAGCAAATTAATTTAACGTTTGCCTATACACTTAAAAAGCGCTTCGTTGAACAATTTGGAGAAAGTGTTACCTTTGAAGGGGAAAGCCACTGGTTATTTCCAACACCTGAAAAAATCGCTACTATCCAAGTGGAGGATTTAAGGAACCTTCAGTTTACGCAAAGAAAAGCAGAGTACATCATTGATATTGCGAAATGTATAGCGAGCGGCCAATTGACAAAGGAAATGCTGCGCCAAAAAAAGGACTATGAGGACATGAAAAACAGTTTAATGGCTATTCGGGGCATTGGGGCATGGACGGCTGATTATGTGCTAATGAAATCTTTCCAAGAGCTATCCGCATTCCCCATAGCAGATGTGGGTCTACATAATGCTCTAAAAAGGCAATTAGGTTTAAAACGAAAACCTACGATTGAGGAGATCACCCACTATTCGCAACATTGGCAAGGATGGCAGGCTTATGCCACCTTTTACTTATGGAGGTCATTATATGAAACAGTTTAAATTAGATTATCAATCACCGATTGGCATCATTGAAATCGAAGGACATGAAGAAGCAATTGCTGGCATTAATTTTGCAGAACGAGAAGAGCTCATCCATGTTCCTCAACAAGACACACCAGCAGTGCTCCTAGAATGTGCAAAGCAAATACATGAATATTTTAGTGGGGAACGACATGAGTTTTCTTTTCCCTATGTTTTTAAAGGGACAGACTTCCAACAAGCCGTTTGGCATGCTTTACCTAGCGTAGGCTACGGTGAAACAGCTTCCTATAAAGATATTGCTGTGGCTATTCACAATGAAAAGGCAGTGAGAGCAGTTGGTAGTGCCAATGGTAAAAATAATATTAGTATCGTCGTTCCTTGTCATCGAATTATTGGTTCTAACGGATCTTTGACTGGATATGGTGGTGGAATGTGGCGTAAAGAATGGCTCCTTCAACATGAACAATCTCATCAATTAAAGGGCAATGCCAAAAAAGGCTAATTACACCTAGTCCATCTGGCCACCTCCTGTATAAAAAAGAGGTTATTGCAAAAAATAAGACCGTCAATATGGCGGTTTTAATGACTAGTCTTTATCATTTTATCGCTTCTTATGACACCTCTCTGCTAAAAAAATTAGCTAGGAGTAAAAATGATAAAGGAGGTGTACTCATGAGCGTGCTCTATAGAATCGCATTAGTGTTAGTCATTATAGGGGCAATCAACTGGGGACTCATTGGATTCTTTAGGTTTGATTTAGTGGCTTATTTATTTGGCGGGCAAACAGCGGTTTTATCGCGATGGATTTACGCACTAGTCGGAATCGCTGGTTTAATTACTTTACCAATTTTGGTGAAGCGATTTGAAGACGAGGAAGACATAGATACTTATACGCGTATCGATCGAAATCCTAGCTATGGCATGGAGGCTGGGGAAGAAGCGGATTTCACTGAAGTAAAGAAGACAACTGAAGTGAAAAAAGTGGAGAAGAAAGACAATATGTAAGCTTTTGATAAAAACTGGTGGCCATATTTGGTTCATCAGTTTTTTTCAAATAGGGGAAAACTCGCGTAGTCCATTCGATGACTACGCAAGTTAACTTTATGCTTGATTGCTTGGGAAGGCAAAGGATGATGTAGTGTCATGATCCTGTGTGATCCATTTTTCTGAAATGGTCTTTGTTTTTGTAAAGAAGCGTACCTGATCTGGTCCAAACATATGTCCCTCACCAAATCTTGAGCGTTTCCAGCCACCAAAATTATGATAGCCTACTGGAATGGGGATAGGTACGTTCACGCCAACCATCCCTACTTCAATTTCAGTGGTGAATTTACGAGCAGCTGCACCATCATTCGTAAAAATTGTCACGCCATTACCTAGTTCATGGGCATTGATTAAAGCAATCGCTTCATCCAATGAATCCACACGAACCATATTGCGGGCTGGCCCAAAAACCTCCTGCTCATAAATTTCCATACCTGGTTTAACATGATCGAGGAGAGTAGGACCTAGATAAAACCCTTTTGATTGCTTGGCAATTTCCGGATGTCGTCCATCACAAACAATGGTTGCGCCTTCCTGTAGGCTACGATCAATATAGCCAATAATCGTTTCCTTCGAATGCTGTGTAATAACTGGACCGAAATCAACGTCGGGGTCTGTATAAGGTCCCACTTTTAATTTGGCAATTTTATCAGCTAGGATGGAGACTAATTTATTCGCCGTATCCTCCTTTACAGGAATAATGGTAGAAATCGCCATACACCGTTGAGAAGCTGCCCCATAGGCTGCTCCTAAAAAGGCATTTGCGACATGCTCTAAATCAGCGTCTGGCATGACAACCATATTATTTTTCCCACCGCCTAGCGCAGTCACACGTTTCCCATGTTTAGAAGCCGTGGCGTAAATAGCTTCTGCAACAGGAGTGGACCCTACAAAGGAAACTGCTTCAATTAGTGGATTGGATAACAGCTCATTGACAGCATCTTTATCACCGTTAATGACCGTCCATACACCATCTGGTAAGCCTGCTTTTGTCCATAGCTCTGATAGATATAGCGCAGAACAAGGGACACGCTCGGATGGCTTTAAAATGACACAGTTTCCTACTGCGACAGCCATGCTTGTAATGGCTAGTGGGACCATAACAGGAAAGTTAAATGGTGAAATGGCAGCCACTACGCCTAATGGTGCTTTTGTGGAATAAGCATTAATTTGACCACCCACATTAACGGAATACTCACCTTTTAGAAAGTGTGGGGCATTGATGGCTAAATCAACCGATTCTAAACCACGTGTAATTTCGCCCTTCGCATCTTCTTTGGTTTTGCCGCTTTCCTTACAAATCATATCGATGAGCTCATCCATATTGTCTGTTAGTAATTGGCGAAACTTGAGCATAATTTCTGCTCGTTTCCCAACGGATAATGCGCGCCATGCAGGGAATGCTTTTTGGGCAGCATTAATCGCTTCTTTTACCTCTTCTTGTGTTGCTAGGGGAACTCGCGCAATGACAGAACCTGTGCTTGGATTATATACATCAGAAAAATGTCCACTTTTTCCTAAAACAGTTTGTCCATTCATAAAATGGCCTAATTCTTGAATATCCGTATTCGTTATCATTGAGCTGTCCTCCTACAATTTTATAGCATGTAAGGCTTGGGTGAATTTTTCCACAAGGAAGTCAATCTCCTCAGAGGAGACGATTAGTGGAGGAGATAGCGTTAAAACATTATTGTAGCCTGCAACAGTTACACCGTTCTTACCAATAATTAGCCCCTGCTCCTTACATTGCGCAATAACTTTATTAACGAGTGTGACATCTAGTGGGGCTTTGCTCTTCTTGTCTTGTACAAGCTCTATACCGATCAAAAGACCTTTTCCACGAATATCCCCGACATATGGGTGTTCCTTTAATTGCTCTTGTAAAGTTTTAAGGAGCGTTTCTCCTAACGTAGCGGAATAGTTAAATAAATTTTCCTCTTCCATAATTTCAATATTTTTTAATGCCACGGCACAAGCAGCGGGCGAGCCACCAAAAGTATTAACATGGCGGAAGAAATCATAATCATCATTCCCTGCAAAAGCCTCATAAATTTCACGTCGAACAGCAGTAGCAGATAGTGGCATATAAGCGCTTGTTAAGCCTTTAGCCATGGTCACAATATCAGGCTGTATGCCGTAGTTTTGGAAACCAAAAGCTTTCCCTGTACGCCCAAAGCCACAAATCACTTCATCCACAATTAATAATGCACCATGTTTTTCACAAACTGCTTTAACCCCTTGTAAGTAATTCTCATGGGGCATGATCACACCGCCGCCAGTAATGATTGGCTCCATAATGACAGCAGCAATAGAATCAGACATTTCCCAAGTCATGACATGGTCGATCGCTTGGACGGATGGCAGTGCACATGGATCTTTACTTTTAATATGGTCTTCATTGGCACGATACGAATCAGGTGGCGTGACATGGATAAAACCAGGTGCCAATGGCTCATACTTGTATTTTCGCTGAGCTTGTCCAGTTGCCGCTAAGGCCCCCATTGAGCTCCCATGATAAGCGCGATAACGAGAAATAATCTTCGTTCGATTGACATGTCCTTTTTGTTGATGATATTGTCGAGCGATTTTGAAGGCAGCTTCATTCGCTTCAGAACCACTGTTCGAGTAAAAGACGACATAATCATCTCCTAATAGTTCACTAATCTTTTCACTTAATTGAATGGCAGGGATATGCCCGACAGATAACGGTGTATACGTATTTTCTAGTAATTGATCATAAGCAACTTTAGCAATTGCCTCTCGACCATAGCCAACATTTACACACCATAAGCCTGCCATAGCATCTAAATAGCGTTTTCCTTCAGTGTCAGTAATCCATGCGCCCTTAGAAGATTGAACAATCATCGTTGCTTTTGGGTTGTATGGCTTCATGGAGTGCCATACAAATTGTTCATCTTTGACTTGCCAATTTGGTCTTGTTACATTGGTCACTATATTCACTCCTTAAACAGATAATGGCAGAACATGCATACGTCTTAGGTCAGATGTGGACAACAAAAATGCAAAGTCGACCCCATTTGTACTTTATATGTATGCCTTAAGAGTTTTAGAAGGAATATTTTTTGATAGAAAATTCGGACAATTAAATGGCTATATAGCTATTATTGATGTGTTAAAACATCCTCTATTAAAAAGGCAATATACAAATTTGTCTTAGTAAAGGGATTACTCAAGTCCATATCTAAAAGCATTTCAATTTTTTTTATTTTATAAAGAACCGTGTTGCGATGAATAAACTGACGCTCACTAATCCTACTTGTACTGCCATTTTCCTCAAGAAAAATGCGTAAAAATGGTACATAATCTGTGTTGTGCACATCATCATAGTGGTAGAGATGACCAAGAATATCTTGGCTGAAGGATTTCATGAGTGCTTGATTTTGCACAGCCATAATAATTTTATAGGCACCTATTTCTTTATATTTATATAAAAAACGATTGTTGTGTAGCTGAGCTAAATGAATGACTGTTAAAGATTCATCATAGCTTTTACGGACATTTTCAAGCTCTTTGTGATAGTTGCCTTTTCCAATAATCATATCCAAGCAACCATTTTTCAACGTAATTTTTTCATAGATTTCTTCAACGATTTTTGAGAAGGGTATATTTGGTGTATTGATCTGTGTTTTATCAATTAAAAAGATGAGGTAGTTTTTATGTTTTAATTTTAAGAAGCGTTGATAGCGATTTTGAAAAGCGAATTGCACCAATACCTCATATCGATCAATGGAGGCTTGAGTGCCGACCGTTGTGCAAGTAATAATGGCTAATTCTCTCCCTTGAGGAAAACCGAGCTGTGCTAGCTGATCCTTCATGGTGTTAGCGTTTTGTTTGTAATGGAATAATAAATTGAACAGAACCTTTTCTTCGATGGATAGCTCCTGATGGTGGTTGGCGATAAACTGAAAGGTCGTTTTTAATAGATCGGCAATTCGAAAATTCCATGGCATTTGAAATATAGGGAAATCATATTGATTGGCAAATGAGATGACGGCCTCTGGAATATTAGGAATGAATGGACCTGTATTAATAATAAAACCAGCTACTTTTTTGGCGTAGGCTTGTTTCACTAGTTGTTCTAATGAATTTACATCTGCATTTAAATGAATACCAGTTGTGACGACTAATTCATTGGGTCTACAAAACATGATTAAATCATTGCTTTCAACAACATTAATACCAGTAACTCTTCGATACGTACCACTATGTCCAGCGACTAATGTGAGCATTGGGAATTGAACTCCCTCCACAATTTTACGAATCGTCCCCATATTTCCCCCCCTTAATTATGAACATAACTTACCATATATGATGTGCAGTTGCACATATTTTTTTAGTTTTCTATCCATATCTCTCAAATTTTATCTATTTTAGAATGTTTAATAACTACTGTGAAAGAGAGGACTTGCATATGTATAAATGTAATAGTAGACGATTGCAAGAGTTAATTGAACAATTTAGTCAATTTGGGGCTACTGAAAATGGTGGCGTCACACGTTTGTCTCTTTCGGATGAGGATGTATTAGCACGAAACTATTTTTGTGAGTGTTGTGAAGCTCTAGGTATGGATATTGATGTGGATGATATGGGAAATATTTATGCGACTCTTGCTGGGAAAAAGGATGTGCCACCAATTGTTATGGGTTCCCATTTAGATTCGGTGGAAAAGGGTGGAAGATTCGATGGTGTATTAGGCATCTTAACGGCTATCGAGGCAATTCGAACGATTAAAGAAAATGAAATTGAAGTGGATATTCCGCTCATGATTGTTAATTTTACGAATGAAGAAGGGGCTCGTTTTGACCCAGCAATGATGAGTTCGGGGGTGATCACCTCTAAATTTGCCAAAGAAAAGATACTCCAATCCACAGATAAAAATGGTGTTCGTTTCCATGAAGCGTTACAAGCAAGTGGGTATGAGGGAGAGCAAGCCAATCGTCTGAAGGAAGCACTAGCTTATATCGAATTGCATATTGAGCAAGGGCCGGTGTTAGAAGCGAAACAACGTGAAATTGGGGTTGTAGAAGGTGTGCTTGGCATGGTTTGCTATGATATTACGATTACAGGGCAATCGAACCATGCTGGAACGACACCCATGTCAATGCGGAAAGACCCGATGATTGTTGCCTCAACGATTATAACAGAGTTACATGAGCAATTAGGAAAGATTGATGAGCAATTAGTGTTTACTTTTGGCCGTCTGAATGTTTTGCCAAATATTCACACAGTCATCCCTAATCAGGTGACATTTACGATTGATTCTCGTCATCAAGATCCTGAGGTGATGGAACAAGTTGAGGATATTCTTCATGCACTACCCGAAACGGCAGGAGGATGTAATATCCACCCAGTAAAGCTATGGGGTAGAGAAACCGTGTATTTTGATACAGCTATTTGTAATGAGGTAGAAAGAGCCTGTCAGAGCTTCGGTTATACTGCACATCGCATGTTTAGTGGAGCAGGACACGATGCCCAGTATATGGCGAGTATGGTTCCCTCGGCAATGATTTTTGTTCCAAGTATTCAAGGGAAGAGTCATTGTGAGGAAGAGAAAACAACCTTTGAGGATTGTGCAAAGGGAGCAGATATTTTACTAGAAACGGTTCTAACGCTACAAACAAAATTTAGTATGGGCGAAACGTATACATTGCATTAAACATGAAGTATTCTCTAATTTTGTGATGAAGGGTGAGGGGCACAGTGAAAAAAATCATTAAAGGTGGAAGAGTAGCAACTGCTGCGGATGTATTTGAGGCAGATATTTTAATTGATAATGGCAAGATTGTGCAAATCGGACAAAATTTAAGTGAGGATGGTGCTGAAATCATTGATGCAACTGGTAAATTTGTGTTGCCAGGGGGGATTGATCCTCATACGCATTTAGATATGCCATTCAATAATACAGTGACAGATGACGATTGGAAGTCAGGAACGATTGCGGCCGCTTTTGGTGGGACAACCACTATTTTAGATTTTTGTTTAACAGCAGGTGAAGAAAAATTGTCAGCTGCCGTAGAAAAATGGCATGACAAAGCCAAAGGAAAGTCTGCTATTGATTATGGTTTCCATTTAATGATTGGTGATTTAACGCCTGAAACCGAAGCCGAATTACCTCAAATTTTAGAGCAAGAGGGAATTACCTCTGTCAAAGTCTTTATGGCTTATGCTAAAGAGTTCCAGGCTTCAGATCGAACACTTTTTAAGGCGTTTAAAATTGCCAAAGATCTTGGAGCATTGGTGATGGTCCATTGTGAAAATGGCTCTGTGATTGATGAACTTGTCGAGGAAGCAAGACGTGCAGGTCATAAGGAGCCGATTTATCATGCTTTAACACGTCCGGCTGAATTAGAGGGAGAGGCAACAAAACGTGCCATTGAATTAGCGCATATTGCCGGAGCAAAGCTATATGTAGTGCATGTAACATGTAAAGAAGCGGTGGATGAAATTATTGCTGCTCGTGAAAAGGGCTATGACGTCTATGGTGAAACATGTCCACCCTATTTAACACTTGATCAATCAGCTCTTGCCCAGCCAGGCTTTGAAGGGGCCAAGTATGTTTGGTCACCTCCTCTTCGCCCGAAATATCATCAAGAACATTTATGGAATGCCCTAAAGGCGAAACAGCTTCAGACAATTGGCTCTGACCAATGCTCCTTTAGCTTTAAGGGTAAAAAACAGTTAGGCCTAAATGATTTCTCAAAAATTCCAAATGGAGGGCCTTTCATTGAGGATCGCTTCAGTATTTTATACTCTGAAGGCGTTGCCAAAGGTAGAATTTCGATTCATGAATTTGTCGATATGATTTCAACAAGTGCTGCAAAAATATTTGGTTTATTCCCGCAAAAGGGAACAATCGCCATCGGCTCTGATGCAGATATCGTTATTTTTGATCCAGAGGCAAAACGCCAAATTTCGGCTAAAACACATCATATGAACGTCGACTATAACCCATATGAGGGATGGGAAGTGACTGGCGAGCCTGTTAGTGTGCTAGTACGTGGCGAATATGTCATTAAAAATAAAGAATTTGTTGGTGTTCTAGGTAGTGGACAATATATTAAACGTCCTTTAAAAACAGTAGCTGCGGAAGCCTTGAAGATTTAGCTTCCTTCAGTTTTGGACCGATTGTTTTGGCTGGAGAACAAAACAATCGGTCTCGTCAATTGATGCACGGAAAAAAGAACACATGAGGGGGATGTGGAATGGTTCCGATTCAAGAAAATGCGATGACCTTGCAGCTTAAACGTAATTTTGTGGAATTAAAAAACAAGATGACAAAGAATGAGGCTATAGAGGAAGCCAATCGTTGTCTTTATTGTTATGACGCACCATGTATTAAAGCTTGTCCGACAAGTATTCAAATCCCAAATTTCATAAAAAAAATCGCATCTGGTAATATGAAGGGTTCTGCTACGACTATATTAGAAGCAAATCCTATTGGTGCAAGCTGTGCAAGGGTTTGTCCAACGGAAGAATTATGCGAAGGAGCGTGTGTCTTAAACTCTTCAACAAAGCCAATTAAAATTGGGGAGTTACAGCGTTATGCAACGGATTGGGCAATGGAAACGAATGCTCAGCTATTTAAACAGGGGCCAAGTAATGGTCATAAGGTAGCTATCATTGGAGCTGGTCCTGCTGGTCTATCGGCGGCACGTGAACTAAGTCGTTTTGGCTATCAAGTAACTATCTATGAGGCTGAAGCGAAGGCAGGCGGCTTAGGTAGTTTTGGTATTGTAGCGTTCCGATTACCTAATGATGTTGTTGATTGGGAAGTCGAGCAAATTGAACAGCTCGGAGTGGATATTCAAACTAATACGACGGTTGGCGTCGATATTACTGCGGATGAAATTTTGGCAGAATATGACCATGTTATTTTAGCTGTCGGTATGGGGGCTGTTCCCAATCTAGGCATTGAGGGAGAAGATTTAGATGGTGTCCACGATGCTATTGAGTTTGTCAGAAAAACAAAAATGGGACCGCTTACAAATGAAATTGTAGGGAAATGTGTTGCTGTTATTGGTGCCGGAAATACAGCGATAGACGGAGCTACAAGTGCAGTGCGTTTAGGGGCAGACAATGTCCAAATACTTTATCGAAGAACGCAAAAAGAAATGACTGCCTATCAATTTGAATATGAATTTGCGAAGCAGGATGGTGTGGAATTTAAATGGCTCACAGCACCAAAGAAGATTATTGGCAATGAGGATGGCAGGGTAATAGGTATTGAATGCGTAAAAATGAAGCTTGGTGAACCTGGTCCTGATGGTCGACAAAGACCAGAGGAGGTACAGGGCTCTAATTTTATCATCGAAGTGGATGCGGTCATTAAAGCCATTGGGCAAACTCGTTTTGTTTCATTAATTGAAGCATTTGGTTTAGACCATACAAATGGCGTTGTTGATATAGACGAGACGACGATGCAAACGTCCAATGACAAAGTGTTTGCATGTGGAGACGTTGTCTTTGGCAATGGACAGGGAGAAGCGATGGTGGTGACTGCTGTACAGCAAGGAAAAGATGCAGCATACAAGATTCATGAACGTTTAAGAAAACCAAGTGAGATTGCATAAAGGGGGAACTTACATGGCAGACTTACGCATTAACTTAGCAGGCATCCAATCGCCGAATCCATTTTGGTTGGCATCCGCACCACCTACGAATTCAGGTTATCAAGTACAACGGGCATTTGAAGCTGGATGGGGTGGTGCCGTATGGAAAACATTGGGGGATCCGATTTTAAATGTATCCTCCCGTTTTGCGGCTGTTAGTTTTAACGGTCAGCGTGTAGCCGGCTTCAATAATATTGAATTAATTACAGATCGACCGTTAGAAGTAAACTTACAAGAAATTTATGAGACAAAAAAGAAATTTCCTAATCACGCGATTATAGCCTCTTTAATGGTGGAGCCGAAGCAAGAAAAGTGGCATGAAATCGTAAAACGTGTAGAAGATGTGGGGGTTGATGGTCTTGAGCTTAACTTTGGTTGTCCACATGGGATGGCAGAGCGAGGCATGGGTTCTGCCTCTGGTCAAGTCCCTGAACTGGTGGAAAAACAAACGTACTGGGTAAAGGAAGCGGCACGTACACCTGTCATTGTGAAATTAACACCAAACATTACGGATATTACAGTTACGGCAGAAGCGGCTACAAGAGGTGGAGCAGATGCCATAAGTATGATAAACACGATCAATAGTTTGGCAGGTGTAGATTTAGATACTTGGAATACAGTTCCTCATGTTGCTGGTAAAGGAGCACATGGTGGCTATTGTGGGCCAGCTGTAAAGCCGATTGCACTCAATATGGTAGCAGAATGTGCTCGTAATCCATTAGTCAATGTACCGATTTCGGGCATTGGCGGAATTTCTAATTGGCAGGATGCTGCAGAATTTATACTAATGGGTGCAACTGGCGTTCAAGTTTGTACAGCAGCGATGCACCATGGCTTTAGTATTGTGGAGGATATGATTGATGGGTTGAACAATTATTTAGACGATAAAGGTTTAGCTTCCGTCATGGACTTAGTAGGTCGCTCCGTTTCAAGATATTCCAACTGGGGTGATTTAGACTTAAATTATAAAATTGTCGCAGAAATTAATAATGATGTTTGTATTAATTGTAACAAGTGTCATATTGCTTGCGAGGATACGTCACATCAATGTATTGATCTTTATACAGAAAATGGACGTCCATTGCTAAAAGTTCGTGAAGAAGACTGCGTAGGTTGTAATTTATGCTCTATTGTTTGTCCAGTAGATGGTGCCATTTCGATGGTTGAACGTAAATCAACCGTGCCACCAATGACATGGAATGAACGCCAAACGCTCATTAGCAGTCTCTCAAAATAAAGACTTTTCATCTTTATTCAGTAGTAGACATTTATAGGGATGAGCTATAGCCTATCGAACACCAACTGAATGAAGATAGATGAATAAAATCGAAATTCCACCTTCCTTTCATCAAGTGGCGATGGAGGAAAGGAAAACTTCAAGTAGGTTGTCACGGAAATTAGAAAAAAAGGAGAGAAACTTTATGGAACGTGAAGGGAATTATTTAAAATCCCCAGATTTACTTCCAGTGACACATCAACAAAGAAATATTGGAACATTTGGTTTTGCGGTGATTTGGATAGGAATGGCGATTGTTTTAGCGGCTTTTGCAATTGGCGGTTCAGCCATTATGAATTTATCCTTACCAATGGTTATTTTAGCTACGTTGGTAGGCTCCTGTTTGATCGGTGTCTTTATGACGTTAATTGGTGATATAGGTATTGAGCATGGATTATCATTCCCTGTTTATATGCGTGCACCATTCGGCACATTTGGCACTCATATTCCTTCACTTGTAAGGGGTATAACAGCCGCATGTTGGTTTGGTCTTAATACGTATTTTGGAGCATTGGCGATAAATGGGATTTTAAATTTATTGTTTGATTATGATAATTGGTTTATTTGTTTCCTTGTATTTGCGGCACTTCAGCTCTTTAATACATCACTCGGCATTAAGTCCATTGAGCGCTTCGCTGATTTAGCAGCGCCAGTCATTATTTTAATTTCTTGCTGGATGTATTATACATTAGCTGATAATGCCACGTCGCAAGGGAAAAATATTTGGACGTGGGTAGAAACGCCAACAACGGGCTTTGCTGCCTTTACAGCTTTTATGGTAGTGGTCATGGCAAACATGGGCTTTTGGTCAACACTGGCAGCTGATATGCCATCATTATCTCGCTTTTTTAAAGCACCTAAAAATGAACGCAATTGGTTCAAACGGAATAAAACACAGCTCGTGGGCTCATTAATTGTTATGCCAATAACGAACACATTTATTGTTACAATTGGTGCAGTTTGTTATATGGCAGTAGCATCTGCTGACCCTATCAATGCTTTACAACAAAGTGCGAGTGGTTTTATTTTAGGGGTCCTTTTGTTGATGATTGTGTTAGCACAATGGTCAACGAATACGTCTGCTAATGTTGTACCAGCAGCTACAATTTTCTCAAATATCGGTGGCCCCAAAGTACCTTTTTGGGTAGGGGTTGTTATTGCGGGAATTATTGGTATTCTTGCTCAACCATGGAGTTTATTTGATGTAATGGTCAATGTTCTATTGATTATAGGTGGAATATTAACGGCGATTGTAGGGATATTATTTGCGGATTATTATCTCATTCGCAAACGACGTGTACATGTCAAGGAACTCTATGAATTAGATGGACAATTTAAATACTATAAAGGTTTTAATATCGCCGGGTTAGTGGCCTGGGTAATCGGTGGTGCTATTGCCAATATTTTTTCTACTTATTCTTCTTTAGTAGGGTTCTTTGTAGGAGCAATTGTCTATTATGTCTTAGCGAAGTATTGGTGGTTTAAAAAATACCCTCAAGCAGAGCTAGAAGATCCAAGTGATGCGAAATTTTTAGGTATTACAGTCGGACATAATTTGGATGAATTATTTGGCCAACAAGTACATGCGCCACTGACAGATCAAGAGGAAGAAGAGTTAGTGGAGCAACCAGACCCTCTGCTAGAAATAAAAGGTGCCGAATAAGTGACACTACATCAAGACATTTTCAAAAGAAGGTGAGGTGATGGCATGTCTGAATTCCAACAAAGCAAAGAAGAAATACAAAAAGTGGATCAGTATTTAGATAGTGGCTTTAAAATCAAATATGTCTACGAAAATTTAAGTGGGATGTTTGTAGAATTTGCTCGTCAGGAAGAAGTGACATTACTACAAATTCTAACAGCAGATGCACGAAAGTATTTCACAGCAAAATTACAGGAACAAACCTTACTATAATAACGAAGTAACCTCTATTTCATTCGCCAAGGATGGGATAGAGGTTTTTATGTTTGCCAGTTCGTTATGTAACAACAGAGCAAGCCTCTAGTTTTATAGGAATTGACATTAATTAAATTAAAAAAGATGTCTCTATGAGAGACACCTTTTTCTTATCCTTTATTCATTTCGCTATGCTTTCGACCATAAGCCAAATAAACAATGAAACCGATGATGAACCAAATACCACATGCAACCCATGTAAGGACAGAAAGCTGTGATATTAAAAAGAGACATAATAGGAATGATAAAATCGGTAGGACTGGGAAAAACGGTACTTTAAAGCCCCCAGAAGGAATATTTTTATTTTTACGTAAATACACCACACCGATGGATACAATAGTAAATGCGACTAATGTACCCATATTGACTAATTCGGCAAGCTTAGAAAGTGGTACAAATCCTGCACAAAAGGCAACTAGTAATGCGAAAATCCATGTGTTTTTCACGGGAGTTTTAAATTTGGGACTGAGCTCAGCCATACTTTTTGGCAGTAAACCATCACGGCCTAATGCGTATAGTAGTCGTGTTCCTCCATAAGACATAACTAATATAACAGTCATCATTCCAACTACGGCACCTAGTGAGATAATTCCCGCAATCCAATCTTGGTGGACCATCTGCATCACATAGCTAACAGGGTCACTAACATTTAACGCATGATAAGGAACGATACCCGTTAAAACCATTGATACAGCAACATAAAGCACCGTACAAATAAGTAAAGAACCGATGATACCAATGGGCATATTCCGCTGTGGATTTTTAACTTCCTCAGCAGCCGAAGATACCGCATCAAAACCTAAATAAGCAAAAAATACAAGTGCTGCTCCACTGAAGATGCCGCTTATGCCAAATGGAAGAAAGGGCTCCCAGTTAGTAGGCTTTACATAAAATACCCCCACGCCAATAAATAGTAAGATGACAGCGACCTTCAAGAAAACCATCCAAGTATTGAATCGAGTGGATTCTTTAATACCAAGGGTTAATAAAAATGCCGTAGCAAAAATAATCAAAATCGCAGGGACATTCATATATGTGCCAGCAGCAGGATTAAAGGCTCCTGAAATTGCTTGAGGCAAAACGATATGAAAGCCGGCAAGAAGTGAGTTTAAGTAAGATGACCAACCTGTTGCAACAGCGGCAACAGCCAGTCCATATTCCAAAAGCAAAGCCCAACCTACTAACCACGCTATAATCTCGCCAAAGACAATATAGCTATACGTATAGGCGCTCCCAGTTACGGGGACACTTGATGCAAATTCGGAATAACACATGCCTGCAAAAGCGCAAACAATGGCAGCGATAATAAAGGAAAAAACGATCCCAGGCCCAGCATGTGTTGCTGCCACCGTTCCGGGCAAGATGAAAATACCAGTGCCAACGATGGCACCCACTCCTAATAATATAAGATCAAAGGCACCTAACGTTTTCTTTAGTTGAATAGTCCCGTTGTTTTGTAATAGTTCCTCAATTTTCTTTTTTCTAAATAATGTTTTACTCACATTCAATCCTCTTTTTCTTAGAAATATGTAAAAATATTATACTTTTTTGATAATTAGGTCAATCTTTTTGTCGAAATAAAGTGAAAAAACTAATATATTTAGAATTTTTTGAATAACGATAGTAAGAGAGCCCTCCATATGCCAAATCTATCAAAAAAACATTATTTTTTGTTTTTCCTAAAAATACAATTGTCTTTTTTGGAAAAATTGATTATGATTTTAAAGTATATTCAACGTAGATAGAACAACAGGAAAAGAGGCGTTATGGAGTGGCCAACAAAGAATTACAACGAGGATTAGAGGCACGTCACATCCAAATGATCGCACTTGGCGGTACGATTGGTGTGGGCTTATTTATGGGTTCTGCAAGTGCCATCCAATGGACAGGACCTTCAGTACTCCTTGCCTATGGAATTGCAGGTATTTTTATATTTTTCATTATGAGAGCAATGGGTGAGATGCTTTATATGGAGCCAAGTACAGGCTCTTTTGCAACATTTGGCTATAAATACATTCACCCTCTAGCAGGCTATTTAACGGCATGGAGCAACTGGTTCCAATGGGTAATTGTTGGGATGTCTGAAATTATAGCAGTGGGAACGTATATGCAGTATTGGTATCCCGATTTACCAGCATGGATACCGGGTCTAATTGCGATGATAATATTAGGTGTGGCAAACTTCATCTCGGTTAAATCTTTTGGTGAATTTGAATTTTGGTTCGCCATGATTAAAATCGTAACCATTATATTAATGATTGTAGCGGGGGTTGGACTGATCTTCTTTGGCTTTGGTAATGATGGTATTGCGATTGGCCTATCAAATCTATGGAGTCATGGTGGCTTCTTTACTGGTGGCTGGACAGGCTTCTTCTTTGCATTATCGTTAGTAGTTGCAGCCTACCAAGGGGTAGAGCTTATTGGTATTACAGCAGGGGAAGCAAAAAATCCACAAAAGACAATTACGAATGCTATTCAAAGTATTATTTGGCGCATTTTAATTTTCTATATCGGAGCTATTTTTGTCATTGTGACAGTGTATCCGTGGGATGAATTGGGTACGATCGGTAGTCCTTTTGTTGCGACATTTGCTAAGGTAGGTATTACAGCTGCTGCTGGTATTATTAATTTTGTCGTTATTACAGCTGCTATGTCTGGCTGTAACAGTGGTATTTATAGTGCAGGACGTATGCTATATACGCTTGCGATGAATGGACAAGCACCGAAATTTTTCGCGAAGCTCTCTAAAAATGGTGTACCTTTATTTGGTACAGCTGGCGTGCTAATTGGTTTAGTGATTGGTGTCATTTTAAGCTATATTGCACCACAGAATTTATTTGTCTATGTGTATAGCGCAAGTGTTTTACCAGGAATGATACCGTGGTTCATTATATTAATTAGTCAAATGAAATTTAGAAAAGTAAAAGGTGAACAATTAGCGAATCACCCGTTCAAAATGCCATTAGCCCCTATTACGAATTATTTAACGATTATCTTCTTAATTATGGTGCTGGTTGGCATGTGGATTAATGACGATACGCGTATATCATTAATCGTAGGAATTGTATTTTTAGTAATTGTAACTATTAGCTATTATGCTTTTGGTATTGGCAAAAATCGCTACCGTACGGATCAGGGCGAATAGCAAAAAAAGGTGCTTCTCTCAACAAGAGAGGCATCTTTTTTTTGCCTATTTTTGCTAGCAAATTTTTTACATAATCATCCGTAAACATGCCAAACTATAAAAAATTACATGTGGACTGGTATTCGTTGAAATAAAAGGGGTTGAACGGAATGCACGAAATGTCTGAACAGCTTGTTGCAAAATTAAAAAAGGAAATAAATGATGTAGATGATGTAAAGCTAAATATGATTGCAACAGAAGAAGGGGATGTTACCCTAATCTATTTTTCTTCACTTATAGAAAAAATGACGTTACAAACAATGGTATCTATTCCGTTAACCAATAATATTAAACAAATTCATCAAATGGCTCAATATGTGGACCCTAAAGATATACAAGGCGTCATTAAAAAATTGAACTCTGGGCAAACACTGCTATTTTTCCATGAAACCAATGCACTTTTAAGTATGGATACGTATAGTGCACCTACAAGGGCCATTACAAATACTGAAACAGAATCAACAGTTATTGGGCCTCAGGATGCATTTACGGAATCTTTGGAGACCAATATTTCTCTAGTGAGAAGACGAATTCAAAGCGCACAGCTAAAAAATGAAAATCGTATTGTTGGTTCAGAGGCTAATATTAAAATTTCCATTATGTATATGGATAATATTGTGAACCATAAAAACTTAGACGATCTTCGGAATCGTATTGATCAGGTGGAATTCCCTTTATTTACGGATATTTCGGTGTTGAAGCAATTAATTGAGGATAATCCGCTATCCCCATTTCCACAATATTATATGACGGTACGCCCCGATAGTATTTGTCGATACTTAATTGACGGCCGTATTGTCATGTTTATGGATAATAGCCAATTAGCGATTGTCTGTCCGACCTCATTTTTTGAAATGTTCGTGTCGATTGAGGATTATTATAACCGATGGACAACAGCCTCTTTACTAAGGATGCTGCGCTTCTTTGGTTTTTTCTTAACGATCATGATTACGCCCATGTATATTTCTGCCTTAACCTTTCATCCAGAAATATTGCCATATGAGCTTTTGTTAAATCTTCAAGAATCGAGAAGTAAAGTGCCATTTCCCCCTCTTATCGAAGTGTTATTTATCGAGCTTATTGTAGAGGTATTACGGGAAGCGGGTTCTCGAATGCCTGCCAAAGTCGGACAAACAATCGGTATCGTAGGAGGTATTGTCATTGGGACTGCGGCTGTGCAGGCAGGATTACTTAGTAATATTCTCATTGTGTTGGTGGCCACTTCTGCACTATTATCTTTCCTACCACCGATTTTCTTAATGAGTAATACGAGCCGATTTGTACGTTATATTTTCATTTTATCTGCTGGGTTATTTGGTCTATTTGGACAAATGCTTGCCTTTGCTTGGCTAATACATCATTTATTAAGTTTAAAATCATTAGGAACTCATTATATGACGCCAGGTATACCGAGAAAACCAACGGATTTATTAGATAATGTCATCAGATTTCCTATCAACTATTTAACGAAAAAGTCGGGTATTTCAAGGGCTCAGAAAAAAACGACAGAGGAGAAATGAGGTAAAAGACTTGGGCGCAGCTAACGCAAAAATGTTAAATCGCTATCACGTCATTTTTTTGGCCCAAAGTATTATGGTTGGGACTGGGATACTGTCATTGCCACAAAAATTGAGTGCGATGGGCTATACCGAGTGGTTTATGCCTGTCATATTCGGTATAGTCGCTACCTTAACACTTTGGCCAATAGTTTGGCTTTGCTCCAAATACCCGAATGACCATTTATTTCGTATCAATGAAATTCTGTTGGGAAAAGTGTTAGGGAAGGGCGTGAATTTCTTATTTGTCATTCAATTTATTATCTTTAGTGCAGGAATTATTAGCAACTATATGCATCTCATACAAAGTACAGCTTTACAAGAGCAAACGATCACATTACCTGTTTTTTGCTTCTTACTTTTACTGATTTATATTGTAAGCGGGGGCATTAAATCCATTGCTAGATTTTGCATGATGGCTTTTTTTATTACGATTGGGATGTTCTACTTTACACGATGGGCCATTGAAAAAGGGGAGGTAAGTCATTTACTTCCTTTACTTAATTTTAGTGGGAAAGATTTTTGGAATGCATTTAAAGAAGGATATTTATCAATTCTTGGCTATGAATTAATTTTATTTTATTTTCCCTATATTATCGATCAGAAAAAAGCCTTTCGCCATTCATTGATTGGTATTTGGATTAGTATTTTTCTTTGTTTTTTTACGACAGTAGTCAGTGTCATGTATTATTCTGAATGGCAGTTGAAAAATGTAGAGTTTTCCGTCTTAAATTTATTTAAAGCAGGCGAGTTTACCTTTGTAGAACGAATCGATATTATCGGTATTACATTATGGGTATTTTTAATATTATCGACAGTCACAGCCTATGTATGGTGTGCCAAACTAGGGGTGGAATCCGTGTTTAAAAAGAAAAATAGTTTTCCATTATATGTGATTGCAGCAGTCATTTTCTTCATTATTAGAATGCCATTTTCTAGAGAATTCCAAGAGAAGCTTTTTACAGCGAGCAATTATATTGGTTATATGCTAATTATTTGGCCAATCTTCTTAAGCATGATCTATGTAGTACGAAAAAAGAAGGTGCAACAATGAATAGAAAGCTACTACTAGTCATATTTACGCTCTTAGTGTTATTAGCAGGTTGTTCAAGAAAAGAGCTGAAGGTCCCATTAGAGGATATTGGTATGGTTGGCACTATGGCTTTTGATTATATAGACGAAGACCAAATGAAATTAACGGTAGCCATTCCTCAATATGCACCAGAAGCACCACAAAACACACAAATTTTCTCGGTGTCTACAGATCTTGTATCGAATGGCATCGTAGAAATCGAAAAGCTTTCGGATAAAAAGATTGTCTTTAACCAATTACGTGTCGTGCTCGTTAATGAAGAATTTGCGCGAAAAGGTGAGATACGAAAGGTTATTCAGCATCTATACAGAAATGCTGAGGTGGGTAATAAAGTACTCATTGCTATTGTGAAAGATAAAGCAGAGGGAATTATAAAAGGAAATTATCCAGATAAACCAAATATTAATTTATACATTAATGATTTATTGGAACCAAGCATAAATACGGCTTTTAATCCGAATACGAATATTCATGATTTTATGTATACAATAACGAATCCTGTAACGGATACGATTATTCCATATCTTGAAAAGCATGATGATAAAATTGAAATTAAGGGTGTGGCTGTTTTTCAAGGGAACCATATGCATGATGTCATCAAGCCTGAGGAGGCACTTATTGTTCAGGCATTACTAGGCAGAAAAAGTCTAGCGCCTCTCCATCTAGATATACATGAGGGACATGGGGAGGAAAAATTGATGATAGATTTAATTGAGAGCTCTATCAACATGCAAAGTAATAAAAATATTGAATCACCACAGCTCATCATTCGTCTAAAGATTAAAGGAACATTAAGTGAATACAAAGGAGCAAGAGAGTACAAGCTGAATACGATTGAGAGCATTAGCCGGTTAGAAAAAGATGTTAATAAGCAACTAGAAGTGGATATTACCAAGTTTTTAGATAAACTAAAAAATATGGATGTTGATCCTAGTGGGCTAAGTGAAAAATTTAGAATGTATGATCATGGAAAGTGGACGACCCAAAAAACGAGGGAAGTCATAGGTAAATTACAAACGGAAGTACATGTCGAGACGTCGATCATAAGTACAGGTACGTTAAAATAAACAGGACAATCCTTCTGAAGTTAAAGTGGATTGTCCTTTTTGTTCGTTTAAGATTTTCGCATGATAAAGCTTAAATGTCTGCCTGCCTGTTTGTCCTGACGATAGGAGAAGCCATCAGGGCTAAGGAATGTACAAGTGGCATCAATTTGGATTTGCTCAGATGGAATACCAGCAAGCTCACATTGTTTTTTCACCGTTTTTTGATTATCAATATGGTATTTATTCGTCTCAGCATTCAAATACATAAAATCTTCTGCATAACCAAGGCTGTGGAACTTCTCATAAACATCAGCATCTACCTCGAATTTTTGCTGGCTTAATGCCATACCAATTTGAACGTGAAAATCCTCTGGTCGACATTGTTCTTCTTCCAACAGATGCTGAAACAGTTTAGGTGTAATTTCTTTAATTGTGCCCTGCCAACCTGAATGAATGACGCCCACTAAACCATTGACCACATTATAAAAAATTACAGGAACGCAATCTGCTGTAAAACTGCATAATAATAAATTAGGCTCAACTGTATAAAGGGCATCTGTGTTTTTCACAGCCGTATCCATTTGTTCGGCGCCACGTCCTTTATCGGCTAAGGTCACTCGATGGAAGTTGGCACTATGAGTTTGTTCCGTACAAATAAAATCTTGTAGGTTGCAGTTCAATGCTGTTGCTAATTGTTGACGATTGTCAATGACATTATGGATCTGATCGCAAACATGCAACGCCATATTATTATGCTCTAATTCCATCGTATCCTTTAAGGTAGTGCCAGCGATAAATTGATCATTATCTATATATATTTTTGATTTCATTCAATCACCCCGCTTTACTATATAGGATTCCACTAAGAATGTATAGGTTCCATTCCCTTGAATATTTGTTACTCCTTTCCCTTACCCTACTAGCAAACTTTTAGACATAATGAATAGATTTCTTAACATATAGTATGGGGAATCATGTGTGGAGGGAGTGAGGAAAAAATGGCTCAATTAGATATTTTATTAATTTGCCAAATAGGCATGGGCCTTTTCTGGATCATTACATATCTATTAGTTATTTATAAAGGGTGGAAGGATAAAAAATACGGCATGCCTATGGTTGCTATTTGTGCCAATATTGCATGGGAATTTATCTTTACTTTTCTTTACCCACAAAATGACCTTCAACGATTGATTACACTCACTTGGCTCATATTAGATGTCGTTATACTGATGCAATTTTTACGTTTTGCACCGCCAGAATATCGGAGAATCCTCTCTAAAAAATTATTATATGCTTCTTTTTTGGTCACTTTAATTTTTAGCATGTTCCTGATTTTAGGGATTATTCATCAATTTCAGGATTTTGAAGGGAAGTACGCAGCGTTTTTGCAAAACCTTATGATGTCAGGATTATTTATCGGTTTATTATTGCGAAGAGGGAATTTAGATGGTCAATCCATGGGCATTGCTGTCTGTAAGATGATTGGAACATTGTTTGCTGCAGTTGGCTTTTATCTTTATTTCCGTACGCCGTTGATTACTATTATTTCTATGGCTACCCTTTTTTATGACTGTCTCTATATTCTATTAATTTACCAAATGAAGAGGAAATTAGTAGCAAAGTAGGGGTGATTCAGTAAATATGGAAGGTTTATTTAATTGGTAATGTTTGTTAATGACAACTAGATTGCAATTTGATGACAAGGTGTATCATGATAAATGGCGTTAAATTGGGATTCATCGATTTTTGTTGTTCGTCTGTCATGTATTTGTAAAAATCCTTCCAAATATTTTGTGATGATAATTGCTCCGAAACTATTTACGATGATAGGAGAGCAAACAGGAAGGATGATAGACATGTTGAAAAAAGTAAAAAAAGCGGCACTTGCTTCAGTTATTGCAGCTTCATTATTAGTACCAGTGGGGGCAATGGCGGCTGAATCCTATACGGTCTCATCTGGTGACACTCTTTGGAAAATCGCATTGAAAACAGAAACAGGTGTGCAAGAATTAATGGATGTAAACCCACAGCTTGCTAATCCAAATCAAATTTATCCTGGACAAAAAATAAATGTCCCTGTAAAGGAACAAGCAAGCGTTGAACAAGAAGTCATTAAACTAGTGAATGCGGAACGTGATAAAGCAGGTCTTTCAGCATTACAAGACGATTGGGAGTTATCAAGAGTAGCCAAATACAAATCTCAAGATATGCATGATAAAAAATACTTTGACCATACAAGCCCAACATATGGAACGCCATTTACGATGATGAAAAATTTCGGCATTTCATATCGATCAGCCGGTGAAAATATTGCCAAAGGGCAACGCTCTGCACAGGAAGTCGTTACAGCTTGGATGAACAGTGAAGGCCACCGTGCGAATATTCTCAACAAAAACTATACACATATCGGTGTAGGTTATGTAGCAGATGGCAACTACTGGACGCAAATGTTTATACAAAAATAAAAGATGAACTGCCCAATCAGGTAAGACTGAGTTTGGGCAGTTTTTTTACTAGAATTTATTATTATTTCACTGGATCTTCTAAGGGCGGTGTACAATTATAAATAAATGAATCTTTATACCAAAAGGCATCCGTGCCAGTCACCGCTGCCTTTTAGGAGCTTTAATGTTTTTTGAGTGCAATCGCCTTGGCTCGTGAATTAACCCCTAGCTTACTATAAATTGTAGATAAATAAACACGAACAGTGCCTTCTGATAAATGCAGACGCTTAGCGATTTCACGATTAGTTATACCATCTACTAGCAAATCATAAATATCTTTTTCCCGTTGTGTCAGCATTGATGGAGCTTTTGTAGGAAATGCTGTACCTTCTTTCAGATAACTAAAATAAACTGTCGGTATGGATTCCCATCGTTGATGAAGCTGTTTGAAATAAATTTCTAATAGCGGCTCTAAATCTTTTTCATCTAAAAAGGATCGAACATAATAGAAGGGTGCTGCGAGTTCGAAAGCCTCGTGTAAAGTTTCTAAGGCAAGTTCTTGGTGACCTAGTCGGTATTGACAAATAGCTTCAAGAATCGTGGCTTCAATAATTGTAGCAATTTGCTCTTCCTGCTGGCCTTTCATTTTTATCTGAATCAAGCTCGTTAAGGCTTCGTTCGGCTTTTCCTTCAATAATAGTAAACGGGCGTGTACTAAGAGCCAGAATGGTTGCTTTGATTGGGTAGACTGTAAGATCAACTCAGCCTGATGACTATCGCCTGCAATAATATGACAGTAGGCTTGCATAATTTGTACTGATGTACGCCAGTGCTTTTCCGTCACATCCTCTAATAGCTGGGTCAGCATAGCAACAGCTGAACTTATTTGATTTTGCTGGATATAGATTTTTGCTTTCAGGAGATACATGGGGATACATAATCCAGGATCTTGTAATTGATGGCCAAGCTTAAGTGCCATTTCTATTTCTTTATGCGTAAACGGTATTAGGTTGCGTTCATACAATGATTCGGCGGCAACACCATAGCTAAAAGCAGTTACATTAGCTGTTTGTAAAGACGTTTCTCGAAAAAGCTCACTTATGACTGCTCCTTCTTCCATTGTTTGAAGTTTTCCTTTTGAGCCAATGCTTGTTCGTAAAAGCTTATATTCAAAACTATTATAGGGAATAGGCACATGATCCCATCTAGAAGGGATATGTCCTTTGGCGAGCTGTTTTCTCATAATTTGTTCCACTAACTTTAAATCACCACCAGCGGCAACGATAGCAAAAGCCTTTGCGCTTTCATAAATATAGGTCATGGCCGCATGTTCCTCTTGCTCCATCCATTGTTCAGTCAGCTGCCGCAATTCAAGTTCCTCCATAAGAGATGACGCTGCTTCAACTTCGGTGGTTGAAATCGATGTCAAAAAGCCAATGACGAGCATTTCATAAGAGACTTTATATTGGTCATGACGAAGCTGGTGCAACCACCGCATAAACGTTGCTGTTTGACCTGATAAAAAAAGCTGAACAAGATGATCGGTCATCCATGGCGTCGCTAGGTCATATTGTCCATGTTTAAGTGCTAATTCAATAGCAGAAATATAATCCCCTTGGTCATAAATGAATTGAGATGTTTCTAGAACGAGATTATGTATGTCCTGCTTCGAAAATTGTCTTGTTAATTCCATTTGCAATGCTTCCGCTAATAAATGATGGTAACGGAATATGGGCTGTTTGGATTGCAGCCGAATGGTGAAAAGTCCTTTTGCTTCTAAATGTTCCAATTGTTCAAGACTATTTGTCTGTTTGGTCAATTGATCACAAATAGCAGGATCCAGCTCCTGCAATAGGGAAGTGCGCAGCAAAAATTGTTGTGTTTCAGAAGGTAGATTATGAATAATTTCTTGCCATAGAAATTCTGAAATAAAGGGCTGTGCGGCTTCTTCCAAAGCTTCTATATCAGGGTCATGCGCAAAGCTGGTTAACAATAATCCGGCAACCCAACCTTCAGTTTTATCTAAAATAGCTTGCAGCTGTTGGTGGTTGAGAGTAGGTAAATGTTTGCAGGAAAAAAATCGCTTCACCTCCTGTAACGTAAAGCGTAAATGTCCCGAATGGATTTCATGTATCCACTGCTTCACTCGCCACTTAGCTATTGGTAGTGTAGGGACGGAACGAGAGGACATATAGATATGGGCATGACTAGGTAAATATTCTACGAATTGTGTCATGAGTTGATGTATCACTGGATTTTCTATGACATGATAATCATCTAGTACAATCGAGATGGGCTGTTGGATGGCATTCATTTCTTCTAACAGAGAATAGATAAAAAATTCAAGTGTTGCAGGGTCCTGCGAGTTGAGGAGCGGTGTAAGAATCTGATCTATTTCACTTTTAGAAGACCTAGCAATAGCGTGTAAAATATATGTCCAGTAACGTATCGGATCATTATCAGCAGCATCTAGGGAAACCCATGCAGTGGTTTCTTTTTTATTTTTCAACCAGCTAGTTAGTATACTGGTTTTTCCATATCCCGCTGGAGCTCGTAAAATCGTTAATTTAACATGTATATATTGATCGAATAAATCGAATAATTGAGTTCTTTCTATTAAAGTGGGTGAATGATGTGGCATTGTTATTTTAGAAGATAATAATGTTTGAGGCATCTTAACTTCCTCCTTTAGTTCAGAAAAGTTCCACAATTTTCATTGTACTAAACTATTATCATTTTTTCGTATGTTAATAGTCCTATCATTTCCAACTTTCATTGCTTTTTTGGTGTCTAAATGTAATGGTAGTGGACATTCAAAACTGAGTCCATCGTTCTTCCTCTTTTTCATGATCCATTTCAACATGGTACAAAGCCTATCTGCCCTCACGCAAAAAAACTAAAAGTGCTGGGCATCTCAAATAAACAACTAAACTACACATTTCACACTAGTTCAAATAGGTGAATATACAAGAAACCCAGTTTGGTGGGCATATAGTAGCCATATATGTCTGGGAGGTTGTTCAGTGTGGGAAAAGAACAAAAATTTTTTAGGATCAAGTTTAAATCAAATCCAGGTTGTCATTGCCATTGCTGCGGTTTTTGTTGCCCTTGTCGTTGTAAGCACCCATTTTTACCAGTACCACCGACTTGTCACTATCTTGTCTATGTAACAGACGCTGGACAGTTAGCAACTCCTGATAACAGAGTATCAGTGATCGATACAGCAACCAATACGATAGTTGCTTCCATTCCAGTAGGAACAGCTCCACTAGAAGTAGCAATCACACCAAATGGTGCGTTTGGTTATGTGCCAGCACTCTTCTCCGATAATGTCACAGTTTTTGATACAGCGACAAATATGGTAGTCACTACGATTCCAGTAGGAAGTGAGCCTCTTGGTGTAGCGATTTCACCAAATGGTGCCCTTGCCTATGTCTCCAATCACGGATTAGGCGCTAACTCTGTATCCGTCATAGATACAGCGACAAATACTGTCACGGCTACTATTCCAGTAGGGCTTCAACCTCAAGGTATCGCCTTTACGCCGAATAGTGCGTTTGCTTACGTGGCAAATGAAAATTCAGGGAGTGTATCTGTTATAAATACAGCGACCAATATGGTGGTTGCTACTATCCCTGTTGGAATTCGCCCAAGATCAATTATCTTCACATTAAATGGACAATTTGCTTATGTTACAAATGAAAATAGCAATAATGTTTCTATCATTAATGTTGCAACCAATACAGTCGTTGGTACAATCCCTGTAGGAACTGGACCTGTAGGATCAGCCATTACACCTGATGGAACACTTTTGTATGTCGTCAACAAAGGTAGTGATACCGTATCTGTCATCAGTACAGCGACCAATATGGTGATAGCAACAATCCCTGTTGGATCTTCACCTGACCAAGTAACGATCTTGCCGAATGGCACTTTTGCATATGTCACAAATCAAACGGACAATACAGTGTCTGTCATAGATATAGCAACCAATATGGTAGTGGATGTAATCCCAGGATTTAATGGACCGACTGGTATAGATACAGGGGTAATTTGTTTATAGCAGTTAATTTCATCCACCAATGTTCTGGTAGCTGAAAAGTTTCAACAAAATACTCGGAGTACTGAATACTTTGGCGGCGCGTTAGTTTGAACCAAATTGGGTGTTTAAAAGAGATAGAAAAAATAATCACAAAATAATTGTTGAACATCATATTGGGGTAGCGGTCGTTTGTTTAAACATGTCTTGATGCCAAGCTATCACAGCTTTACATAATAAAAAGCCTACCTTATTCACTGTGATCTTTCATAGTAAGCAGATGCGGAAGTTTCATTTTGTCAGGCAAACAAATAAATATCTACAAAAACCACACACTATAAGCAATATATGAATAAGATGTCTCTGTAGTATGACCATAGAGGTAGGTGTATATGTTGAAAAGGAAGTTAGTTTACGCATTTTGTGTTTTATGTATGGTGGGACTAGTAGGTTGTCAAAAAAATATGAACAACGACCAAAGTCTAGAGCAAGAAAATCAACCTTTAAAACAGCCAATCGAAGAAATGAAAAAGCCTGTTACCTATGAGCAAGTTCCACAAAAGGGGACGACTCTTGTGGAGATTGTAGATCCTAATACAAAGAAGATCATTGAAACCATTTCACCAAAGGATAGCGGCTATGAGACAAATATGCATGTCTATCAGCAGCATATTGAGCAGTTAGCAAAGGAAATAGCAAGAGGGACGGATGAAGTGGAAGGCTATGACCAGCGAATGATGCTTGATCGTTTGGATGAAAAAGGAAAAGTAATCAAGGGAAGGCCACAAATGATTTTAAAAGAAAGTGAATTAGTAGAGAAAATTCTGGCAGCCTCTGCGACTGGTGGTCAAGTGGAGATACCTCTTTATTTGACGCAAAGTGGTTATTCTTTTGAGGACATTCCTTATTTAGAGGAGGTCGTTGTAGCATCCTATACGACTTATTTTAATAGCGCTGATCTGGGAAGAAATAAAAATATTGAGCTTTCTGCTGAGGCTATTAATAATGTTATCGTGGGTAGTGGTGACCATTTTTCATTTAATACGATGGTTGGACCTCGAGATGAGGCAAATGGCTATCAGCCTGCACCAGAAATTATTAATAAAAAAGTGGTAATGGGGATTGGTGGGGGCATTTGTCAAACTTCCTCGACCCTCTTTAATGCAGTGGATCAGCTACAAGTCAAGTATGTAGAACGTCACCATCATTCTCTAGATATTGGATATGTGCCAAAAGGAAGGGATGCGACGGTTGCCTATGGAAGCTTGGATTTTAGGTTTCAGAACACTAGTGATGTTCCATTTTTAATTCAAACTACCTATGGAAAAGATTTTTTGACGATCGACATACGAACTGCTGAAAAATATGTAGAAATATTGACAAAGGGTTAATACTGCGAAAAGACACCATAGGACGTTGGTGTCTTTTTATAAGTGTCATGATATAGTTAAAATTGAATAGTTAGTAAATATTTGGGGAAGGGGACAGACAATGCATCCAAAACTCATGGCCGTCATAGAGACGATGGATTTATATCAGGCAACATACCCAGAAGATGCTTGTGTCATAGTGGCAGACACTGAAAAAGTACTGGCCTATAAGCCGGGGAAGCATGTTGACTTGAAGGTAGGTGTAGGTGAGCCTGTACATAAATATCGAGGAACAGCAACGGAAATCGCGTTGAGTTCAGGTCGATTCGTTAAAGAGGAACGAGGAGCAGAGGGGTTTGGTATGGCCTATATCGCCTCGGCACAGCCTATTTTTGATGGAGGTCAAATTATAGGTGTAGTAAGTGCCATCATTTCCAATGAAAAAATGGATCATATGCGTCTATTGGCGACGGATCTTTCGAGTGCGGTTGAAGAAATGACTGCCACAAATGAAGGATTAGCTACAGCCAGTATAGATGTTTCCAATCGTTTAGGGGCACTATCAAATTTCTCCGAATCAATGGCAGGTGATATTGAACAAATTAATGTAATTGTTCAATTAGTAAAAGACTTAGCGATGAAATCTAAAATTCTTGGATTGAATGCATCGATTGAAGCGGCACGTTCAGGGGAGCATGGTCGTGGTTTTGCAGTTGTTGCATCTGAAATACAAAAAATGTCCCAAAGCAGTACGGAAAGTGCGAATAGTATTACGAAACAATTAGAAAGCATTAAACAATCGATTGATCAGGTGAATGCTTCCGCAAACCAAGTTGCTGCGTTTACCCAGCAATTTGCGACGAGTATGCATGAATTAAGTGATGCGTATAAAGGGGTAAATCAGACAGCTGAAAAGTTAATGCATATTAGCGAAATCAAAGTTTAAACATATAAAGGATAATAGCCACTAAAGGGCTATTATCCTTCTATTAAATAATCTCTAAAATTTCCTCAGGCGTTGCTACCTTGTATTCTGGCTCTTCATTTTGTATAACTTCAATGGCATCATAGCCCCATTCCACCCAAATAATAGGTACTCCAGCTTTTTTACATGCTACAATATCCCTTTGTTCATCCCCTATATATACCACTTCAGTTGCTGAAACATTCGATTCCTTTAAAAACTTCTTCATGACTTTATCCTTGCCAAAAATACGATTGGAGCAAAGGACATCTGCAACACAGTGAATGCCATTCATTTTGAGAAACTCTAAAATATTTTCCTTCGAATTGGAAGATATAATTATAATCTTATACCCTCTTTTATCAATTTCGAGCAAAACTTCCTTCATCCCTTCAAAAAGATGAACATCGTTTAAAGATTGGCGATACAATTTGTAAAATTGTGGTAAAATCATAGGTAATTTATACATGGGGAAGTCAAATAATTTACTACGTTCTGAAATCGATAATTTTTTTAATGTATCAATTTCCTTCAATTCAATTCCTTTAAATTTATATTTTTGTGCTAACGTATTCCATGCTGATGCAAACACGGCGGTCGAATCTGCCAGCGTTCCATCAAAATCAAAAATTATATGCTTCATGGCAAACTTTCTCCTTTATCATCTAGTTGTATTGACGTTTTATGCTTAAAAATGTTACATGTAATGGGCAATTGATTGGGTCATGAAACATGGAACAACAATCAAAATAAAAGGTCTGTAAACATCATATGGTAAATATTATCAGAAAATGCGGCGTTTGCAACGGAAATCATGTAACAAAAGAAGGTGTCACAAAAATCAATGGATATTTGGAATGTTTAGCTATATCTCTGATACTAAAGGAGTAACACAGTTTGTATCATTTATACTAGCGAAGGATGATATGTTTGGCTGAAAGCTATGAAATAATGATAGTAATTGGACCGAAATTAATAGGGGAGCGATACGTATTTCCAGACCTATCACGCTAAGGTAATAGGTCTGGAATCTATGCGAGTGTTATTCTACTTTTTCTCGTGTTTTGACTAAATAATAAGCATTGATGGAGGAAGCGATAGGAATAATGAGGGCAATGCCGATGCCAGCGCAAAAAATCGTCATCATTTCTGCGCTAAAGACTTTGGAATTGACAATTTCACCAATCGAATAAGAAAGATCCTTAAACCATATTAATAAACTTAAATAGCCACCAAAGAAAGCAAAAAATAAAGTATTTGTATCGGTTCCTAAAATGTCTCTTCCAATACTTAATCCAGAGGTAAACAGTGACTTTCTACTAATAGAAGGATTACGATAAAAAATTTCATGCATCGAAGTCGCGATGGAAATGGCAACATCCATTATGGCGCCAATCGTACTCATAATAATGACCGATGCCCCTATCTGCACGAAATTCACACCAATATAGAGAGAAAAAATACTTATTTCCTCCGTTGATTCTTCGCCAAAGCCTTGAATCATCGTTTTTTTCGTTACTAACGTAATAAAAAGTAATAAAACAACGATCGTCACCATTGTAGAAATAAACGCTGTAATGGTTTTACTATTCGTTTTATTAATATAAAACAAACTAATGCAACTGATAACAGTGCACGCAATAAACGTCAGGACAATAGGGCTGTTTTTAGGGTTTGTCATAAGGAAAATAGTCACAAAAAGTACGCCGAAATTTAAAAATAAAGATAGAAATGAGCGTAAGCCTTGCTTTCCTCCGACTACCACCATTAAGAAACATAAAATGCCTGCCAATACAACGATGACATTCATGCTTTCACCCTCTTTCGATTAATGAAAAAAATAACGGTATATTGACTAATCGGTATGGTGAGGACGACTCCAATGCCTCCTGCAAGTGCACGAGCTAGCTCTAATGAAAGATTCAAAGATAGTGTCAGTCCTAATGTTGAAGAATTTTTCAAATAGAGTATGACCATTGGTATGGAGCCACAAATATACGCGAAAAATAAAATGCTTGTAATGGTGCCCATAATGTCTTTTCCAATTTCATGACCGGATGCTTTTAAAGCTTGTAAAGAAATACGAGAATCCTGTTCGTATAGGGCGAAAATAGAAGAGGACATCGTAATGGCAACATCCATAACAGCTCCAAGTGAACCAATAAATAAACCAGCCATAAAGACGGTTCGGTAGGGACGTGTTAAAAATTGCATTTCCTCATAGCGTAGACCATTTTCCCCCGTCAGCCACATCACAGCTGTGCTAATTATGAGGGCTATCATTGTCCCTAGAAGTGTAGAGATAATGGCTGCATATGTTTTCGTATTCAAACCACTAATCAGTAACAAGGAAATAACGGTAAATAATAGGACACAAACCCCACTTATAAATAATAAATTGAGGATGCCATGCTTTACGTAAAGGTCTAATGCAAATGTTAAAATGCAGGCATTTACGACTAAGCTAATAATGGCAAATAAACCTTGTCTCTTACCAATGAAGAGTAGCACAAGGATAAAAATCCAAGCGATCATCATAATTGTTTGATCTCGTTTCAAATCGAGAATGGTGCCCGTTAACTCTGATTGTGTTGAATGTGCGTCTATGGCGACAAAGATTTCATTGCCGACATGGTATTCTTGATCAAAGGCACCAGATGAAGAATAGTCATTCGTTAAATTAATCGTTTGTCCTTTGTGCTGCCCATTTTTAAGTACGGCTTTAATTTGCTGTGTATACAACATATCTTCATTCTCATACATATCTGTTATTGGCTCAGAATCTGTCACTTTGACTTTCAGAATTTCAGCAATAGGTCTATCATAAAATTGTTCATTATGATGAACGAAAAAAATAGATAGTGCACAGCCAAGTAATAACAAGGCATAGAAAATACGTTGTTTATAGGTTATGTTTTTTAAATAGTGCAATGGAATGACCTCCAAATTAGTGGACTGAATAGTCACTTGTACAGGAACGATTTTAAGAATTGTAAGTTCCAATATATTCTCAAGTTTAACGATAGGAATGATAGATTCCAAGGCATTTATGCTAAAAAAAGCGGGAGGACATTTGTATTCTAGAAAAAATATGTTAGATTATTTAATACTATAAATACGAAGGGAGGGCGAAGTAATGGAAACTGTTTGTGCGAAAGGTTTAACTGAAGTAGAGGTAAAATCTTACAATCTTTGTGGGGATTTGCTGGCTAAGGGAGAAGTGTGCCCTTTTTTAAGCAAATTTCATATCGATGCAGGTTCCGGTTGCTTTTTGCCTTCTTTATTTCTTACTGATTGACATCCAATTAAATGGGATGTATAGATTGCTAGGCGCCGGTTCGTAACGGCGCTTTTTTTGTTTAATTATAAAATTTAACATGCCCTTTTTCTCATAGGGATGTTTGTAAGGTGCCGTTTTATGACGGCGCCTTTTTTGTGTTTGAAAGGAGTGAAGAGTGATGTGTAACCTTATATGTCCATTTATTTCTTGAGCAATTCGCTCAGTAGTAATGGATAAAATAAATAAGGAGATTGAAAAAATGATACTTCAATTAAATGGAATTAGTAAGAGCTACTTGGGAGAACCAATTCTTTCAAAGATAACCATGAAAATAGAACATGGCGATCGGATTGGACTAATAGGTGTAAATGGGGCAGGGAAATCAACGCTACTAAAGATCATTACAGGGGATCTTCCCTATGATGAAGGCGATATTTTTATAGGGAAGAGAATGAAACTAGGCTATTTACGACAAGATAGTGGGTTGCAGCCAGACCATACGATTTGGACTGAAATGCTTGGGGCATTTACTGAGCTTCAAGAGGCTGAAAAGGAACTCCGAGAGCTGGAAATGCAGATGGGTGAGCCTTCCTGCATAAATGACCATGAAAAGCTAGAACAAGTAATGACGAAATATGCCAGCAAGTCAGATTGGTTTTCACAGCAAGGTGGCTATGATGTTGAGGCAAAAATAAATAGTATGTTAAATGGTATGGGCTTTGGTAGCATCCCAACAAACACACTTATCGAATCATTAAGTGGTGGACAGAAAACTAGGCTGGCACTTGCTAAAATTTTACTAGAGCAGCCGGACTTGTTGCTGTTAGATGAACCAACTAACCATTTGGATTTTGCGACTTTAAATTGGCTTGAAAGCTATTTACGTGGCTATCAGGGAGCTATTATTGTTATTTCGCACGATCGTTACTTTTTAGATGCCCTTGTCAATAAAATTTATGAGATTGAACGCACCCATGGAACAACATACAGCGGTAACTATTCTAAGTATGTGGAAAGCAAGGCGAAAAATCGCGAATTAATGGAAAAAAAATATACGATGCAACAGCAGCAAATCGCCAAAATGGAGGATTATATTGAGCGGAATATTACGATGGCTACTTCCTCGAAAAGCGCTAAGAACAAAAGGAAGCAGCTTGAACGAATAGATCGTCTTGAAAAGCCTCAGAAGGATCTAAAACACGCACAAATGACATTTGCTACAGATAAGAGATCTCATAAAGAAGTGTTGAAGGTAAAAGATGTAGTGCTCTCCTATCAGCTAGAAGATAGCAAAAAAATATTATTGCAAGATATTGAGTTTTCATTGGATAGAGGCGATCGGGTCGCATTAGTAGGTCCAAATGGTGTGGGGAAATCAACGCTTTTGAAGGCGTTATTACATGAATTGTCTCCGGACCGTGGCGTTATCACATGGGGAAATGGTGTGACAATCGGCTATTATGATCAAGAGCAAGAGACATTACATCCTAATAATATGGTATTACAAGAGGTTTGGAGTACTTTCCCTTCAATGGAAGAGGCAAAAATACGATCAGTACTCGGTAATTTTTTATTTACGAAAGAGGATGTATTTAAAAAGATAGACTCCCTTAGCGGTGGGGAAAAAGCACGTGTAGCGTTAGCAAAGCTTATTTTGCAAAAAGCCAATGTACTTATAATGGACGAGCCGACCAATCATCTTGATTTATTTAGTAAGGAAGTATTGGAGGAGGCGCTATTGCAGTTTGATGGCACCTTATTATACATTTCTCATGATCGTTATTTTCTTAATAAGCTAGCCAATAAATTGCTTGAATTATCACCAACTGGGATGACGGCCTTTTCGGGAAATTATGATGATTATGTTCAAAAAATAAGCCATTAAAGGATTTAGGGGCCACCTCTATAGCAAGAGGTGGCCCCTTTTTAAAAAAATTACAAACAGAAGTATAGATAATATAATTAAATAGTGTTATCGTAAGAACTAGCTAAATAAAATGATCCTTCGGGGTAGGGTGAAATTCCCAATCGGCGGTGATGAAGCAATTCAAAGTCCGTGAGCGCAAGCTGATTTGGTGCAAATCCAAAACCGACAGTAACAGTCTGGATGGGAGAAGGGTATAAGTGCGAGCTTTTTAAATTCAATGTAATTTAGAAGGTCTATTTAACTATGCATTTATGACACTACTTCCCGCAAATATGTTGGGGAGTTTTTTTATTTAGCCAATCAATTGAATAGAAGATGTTCTTCGGGGTAGGGTGAAATTCCCAATCGGCGGTGATGAAGCAATTCAAAGTCCGTGAGCGCAAGCTGATTTGGTGCAAATCCAAAACCGACAGTGATAGTCTGGATGGGAGAAGAACAAATAAGATACTAGTCTATGGAAAAAATGTATATCCAAATAGGCTTATTTATTGATGTCTTATACTCCCAAAACCCCTTTGTCAAAGGGGTTTTTCTTTTTATATGAGTTTTAAGAAGGGAGACGGATAGAAACGTAAGAGTGACGGATAAAAACTCAAAAACCACAGATAGAAGCTATGAAAGATCAGTGTGAAAGCAGGTGAAATAAATGTTTACAGGTATTGTGGAGGATATTGGCACTATTAAAGCCTTGCAAAGCGATAAGAACAGTATGAAAATTACGGTTCAATCATCTAAAATTGCTGAAGATGTGGGATTAGGGGATAGTATAGCGGTCAATGGTGTTTGTTTAACGGTGACTCATTTTACGGATCAAGAGCTTACGATGGATGTTATGCCTGAAACCGTCAAAGCTACAAATTTACATCAGCTAACAATAGGGGATCCGGTTAATTTGGAGCGTGCGATGTCTGCTAATGGGCGATTTGGGGGCCATTTTGTTGCTGGTCATGTCGATGGTGTTGGGAAGATTTTACGAAAACGTCCGATGGCCAACGCGGTTTATATTGATATCGAATTGTCTGAGGAACTAACAAATTTCTGTATTCCGAAGGGCTCCATAACGATTGATGGCACAAGCTTAACAATTTTTCATGTTGAAACGAATCAGGTCACGATTTCACTGATTCCTCATACTTACAAGGAAACGATTTTAGGTATGAAAAAAGTGGGCGCTTTCGTCAATGTTGAAACAGATTTAGTCGGTAAATATATTTTAAACGAAATGAAAAATGGGCAAGGCAAGTCAATGATTACTAGAGATTATTTAGCACGACATGGTTTTTAAAATCACATAATGAGGAGATGAAAAATAGTGCTACATGCAATTGAAGATGCCATAGAGGATTTAAAGCAAGGGAAAGTAATCGTCGTAGTGGATGATGAGGATCGGGAAAATGAGGGGGATCTTCTAGCGCTTGCTGAATTTATTACTCCGGAAACGATCAACTTTATGGCGACTTATGGCAAAGGGCTAATTTGTACGCCGATTTCGCAGGAGCTAGCACATCAGTTAGATCTGCACCCAATGGTTCAGCATAATACGGATAACCATCAAACAGCCTTTACCGTAAGTATCGATCATATGGACACAACAACGGGAATTAGTGCCTTTGAGCGTGCATTCACTATACAAAAAATGTTGGGGTCTCAGGCAAAAAAAACTGATTTTCGTCGGCCAGGACACATTTTTCCACTAATCGCAAAGGATAATGGTGTCTTAGAGCGAAGGGGCCATACGGAGGCGAGCATTGATTTAGCCAAGCTTTGTGACAGTATTCCTGCTGGAGTGATTTGTGAAATTATGGGAGATGATGGTCACATGATGCGCTTTGATGAGTTGACAAAGTATGCAGCACATCATGGATTAAAAATGATTTCCATTGAGGAGTTAGCCGCTTATCGTAGTCAATCATTTACAACAAACTAATAACGAGGGAGATATAAAAAAATGGGTCAAACATTTGAAGCACAATTAATTGGGACGGATTTAAAAATTGCGGTAGTCGTAGGTCGATTCAATGAGTTTATTACAAGCAAATTATTAGATGGTGCAATGGATGGATTAAAAAGACACGGTGTAGATGAAGCATCCATTGATGTTGCATGGGTGCCAGGAGCTTTTGAAGTGCCTTTTATTGCGAAACAATTAGCAGAGACAAAGAAATATGATGCCATTATTGGTTTAGGGACTGTTATTCGTGGTTCTACAACACATTATGACTATGTGTGTAATGAGTCGGCAAAAGGTATTGCGAATGTATCCTTAACGACCAATGTACCAGTTATTTTCGGTATTGTTACAACAGAAAATATTGAACAGGCGATTGAGCGTGCGGGAACAAAATCAGGTAATAAAGGCTATGATTCCGCGATATCGGCAATTGAGATGGCTAATCTACAAAAAATGATTGGTTAAGAGCATCCTAAATAGGTTATCACAGTATTTGTTTCTTGAATAATTTTTATGTCCATGGGAAAAATATGCCTAAGTATATTTATTACATGTCGTAGTTTTCATAAATGTACTAAATTCGAGCAGGCTCAGTAGGAGATGAGAAGTATTTCAATGGAACAAATGATGAATTTGAAAATGTTGAAATCACTATTTCAACGCTCTGCTGATATAATATTCCAACAGTATAAATTTCAGCAACATACAGTCCATATGATAACCTGTGATGCTATGATAGACGAAGAACTCCTTCAAACGGTTGTGGTCGAACGTGTTCAATCCTTATTTAACTGTGGTTCTGATGAAACGTTAGAGGAGCTTATCGAACAGCATCTTCATGTGCCCTATTTACAAAAGGTCACTAAGAAAGAAGATATGATTACAAGAGTCTACAAAGGCCATGTCTTATTATATTTTGAGGAAGATCATTTGATTTATTCCAGTGATATTTCAAATAGACCTAATCGTGAGCCGGGGGAAACAACGCTTGAGTTAGTTGTAAAAGGACCAAGAGATGATTTTATTGAAGATGTATTTATTAATATAGCTTTATTACGAAAACGTTTACCTACGAATTCATTTAGTGTAGAAACATTAGAAATCGGTCAACGCTCTAAAACAACGGTAGCCGTACTATATATGGAAGACATTGTGAATTTAAATATGTTAGAACAAATCCGATTACAATTACAAAAAATTGATACAGATATTGTCGTCAATGGTGATTTACTGATGGAGGCAATTGAACAGACGGCTAAAGTTCTCCCTAGACATGATTATACGGGAAGACCCGATTTTGCTCTTCAAGCATTAATGAGAGGGAGAATACTAATAATGATCGATGGCGTTTCCTATGCCATGATTATTCCTGCCAATATTATGCTGCTCTTTAAAACATCTGAGGACAATGAATATCCAATCATTGTCAGTTCAATGGAACGGGTGCTCCGAATATTTGGGATACTGATCAGTATGTTACTTCCTGGTTTTTGGCTAGCCGTAACAACCTATCATCAAGAGCAGCTCCCCTATCTTTTACTTGCGACAGTGGTTGAATCAAGAACGGGATTACCGTTCCCGACGATACTTGAAATCATGATGATGCTATTTATGTTTGAAATGTTCCGTGAGGCCAACTTACGCTTGCCAAGTGCCATCAGTGGCTCGATCAGTGTTGTTGGAGGGTTAATAATTGGAGATGCTGCCATTAAGGCTGGCGTGACAAGCCCTTCGATGATTGTAATCATTGCGATTTCAAGCATTGCTGCATTTACATTGGTCAATCAAGCCTTTGTAACAGCAATGAGTATTTTTCGATTAATTATCATTTTATTTTCAGCCTTTTTCGGTCTTTTTGGATTTTTTATTTCGGTCTTTTTCATTATTATCTATGCAGCAAATATGCGTGTACTCGGTGTGCCCTATATTAATTTTAGTGCAGATTTTGAACAGGGTAATATTGGAAAATCCTTACTGCGTTTATCACCGAAAGGTTATAGTCTAAGACCGTCCTTCCTAAAACCACAGGACCAGACACGAACGGCAAATAATAAATCAAAAAAAGATAAGGGTGTATGAGCGTTACCTGACATCAGACTATAGACAAGCTCAAAAAATTGGAGTTTGCCTATAGTCTTTTTTTATAATTAATGCCACTACGGGGTGATGAGCTAGTTCCAATCCACTTTTAAGAACTCTGTAGTGCTGAACGTCTATTTCTCCGCATATGAAAGAGAAAGAATAACAAAAACCATTGAGAGTCATTATCTTCTCAATGGTTTTTGTCTAAAGCTCTCTACATTTTGTAGCTATTTGAAGGGAATATGGACGATGGCAGTCGTTTCAAGATGTTTCGATGATTCAATCGAAATATCTCCATGATATTTATGGACGATTTCTTTCACAATAAATAGTCCTTGTCCTCGAATTTTCCCATTTTCATGCTTCTTCGTAGAGAATCCTTGTTTAAAGATTTGGTTTGCGTCTACAATATTCGGTCCTGTATTCGTAATTTTAAATTCATATTGTCCTTCATCAGCTTGACAACAAATCATAATTTTACGTTGCCCCTCAGGCAATTCATTCGCAGCATCAATCGCATTGTCAATTAAGTTCGATAGAATCTTGATTAAATCGGTCGTTTTAATTTTATTAAAATCGCCCTGAGAGATGGTGAAATCCATATCAATATTATGATTCTGTGCTGTTAGCTTTTTCGTTTGTAATAATATGGATAAACCTGGATGGTCAATATTTAATTTTAATGATTTAATCGCTTGTACTTCTTTAGACAGTGATGCTAAATATTGCTTTGCTTGATCGGTTTTTTCTAATTGTAAAAGGCCATGTAAAACTTGGATATGGTTCGTGAAATCATGACGTAACGATGACACCGAAGTAATCAACGTTTTGATCTCTGCTTGGTAAGTGTCTTCTGTGGCGCCTACTTCCTTCGCTACCTCTTTTTGGTACCATCTTTGTAAAAATAAAAAAGAACCAGCAACAATTAAAATAAATACACCGTTGAAAATAAAAATAAATAGGTTATCTTCAATCACTTTGCCTTTAATACCATTCAATGTATCTGCACTTATATCAATGCCCAGGTAACCGATTATTTGGCCTGTATCATCTTTAATTGGCGCACCAACAGATAAATAAGAACCATGGACTGAATCATGGATTACTTCTGTGACATAGGTTTCACCATGATAGGCTTTTTCTACTTGTTTAGCTGGAACAGTACAAACCTCACCTATTTCAAATCCTTTTTTTAGTTCACTTGGCAGACCCATCACCATTGCTTTTGATACCTTTGGATTATCCACCTGCAATGTATAAACAAATAATGCACCTAGCTTTATCCTTGCATCATTTAAGTAACTTCTTACTTCCCAATAATAATCATTCTTTTGCGGATTATTCAAAAATTGCTGATAAGCAATTGTATCGATGGAAGCAGCAATGGAATTAGCAGCCTCTAGACTTTGATTAGCAATCGATTCTTCAACGGTCTTTTTAATTTTTACATAGGATGTAATGATGTTTAAACTTGTAAACAAACATAATAAAATGGTGGATAGAATTAATATAAGCTTTATTTTTCGATTTTTCATATTACTCGGGACTTCCTCATCTATTAATATTCTAGAATATTAATTAACTCTATTTTTTGTTTGTAAACCAAACAATGCTTGTTTATCCTACATAAATTAAAACACAAAATCAATATGACTTTAAAATTACACACCGTAAACACTAGTTTAATAATCCTTTACAAGAAAGTAAACTAAAAAGGTGAAACAGTATATTTTAAGTCTCATTTCCTATCCTCATGGAAAATTCAAAAAGTTTCTAAAACAAAGGTCACATAAAAAATGAGTGGGTGCCAGTCATATATAATCTTTTCCCTTATATTTGTAGATAAAGTACTTTATATAAAAGTTAAAAGAAATGAGGAGCGGCAACTCCTGCAGAAATCGACAGTTCCTTTATTTCCATGTGAAAAAATAGGGAGCTTTTTTCTATTTGTAAGACATACATTACAAAGAATAAAGTGATAAAATGAAGGGGATGAAAGAATTGGAAAAGGATCTCCTGAAATTATTAAAAGAGGGAGGACTTATTTTATATGCAAGACATGGGACTGCAACAGTTGGTGTAGATCAAGTAAATGGTCTATTTCAAAGTTGTCAGTATCAAAGAAATTTATCCGAACAAGGCCGTCATGAGGCTGTATATTATGGCCAAATGTTGCGTTATTGGCAAATTCCCATCCTTGCGCCTATCACTGCAAGTCCTTTTTGTCGAACGATTGAAACAGCTCAGTTGGCTTTTCCCAATGTTCAGGTACAAATAGACCCTTTTATGTTTGAGATTTTTATGTTAGGAGGAAATCTTTCGACTGTTCAACAAAATTCAATTTTAACGGCTTTTCAATCTATGCTGGAAATGAAACCACCAGAGGGAATCAATAGAGTCATAATTGGTCATAGTTTTCCGAAAAATGTGGGACTAGGGGTCATCTCGAATATGGGCACGGTTATTATAAAACCTAAAGGTTTAGGTCAAGGATATGAAGTTTTGGGGAAACTGACATTAGAAGATTTAGCAAAATTGGATTCCATTTGAGATGAGGGAAACGATGAATATTAAAACAGTTGCACAATGTACATTAGAGGAAGTATTACGGGCGTGGAACAAAGGCTTTGAAGGATATTTTGTGCCCATTGATATGACGGCAGAGATGTTTTTACAACGGCTTGTTGGGGAGGGACTGTCAGCTGAGCACTCCATTGTCGCTTTTGACGATCATGAACCCATTGGTATTGTCATGAACGGCTTTCGTCACATAGATGGCAAGAAAATAGCTTGGAATGGAGGCACGGGTATTTCGCCTACTTATCGTGGGAAAGGCGTTTCACGATTACTAATGGAGGAAACTCTAGCTATCTATGAACGAGAAAATGTTGAAATCGCCACACTGGAAGCAATAAAGGAAAACTCAGTAGCAATTGCTTTGTATGAAAGATATGGCTATGTTATAACCGATCATCTTCAGTTTTTAAGTGGGGAATATGAGGCGAAGGTAGAACATACGTCAGCTATTAGGACTGAAATAATTCGCCCAGAGCAATTACCTCATGTGCCGTTTTATCAGGAAGCTATCCCTTGGCAATGTAGCTGGCATAGCGTTAAGCAGGGAGAGGCTAGGGTTTTCTATAATGAAGCAAATGATGTGCTCGGCTATATGTTATATAAAACAGTGTGGAGGAAACAGGGTGAGGTGGAGCGGGTCATTCTGTATCAATTGGAAGTATTAGAAGAGTATAATGTCGATTTACTAGTGCACTTCTTAGCCAGTGTGACAGCTCAGAAGGTGAATATAACCGCTGTTAATTTCCGAGCAAGCAACCCAGCAACGAGCTATTTAGTGGCAAATGGACTAAAGGTGACGACAGAGCAGGTACAGATGAAAAAGCAAATCTAACCATAGTTGTCAACCTAACGAAAATCCAGTATACTAATGCGATAATGAATGGGAATAGAGGATGAAGGACATGACGTTTGAAGAAATATTACCACGCTTAAAAGCAGGAGAAAAAAGTATTCGTGAAGGCTGGGGCGGTGCTGAACTATATGTGAAGCTAGTTGGTCAAAGCCAACACGATGGTGAGACTTTGAATCCTTATTTTTTAATTAATGTACGCGGAGAAGGCTACACAATGTTCACGCCTACAGTATGTGATTTATTAGCAGAAGATTGGATTATCGTTGAATAATAATAGGAGAAGTCATCTCAATTGTGAGGTGGCTTCTTTTGGTAAGGAGATAGGGTATGAAGTTTGAAGAATATAAAAATAAAACTGTTTTCATTACGGGGGCAGCGTCTGGCATTGGATATGCTCAAGCACTTGCATTTTTAGAAAATGGTGCGAATGTATTTGGATTTGATATAGAGGTACGAGGGTTAGTCCAATTACAGCAGCAATATCCAGAGCATTTTGCCTATATGGTAGGAAGTGTTTGTAGCCAACAAGATGTGGAACAGTCGTACGAAGCTGCTATTTCTTCATTTACACAAATTGATATTTTATGTAATACAGCAGGCATTTTAGACGGCTTTGCCAAAACGCTAGATACAGACGAAGCACTGTGGGATAAAATTATGAACACGAATGTCAAAGGAACGTTTTTTGTGACCAATAGAATCTTGTCTCATATGATTGCACGTGGAGCTGGTACGATTGTCAATATGGCTTCAATTGCTGGACTTGTTGCAGGTGGAGGAGGAGCGGTCTACACAGCTTCTAAGCATGCTATTGTTGGCTACACGAAGCAGCTAGATTTAGATTACTGTAGAGCGGGAATACGGGCTAATGCAATTGCTCCTGGAGCCATACAAACGCCGATGAATCAGGCAGATTTTGAAGGCGACGGGGAAATGGCGAAATGGGTGGCAGAGGAAACGCCAGCTGGACGCTGGGCACAACCTCAGGAGGTGGCCAATTTAACCTTATTTTTAGCAAGCTCAGCAGCAGATTATATGCATGGCGCTGTCTTACCAATCGACGGCGGCTGGTTGACCAAGTAGCATTGTTCATTCAGTTATTCTTCTGCTATAATACGCAAGTAAGCAAAATTGCTTGCACTACGGCACTTCAGATAGGGCGCTAAGCTCTCTTCCTTTGGTCGTAGTTATTACTAAAATAGCGATTAGCTATTTTACAAAGGAGAATAAAATTGAATACTTCGATTGTAAAAGATTCAAGCCGTATGTCAGTAAGTGAGTTGACAAAGACGGCTCTTGTTGCAGCTCTCTATGTTGCTGTAACAGTTTTATTGTCAGTCATTAGCTTTGGCGCTGTTCAACTACGATTGTCAGAAATGTTTAATTATCTGGCATTGTACAATAAGCGCTATGTAGTAGCAGTGACGTTAGGCGTCATACTTGCAAATTTCATGTCGCCCACATGGATAGTAGATGTGCCGATTGGTGGGATTGCCACCTTCTTAGTCTTATTACTTTGTAGAAGTCTTACAAAGCATATCGCTAATGATATTGGAAAAATGGTAGTGACAGCCCTGATATTTGCTGTATCTATGTTTACGGTTGCTGGGCAATTAACTATTCTTTATGACCTTTCTTTTTGGGCTACATGGTTCACAGTGGGAATTGGAGAATTATTGTCTATGACTGTTGGTGGACTGACAATTTACTTATTAAATAAAAAAATAGATTTGTCTAAATAATTGAATGATTATAGCGTGATCCATACAGCAAGAAGGGACTCCCATTGGTCAATAAAGCACCATTGGGAGTCCCTTCTATTTATCCTATTGGTTAACTTGAGCGTCTTTGGACGCCTCACCACTAGTATTATCAGGCTTTGCCAGAAGCATCACTGCATTGGACGTATTTGATAGATAATTTCCTTTGCCCACCGCTAAAACCTTAGCCACATATTCTGTGGATGCTGTGAGTGGTTTTCCAAATGCATCCAAATCTATATTTAGACTTTGACTTACATTGGGGAGACCATTCTGATAAATTCTAGTACTATTATTATTGTTAATGGCATCACTATCTTTGAAGCTATCTGCTTGATTTTTAGGTAGCATAAACACTCTATATTCCGTTACATTTTGTCCGTTATTGACCTTGAAGCTAATTGTAATATCGGAATATTTATTAGGACCCTCAGTAAAACTCAGTTGCACATTCTCCATCGTTACAGGTGCAGAGTGATCCACTAAAGTAATAGAAGAAGATGGGTAGGATAAGGTATACATGGCCTTGGCAGTTCCATTACCTACGGACAAGACATACACACGATACTCTTCACCATTCTTGATAATTCTTCCATCTATATCTTTACTATCAGTTGCCAAACTCATACTAGATTGACCTTTATTTATATCTGTAAAATTAGCGACTTTACTAGCTGCGTTCACATCAAAGCCATTTGCTTTTGATGCGGGTACGACAAGAATGCGGTAACTACCTATATTCGATTCATCAGAAGGCTTCGAGAATGATATTTGTAAATCTCGACCATCTCCAAAATCACCAATATCGCTTGCAGTAACATTACTTACCGCCTGAACAGCTTTACTTTTACTAAGTGTTATTACAGGCGAAGCGGAGGATAGTGCATAGGTATTTGGAGAATTCCCATTGGAAACAGTCAGTACATAGACGCGGTAGCTAGTTCCTTCCGTAATATAATTACCACGCACATCCCTAATCCCATCCAACGTTCTAGTTGTAGCGGTATTCCCACCTTTGCTCTCTGTGATGTAATAATTGCTACTATTGGCTTGTGAAAGATTAAAGCTGCTGTAATACGCTGTCGGTACGATTAGAATTCGATAATGGTTGACATTTGATTCATTAGAGGGCTTCGTAAATGTTACTTGCACATCACGGCCATCACCATTATCGTCTATATCTGTGACATTTAGATTGGTTACAGCTTGCACATTAAAGTTCTTATTTAATGTCATCGTAGACGTCGGCGCAGAAAGTGCATTGCTTCCTATGCCATTCGCGACAGTTAAAACATAGATACGGTAGCTAGTACCTTCCTTGATCGTATTACCGCGCACATCCCGAGTATTTTCAGCCAACGTTTGCTCATACGTAGATTTTCCAGATTTGTATACAGTCGTGTAATTGCTGCTGGATACATTATTTGCTTCCGTCAGACTGAAGCTATTGTAATATGCTGTTGGTACAACTAGAATCCGATAGTGACTAATGATTGACTCGTCTACAGCTTTATTGAAAGAGACAAAGAGGTCACGTCCATTGCCATAATCACTTACATCGCTAGCATATAGGTTCGATACTGCACCTGCATTGCTGCTAAATAGCGTAATCGTATTGGAGACTGAAGACAGCATATTATTCGCTGAGTTATTTGCTACGGCCATAACGAACACACGATAGCTAACTCCATTTTGAATGGGATATCCGTCAGTATCTCTTGCCCCTGAAGAGAGCACCTGAGTAATATTGTAGCCTGTTTTATTTACTTGTGTGTAATAAGTGCTAGATAAGCTGTTCGCCTTCGTCAATGTAAAGTTCGAATAGTTGTTAGCTCTTACTACAAAAATTCGGTAAGCGTTGATAGTAGATTCATCGGACACTTTATTGAAGCTCACTCTCAAATCTCGCCCATCCCCAAAGTCATTAACGTCATTCACTTGTGTAATAATCGGTGTAGACATTGTATTTTGACTAAGTGTTACTGATGACGATCCAGTTGACAGCTTATTTCCTAATGAATTCGTATTACTTACAGATAGAACGACCGCTGTATAAGGTACGTTGTTTTTTATGAGATCACCGGCAGTATCACGTGCAGTGGAGGACAAAGTCCCTGTCAAAATACTGCCGTTACTGCCCGATTTATTCACAGTTGTATAGTAGCTGCTTGATAAATTATTCGCAGTAGTCAGATTAAAATTGTTAGCATCCCTAGTTTTTACGATAAACACACGATAATTAGTAATATTGTTATCATTTTGCGGACGAGTGAAGCTAACGGAGATATCGCGCCCATCGCCAAAATCGTTTATATCATACATTTTCACATTTGTTACCTCTGTAACAGACGACAAATTGGTTAAGGTAATTTTTGCAGAAGAACTCGATAAAACGCTAGAATAAGAACCTTTCCCAACAGCAAGGATACGAACCACATATGGCTGATCATTTCTAATATAGTCTCCGTCCACATCTCTTGAATTCTGCGTTAAAGTAATAGCACGGTTCGAACCTGATGTAGACACTACTGAATAATTAGAAGGAGAGACTTTCAAGGCAGATGCCAAATTAAAGCTCTTTGAAGCCTTCAACACCATTACCCGATAATGATCGACGTATGATTCTGTAGATGATCTGGAAAAGCTAACCTCCATGTCACGCCCATCTCCCTGATCATTGACATCGCGAACCGATACATTGCTCGCAGGAGAAATACTAATATTGCTTGGTGTGTCATCAGATATAATCGTTACGGTCTGATTTCTTGCGTTCCAGTCAACTTCCTGACCAAGCGCTTCACTTACGAAGCGGACTGGTACCATTGTTCTGCCTCTTAAAATTTGTGCTGGTACATCAAGTGTAACGGACTGGCCATTAATAGTAGCTACCTTCGATTTCATCTTGAGAACTACTGTTGTATCTCCTTTATAACCTGTTACCGTTTGACTCCTTGAATCCCAATTTACACTGGCACCCAATGCCTCAAAGATTGCTCTAAGTGGTAGCATAACCCGCCCTTGAATCATTGCTGGCGGCTGATCGGTCTTTAATTGAACCCCGTCCACAGTAATTGTGATGGCTTTTGCCGCTTGTGCGGTTGCCGGTTGCAGCAATAGCGGTACAATAAGCATTGCTGCGAAAAATAAAGTCCATATTTTTTTCATAAATTCCACCCTTCTTCATGCCATATGACTGACGCAGCATGACAACTAATTTAACGTATCAAAGGTCTAAAAGTTTCACCATTTTACCTCTAAAAGAAAATTTAACCATTAGTGACTGTGTAGCGGTATTTCCTAGGGAGGTGGATCGACTAAAATAGAGGATCACACTGATCTTTATAAAATAAAGAAGGCAACCCTCTTACCCATAGTCACTTCCACCGAATGAGAGGTTGGTGACTATAGATAAAAGAATTGCCGAGAAATTAGAATGGCTTACTTTTTGGTATTATTCCACTGTTACTGATAGTTCCTTTACAAGCAGAGATGAGGAGCCATATCCTTGTGGCAGGAAGTAAAGCTCAGAGCTAGTTTCTTTAATATCATGTAGGACCTCGAAAAAATTACCAGCTATGGTCATTTGCTTAACAGGGGAGGCAATTTTACCATTTTTAATATGAAATCCTTTTGCAGCAACTGAAAAATCACCTGAAACCGTATTCGTACCAGAGTGAAGCCCAGATAATTCAGTAATCAATACACCATTACTAACTGAGTGAATTAACCCATCTAGCGTTTTCTCACCAGTTGAAATATATAAATTTTGAGGCGCAATCGTTAACGCTCCCTTATAGGAATGTTTATGGGCATGCCCAGTTGTTTCGCAGTTATCTTTTTTAGCCGTTTTTCTATTATGCAGAAGTGTTTGGAGTGTACCCTCTAAAATGATTTCCTGCTCTTTAGTTGCTACACCCTCACCATCAAAGCTTGCTCCAGACAATGCGGCAGGATGGAATGGAGTGCTCAGCAATGTAACGGCTTCTGATGCCACTTTTTGCCCAACTTTTCCTTTTAATAGAGATTGATCTTTTTGAGCATTTTCAGCGGACAGTATCGGCATAAACGTTTCTAATAAGGAGGCTGATGCATCAGAGCGAAGAATGATTGGATATTTACCACCTGGAATCGATTTTTCACCTAAATTCGCAAGAGCTTCCTCAGCTGCTTCCTTTGCAATAGCATCCGCCTGTAGAGAATGAAAATCACGTGTCATTTTCAAATAACTGCCTGTTTTCATTTCTTCGCCCTCTTTTACAACTGTGGAGAGGAAAATCACGAAGCCGTTCTCCTTATGGGATAAGGCAAGATTTTTACTATTCACTAATGATCGTTCAGCCGTAAATTCTTCCATGAAACAATAATCAAGAGTAATAATGCGTGAATCGTATGCACGAATCTTTTCCTCGATGGAACGAAGAAGCTCTATTTTTTCTGAAATTCCGATCGTTTCTAATTTTTCATTGTAATAGTCATAAGATGGGTATTCGGAGCTGCCATCATAAATAGCTATGCCCTCATCCTCATCAAGTATGATTGCATTGGCTTTAGCGCTATTAATTAAAAAGGGAATTGAATCATCGTCTAGCTTTTCCGTATAGGAATAGCCCATTTTACCGTTGTAAAGTCCTCGTAGGCTTAGACCTCCGTCCTCAGACGTTTCGTAGCTATCAATCTCGCCCTTGTAAAGCATGCATTTGATTGATTTATTTTGTTCATAATAAACCTCAGCTTCTATAAAACCAGCTTCATGTGCCTGATCTAATAGTTTTTCCTGGTATTTAGCAATATTCATCCATTATTCCCCCTTCGTTCCACCAACTGTTATTTCACTTACGCGAATCATTGGCTGACCTACATTGACAGGAAGACTACCACTTAGAGAACCACACATACCTGCTCCATGTGCGAGATTATTACCTACTCGATCAACAAGCTGCAATGTTTTTGCGCCATTGCCAATGAGTGTAGCGCCACGTACAGGGCGTTCGATTTTTCCATCTTTGACGATATAGGCCTCCATTACCGCAAAATTATAATCGCCAGTAGAAGGGGAAACTTGTCCACCTCCCATATACTTTGCGTAAATACCATACTCTGTCGATGCGATAATATCGGCTGGCGTAGATGAGCCTGGGGCGATATACGTATTGGTCATACGTGATGTAGGGTTAAATCGATAGGATTGTCGACGAGAAGAGCCTGTTGGCTGTGCATCCATACGGCGAGCATTAAATTTATCAATTAAGTAACCCTTTAAAATACCATTTTCAATTAAAATGTTTTTTCTAGTTTTTTCTCCCTCGTCATCAATATTTAATGAGCCCCACTCGTTTGGAAGTGTACCATCATCAATATATGTAACAATTTCAGGAGCGACTCTTTCACCGATACGATTGGCAAATACGGAATTATTTTTGGCAACAGCAGTTGCTTCTAAGCCATGTCCACAAGCCTCATGGAAAATGACGCCACCGAATTCATTATCAATAATGACGGGGAATTTACCGCTTGGACATTCATCTGCATGAAGCATTGTGACTGCGATACGTGCAGCTTCACCTGCATAATGGTTTAGGTCTAGCTTTTCAATAAATTCAAAGCCTGCATGTGCACCTGGGCCATAGAAGCCCGTTTGTACCTCAGTACCCTCTGTAGCTGTGGCTTGCATACTAAGTCTACTGTGAACACGAGTATCCTCAACAAATTTACCTTCTGAATTTGCAATTAGTACATTTTGTTGTTCATCGAAATATCGAACTTTTACCTGGTGAATTCGGGGGTCATATTGTCTGGCAATCGAATCTGCTTGTCGCATAACAGCTGTTTTTCTTGCATGCTCCACTGTATGAGGCATGTGAAGAATTTGATGAATAGGCGTGATGATCTCTTTATGAAGAGGGTGAATGGTACCCGATCCACCACCTTTGATGGCTAAGGCTGCACGTTCTGCCGCTGCAAGTAAACCTTCCTCAGAAAAATCATTGGTATACGTATAAATGCTTTGAAGTCCTGAAAAAATACGGATGCCGATTCCAAAATCACGCCCAGTAATACTTTGTTCAATCTTGCCGCTTTGTAAGACGAAGTCATTGACATATTTATCTTCAATAAAAATTTCTGAAAAGTCCCCACCAGTCGCTAGAGCGGCTTCAAGGACATTTTCAATAATGGATTGTTTGATCATATATCTTCCTCCTTTTCTTGATTATACCAAATAGTTAAAAAATTCTGCATTATCCTATTTTCCTAGATTTGAAGATAGGGTCACATAAATTTATGTATATTACATAAAAATTTTTTTTATGACATATTTCTCTAATCATTTCACCACACTAACAGAAAGACAGAGGAAGGTGAAAAGATGCAACAACCATATAATGTCGGAGATATCGTTTATATTTTTTATCGGAATCCTCATATTCAGGATGTAGCGAATATACAGGAAGCCGCGGTGGTCAATCATCCAGAGCAACCAGAGGAGCTAGCTGTATTTCTATTTGAAACCTATTATCCGATAACGAATGACATGTTAATTTTTTCAAGTGAAATGGCGGCTGAGCAAGCCTACCACCAGTATTTTCATTGAGGGAGGATTACGATGAATAAGCCATTTATCCCTCAGCTCGTCTATTTTGAGCCTGATGCGCTCCACTATCCGTTAGGTCAGGAGTTAAAAGAAAAATTTGAGCAAATGGGGATTGAAATACGTTATACAACTTCGCATAATCAAGTAAGAAATCTCCCTGGAGACAATGATTTTCAAAAGTATCGCGTAGCGAAATCTACTTTGGTGGTGGGCATTCGGAAAACGTTAAAGTTTGATACATCCAAGCCCTCCGCTGAATATGCCATTCCATTTGCAACTGGCTGTATGGGCCATTGCCATTATTGTTATTTACAAACAACGATGGGGAGCAAACCTTATATTCGTACGTATGTCAATGTAGATGAAATATTGGAGCAGGCGGATCATTATATGGCTGAACGAGCTCCTGACATCACACGTTTTGAGGCATCCTGTACGTCCGATATTGTAGGGATTGACCATCTTACACATACATTGAAACGTGCTATTGAGCATTTTGGACAAAGTGAGTTAGGTCAATTACGATTTGTGACGAAGTTCCACCATGTGGATCACCTATTGGATGCTAAACATAATGGTAAGACAAGATTCCGTTTTAGTGTCAATGCGGATTATGTTATTAAACATTTTGAGCCAGGAACTTCTCCATTAGCCAAAAGAATTGAGGCGGCTGGGAAAGTGGCAAGGGCTGGCTATCCGCTCGGTTTCATCGTCGCCCCCATTTATCTGCATGATGGATGGCAGGAGGGCTATTATCAAATGTTTGAGCGGCTAGATGCTGAATTACCAAAGGATGTGCGAGAGGATATTACGTTCGAATTTATCCAGCATCGCTTTACGAAGCCAGCTAAGCGTGTGATTGAAAAAAATTATCCTATGACAAAGCTAGAACTTGACGAAACCGTGAGAAGGTATAAATGGGGGAAATATGGAATAGGTAAATACATTTATCAAAAAGATGAGGAAGAAGATATTAAAGAACATTTATATGGCTATATGAAAAAGTTCTTTCCACAAGCAAAATTAGAATATTTTACGTAATGAGAGAGAGCCTTTGTCGTTCTCTCTAAATTTTTATTTAAGCTACATATGGTTCAATGAAACGACGCTTCAATTCATGGTATTGTTTGTGACTGTTCCTATTGTATAATCCCCCTTTCAATGGTAACGCTAACAGAGAACGACAAGCAGAAGGGGGGAACAAGGATGGACTCATTTCAAGTAAATTGTTGGTCGGAGCATGAGGAACTAAAGGTGGTCATGCTTTGTGCACCTTCGATAGTAGATGTAACTGATTCAAAAATAGCTGAGCAGGTTGGGTGGAGTGGGCCTGTCAGCCATCATAAAGCTATGGAAAATTTCCTGGCTTTGAAGGTAACTCTTGAAAACGCTGGGGTAAGAGTGATTGATTATGCCGAAGAATTATCAAATGAACAGCAGCTGTTAAGTGAGCAGCTCATTAATCGTTATTTTGTGCGCGATTTAGCCTGTGTTGTGGGACAGCAGCTTTTACCTGGAAATGCAGGGAGCTCGTTAAGGCGCCCAGAGTATCCACATGCTCATGCTATTTTAGCCAAGTGGTTTCCTGAACAATTTATGCGTAAAGCACAGCCCTCTCAATCACTTGAATGTGGGGATGTGATGCTATTAAATAAGGATGCAGTTCTCATGAATCTAGGGATGAGAACGTCAATAGAGGCTATTGAAAGCTTGAAGGAGCGCTTTTTTCAACAAGGATTTTCAGAAATTGCGGTCATTGATTTACCGAAGGGCAATGATACGCTTCATTTAGATATGAATTGTAATGTTGTACACCATAACTTAATGATTGCAAAAAGCTTTGTGCGTTATTTTCCTGTACAGGTGTTCACACCCCAAGGGAATTATTATGATATGCCAGAACTATTTTTAAAGCGGCATGGCTTTGATGTTTACTGGCTCGAAACCTATAAAACCATTCCGGACATTAACTTGATTAATCTTGATCCAGAAACGTTAGTAATTAGTAAACAGGCATCTAAGCAGCAGTTATTAAAGCATCCGTTACTGCACAAAAAGAAATTACTAGAAGTGGACGTCACAGAGCTTGAAAAAGGTGGGGGAGGCATTCGATGCATGACATTGCCTTTAGTCAGAAAGTAGTGAAGGGTTGATTACATGACATCAAATACAAGTAAGGGCAGGTTGTCTTGGTGGCAACTTTCGCTTCTCGGTATAGGTTGCACATTAGGAACAGGTTTCTTTCTTGGAACAAGTATGGCCATTCATAAAAGTGGACCGGCTGTTTTAATTCCTTTTTTATTAGCGGCCATTTGTACGTATATTGTTTATGATGCACTTGTTAAAATGTCTGTTGAAAATCCTGATAAAGGCTCATTCCGTACTTATGCTAAACAGGCATTTGGGAGGTGGGCAGGATTTAGTAATGGCTGGGTCTATTTAATCTCTGAGATTCTTATTATGGGGAGTCAGCTCATGGCACTCGGTATTTTTACGAAGTTTTGGTTTCCAGCGTTGCCATTATGGATTGCAGCCTCTATCTATGCTGCTATAGGGCTAGTTGTGATTCTTACAGGCATGAAGGGTTTTGAAAACTTCCAAAACATCTTTGGGGCATTAAAGGCGGCAGCAATTGTAATGTTTATTATTGTAGCTGTTGTAATTCTCATGAAAGGCTCACAAGCATCAACATTGGATTCACTCTATGCGAATTATGAACAGTTTTTCTCCCAAGGTATAAAAGGAATTTGGCTGGGACTATTGTATGCCTTTTACGCCTATGGAGGCATTGAAGTAATGGGGTTAATGGTCATTGATTTAAAAGATCCAAAAGAAGCACCAAAGGCAGGAAGAATAATGTTAGTCGTTATTACGATCATTTTTTTAATGGCTATTGCCCTTGCGTTAGCGCTTGTCTCTTGGAAAGACTTTACGATTGATGAGAGTCCCTTTATTACGGCCCTTCAAGGTTATCACATTCCCTTTGTAGCGGATATTTTTAATGGTGTTTTAATCATTGCTGGTTTTTCAACAATGGTCGCTTCTCTCTATGCGGTGATTACGATTCTTATTACACTTGCAGAGGATCACGATGCACCCAAAATATTAGCAAAGAAAGGAAAAAGAAAAGTACCTATTCCTGCCTTTATATTTTTAACTTGTGGCTTAGTCATAACCATTGTTATTGGCTTTCTCATGCCAGAAAAAATCTTTGAATATTTGATGACGGCAGCGGGTTTAATGTTGATTTATAACTGGCTCTTTATTTTAGTGACATATATGAAGCTAATGGAGTTATCTAAGTGGGCGCATGTGAAAAATGGGTTGGGGATGCTGCTCATTGCTGTTACGGTATCTGGTACGTTAGGAGAAAAAACAAGCAGACTCGGTTTTTTCGTGAGCCTGCTCTTTATTGTCCTAATAGGGATTGCAACCTGGATTGTTGTGAAAAGGCAAAGTCATAAGCAAGCCTAATGAATGTTAGTTTTGTTGCCTCCGTAAGAACGGACATTTAGACGGACTTTGATTGTCATCACTTAAAAAATATTGCTTCCATTCATAACTATTTTCTTGTCCGTACCATTTTAAATCGGGATGCCCTGGTAGTGCATCATAATGGGCAATGCGTTGACGGATGAGCTTTTTTAATTTCCGCCCAAATGCAGTAGAGTCGTTTATTTCTTCAAAAATCCAGCGTGGTTGAATGGCCATGAGCAAGGTAGAAAAATGGCGACTCCTGCGCAATTTATGTGCGGGTGTTGCACAGGAAATAAAATAGGGCTCCCCGTTAAAACAAAACTCCCATTCATTGTGGGTAGGGTCAGTTGGTATTTCTTCAGGCCAATCGAGTTCATCGATTTTAGTTAATTGGTTAAGAATGCTCCAAAATAATTGCTGATAATCCTCGACTTTATAGTGAGCGAGCATATCCTGAGGGCTATGAAAGAAAACCGTGAGTGTCGTATATTTACCAAAAGTTTGGGAGGATTTTGCGAATTCCTTTAAACATTGTGCTAGCTCATGAATGGATGACTCCTTCCGTGGATCTCCGATAAAACTATAGCGCAAATGGTTCGATAAAAACCCCATTCTTGCAGGTACACACGGAAAGGTATTTTCTTCATCGGCAATTGTGGCGGCAAAATCCGTGTAGGCAGATTGTTGCCAAATGGGAAGGGTGTCCAAATGTTCCTCCACCCACTTCCTATCAAATACTCCTACGTCCACTTGAGTCTCCTCCTTCTATACACCTTTATTCTATTAAAGAAAAAGCCAATAGGTTACGAAATGATGATGAATATGTAAGGATATATGGATCGATTATTAATCACTCAATGGATAGAATCAATGGTAGAGTTTTGCTTAAGTTGAATTGTTTTGAGCTCAATTGTTATGAAAACCAGTGCTGCTTCAATGGCTGACAAACCAAAACCATAGAAGCAGCACATATTATTCTTTTTGTTGAAAAACCTTTTGTTCAAGGATAGATAGGGCATGTTGAATATCCTTTATATCCTCCTGTGTCGCATGCTGAATAAGCTGTAGAAAGCGTTCCTCGATGCATGCAAAGGCTGCCTCCATCATTCTTTCCCCCTCAATAGACAAGCGAATATACTGCTTTCTTCGGTCCTCCGTGTCGTTCCATTTTTCAATGAGGTTTTGGTCTTGTAATTTTCGTAATTCACGACTTGTGTTGGGTAAGGACATATGCTGACATTCGCTTATTTCGGTAGGCGTGACGGGCTGACTTACTTTAATATATTCAAGAATTTTATATTGAAGCGGTGTAATATTGGCAACGGTCACGTTTTGTGTCAGCTCGTGTGTCACTTGGTGGACATTGGCTGTAAACGTTACGAATTGATGAAATAAACTGCTTTTATCCAATCGGATCACCTCTTATTGTCAAGATACCAAATAACTTGTCTTAAAACAATTATCATTTGACAACAAAAAACGAATCCGTTATTATTTAGTTATCAAATGATAAGTAATGGAGGCGTAGTATGAAAACGTTAATTGTCTATACATATCCAAACCATAAGAGCTTAAATTATGCATTTTTACAGGAAGTAATGAAGGGGTGTCAAGAGAATCCAGCCATTGATGAGATACAGCTACTAGATTTATATGAAGAAGAATTTGATCCTCGTTTAATTTTCCATGAGCATAAACGACGTCGGGATATGTACCGTGATCCGCAATTGGAAAAGTACCGTCAACAGCTGACATGGGCAGATCAAATTGTATTTGTCTATCCAATATGGTGGGGAAGACCGCCCGCTATGCTGTTAGGCTATATTGATCAAATGTTTGCATCGAATTTTGCATATCGGGATACAAAGGGGTTATTTCCAGAGGGACTTTTAAAAGGAAAGTCGGTTGTTTGTGTGTCCACGATGAAGGGGCCGACCAAATATCCACTGTTATGGCTGAATAATGCTCATAAAATTTTGATGAAAAGAGCGTTATTTAGCTTCGTAGGAATGAAGAAAGTGAAGTTTTTTGAGTTTGGAAACATGGAAAGTAAAAAAGGGCAGCAACAGCGAAAGCTGAACAAAGTTTATCAGTATTTTAAAAAGGTTGCTTACTAATAAAAAAACTCGTGCAGACATCCTTAGTCGTTTGCACGAGTTTCTATAGTATCCATGGGCAATGTAACGGAAAAAGCTGTAAATTCTCCAAGCTTACTTTCGACGGCGATAGTTCCATGGTGCATATCAATAATTTTTTTGACGATGGCTAAACCGAGACCACTTCCTCCATTTGTGGCAGTCCGTGATTGGTCGGCCTTATAAAATCGTTCAAAAATATGCATTTGCTGCTCTTCGGATAGCCCAATACCAGTATCTTGCACAATGATGGTCACGGTATCTAAATGCTGTGTCATAGTTAAAGTAATTGCACCTCTGTTGGATGTGAATTTAATGCTATTCGTTAGCAAATTCATCCAAACTTGATTCAGTAAATCTTCATCTGCAGTAATCGTTATATTGTCTAGTTGAAGATCGAAGTCCAGTTGTTTAGCTACCCAATTTGGTTCAAGAGCCAGAACGACATTCCGCAATTGTTTATCCAAGCGATAGGTTGTCGTTTCAAATGGATGATGCTGTGATTCTAAGGAAGTCAGCTTCAGCAAATTATCACTAATCTTTGATAACCGATTACTTTCCAATTCAATAATGTCTAAGTAATGTTGACGCTTTTCTTCAGGCAGATGAATGTTCTTAAGAGCCTTCGCAAAGCCATTAATAGATGTTAAAGGCGATTGAATCTCATGGGAGACGTTTGAAATAAATTCCTGTCGCATTCTTTCAAGTTCTCCTAATTCAACAGCCATATGATTGATGCCATGGATTAATTGGCCAAATTGGTCTTCCTCATTGCCTTTTACATCTAATTGGATATTAAAATCCCCTTTTGCCATTTGTCTTAAGGCTTCAACAATAGCGTCCCAGTAATTTCGTTGTCGATTGAGCCCAATTAAGAAGATAATAGCGGCCGAACAGGCAAAGAGCACAAAAACACCAAGGACGGTGCCTAATTGCTGCCAAAAATCATGAGGTTCTGTACCTAACTGACCATATAGCCATCCTGTTGCATGATAAGAAATAAAGGCAAATAAAGTATTCGTAATGAGAAAGAGGAATAGAACAAATAGAATTCTAACAAAGAATTTTCGTTTTCTCATAATGCTAGTTCCAAACGGTAGCCAAGACCACGAATGGTGCGGATGGCAAAGCCGCTAATCTCCTGAGGAAAACGCTCACGTATTCTTTTAATATGGACGTCTACTGTGCGTTCGTCTCCTTCATAATCATAGCCCCAAATTTCTTCAATCAATTGTTCACGAGAAAATGTTTTGCCCACATAGCTCGCTAATGTAAATAATAATTCGAATTCCTTTAACCGAAGGACAATGATTTCTCCGTTCAGATCAACTTCATGTGTATGTCGATCGAGTTTAACATTGCCAGCTTCTACTACTTGAGAGAGAGCAATACGATATCTTTTTAATATCGATTTAACACGCACAATTAGCTCGGCAGGTTCAAAAGGTTTTACCAAATAATCATCTGTCCCTAAATGGAAACCCTTGACCTTTTGAGCGGTTTCTCCTTTAGCAGTTAGCATAAGAATAGGGAGATCTGTGTTGTATGAGCGAATTTCCTCACATAAAGCCCACCCATCCATGTTTGGCATCATGATATCCATAATCACCATATCTACCTTTTCAGAGGCCAACTTGGACAGTGCATCGACACCGTCCGTCGCCTCAATAACCTCTAGACCTTCATTTTGTAGAAATACTTTTACTAATTCTCGAATATGGGCATCATCATCTACCATTAATAGTTTGGTCATCTAAACAATTCCCTTCGTTAGTCCTCTTTAATTCGTAATTGCTGCTTGGCAAACTCACGATACATGGCATGCGTTTCAAAGAGTGATTCATGTGTACCACAACCTGTAATATGTCCTTTTTCTACAAATAGTATTTGATCGGCATCGACTACCGTTGAAAGACGGTGAGCAATAACTAAAGTTGTGCGACCTTGCATTAAATTATCTAACGCCTTTTGTACATAAATTTCTGACTTACTATCTAAACTTGATGTAGCTTCATCGAGCATTAAAATTTGTGGATTCCGTAGTAGCGCTCTGGCAATAGAAATACGCTGACGTTGCCCCCCTGAAAGCTTGATGCCTCTTTCGCCTACTTCTGTGTCAAACTTATCGGGAAGCTCGTTAATAAATTGATCAGCATAAGCCATTTTAGCCACACTTTCTAGCTCATCATCCTGCACTTCACGGTCAACACCGTAGCAAATATTTTCCCGAATCGTTCCTGACAGCAGGGCACTTTCTTGAGCCACATAGCCAATTTGACTACGCCATGAGTGAAGTGAAAATGTCTCAATTGGCGTTTCTCCTAGCGTAATATTACCGCTAGTTGGCTGGTAATATCGTTCTAACAGGGAGAATGTGGTTGTTTTACCGCCACCACTTGGACCTACAATGGCCGTTACTTTGCCTGGCTCTATTGTGAAGTTAATATCGGATAAAATCGACTCCTCGCCATATGAAAAATCAACATGGTTAACATAAATCGGTTGATCTATTTTTTCAACAGTAATGCCTTCTTCAATATGTTCTTCTTCGTGGTCCAGTAACTCACTAATGCGTTCCGTGGCACCCATTGCTTTTTGAAGTTGCGTAAAGAACATCGTTAATTGTGTCATGGGCATGATGATTTGGATTAAATATAAAATAAATGCCACCATATCACCAGCTGTCAGCTCACCAGAGGAAACGCGCACGCCTCCATAGCCAATAATAGCGACGAGAACTGACATTAAAACGAATGAAATTAATGGTGAAATAAGCGCATGGATTTTAGCTTCTTTTAAGCCAAAGTTAAAGAGGTTCGTAATGCCCTTTTTCCCACGCTCATATTCTATTTGCTCGGCATTAGAAGCTTTAACCAAACGTGTTTCAGGTAAAACTTGGTTTAATACCGAAGTAAACTTAGCGGTTTCGTCTTGCATCCCTTTAGAAATCACAAACATGCGTTTCCCTAGCAGCATTAAAATAACCATCGCTAGTGGAACAGCGATTAACATCACTAATGTCATTTTCCAATCTAGGAATAAGAGAATGATAATGGAACCGATGATAGAAATAACACCCGATAAACAGTTTGCTAGATGCTCTGTAATGAGCTCCTTTACGACCGCTGTATCATTTGTTACACGACTTAATGTTTCACCCGTATCGTTTTCATCATAATAGGGGATGGGTAAATGCAGCAGCTTGCGCCAAAGTTGATCCCGCAATTTTGCTACTACATGTTGACCTACACGATTTAAATAATAGATAGATAGTCCACTTGCAATGGCTTGGGCGATAAAAGCAATACCCAGCAAAATGATCTGCCAATAATTAAGCGATTCTAATGAAAAGCCGTCCACTAACTGTTTTGTAAATAATGGGACGATAAAACCTACGCCCGTAGTTGCTAAACTCATAATTAAAGCTATAACTAGGAGCCAAATAGGTGGTTCAGCTCGTTTTACTAATTGTATAAAATGACGCCAATCTGGTTTTTTAGTAGTTTCTTTTGATGTCTCTTGCAAAGAAATAAGCCTCCTTCAATATCGTCAAACAACGTATGTCGTTCCTATGGCTTTTACTATAGCATGTGTTTATGAACTGAATATGAAATGAAATAAAAGGTGATGTGCAATTCATCATCACCTTTTAAATAGGACTAATCAGCAAACTCATCATGGTATAAAGACTTACCGAGTAGTCGATAAATTCTTAGAGCTAATTGTATTTGTAATAGCTCCTCATAGTTTTTTAAATCGGTCTTTAAAATCTCTTTAATTTTTTCGATACGATAAATTAATGTATTGCGATGAATAAACATTTCCTTAGCGGTTTCGCTAATATTCATGTGGTAAATAAAATAATTTTCTAATGTAATTAAATAGCTCGTCCCATGTAATAAATCATGCTCAAAGACAGCCCCTAAGCTCTCTAAGAAAAAGTCTTTTAATTGTACCTCATTAATATTCGAATCTAAAAAGTGATGATGGAGTGATCAGCAAAATGGGCCACTGCACTGCTTTCCTCGAATCGGTGCATGAGACGGAGAGCTTCGTGAGCCTCGGCAAAGCTTTTATGAACGTAACGAATTTGTTTGTATTCTTTCCCAATACCAATTAAAAAGGTAGTTTCTGCTTGATACTGACTTAATAATTGCAAAATTTCCTCAGCATATTGTTTCGTTTCATTAACAGTCATATCTTGCTTACCTTCTTGTTGTCCCACCAACACAATAATTTGATGATTTCGATAAAGGCATGTAATTTCACCATTGACGGTACTCGAGTGTTTATAGATTAAATTCATACATTTTTTTGCCATATTATCAGATTCGTACTTTCGAGAAATTAAATCATGATGATCCTGCAGGTTATCACGGATCATTGAGATAACAATACAGTAATATTTATAATGGACATTTAAGCCATGGAGATCACAGAGCGTTTGAAGTGTCTCGCTAGATGTGATTTTCCCCGTTAATAAATCATCAAAAAACTCCTGTTTGATTTTAAGTCGGACATCCTCAATTTCCTTCTGTTTAATCCTCTCTAATGCCACAATCGTGGAGGCTTGCTCTAAAACAATATAATCAAATTCATTGAGATCATGAACGGTTTGCCAAATGACGATGTAGCCGTAAATATAATTGGCTACTGCTACAGGGAGAATTCTGCATTTTACAGTAAGATCCTCTAAATGATAATTTCTTGTAATCGATTTTTGCATCTCATTGAGATCCTTAGGAATGGAATCGATAAATTCCTTTGAAAAAGTCGGACGATTTTGTTTAAGGTTGATGCCGTAGGCAAGTGGGACTGGATTGGCATCGAGATCAGTGAAATGGAGTAAATTCCAATCCTGATCTAAAAAGATAATCGGATTATTAATGGTTTCCGCTAATTTTGAGGAAATCGATTCGATGCCTCCTCCTTCTAGTGCCACCTTAAACAATGTGTTGTGCATATCCAATGATTTTCGATTTAATAAGTCATAGCGGCCAGAGGCCTTTTCATTAATGATCGATATGACCTTGGATAAGATGTAGTTATAAGGTAACTCCAATAAAGGTAATCCATATTGATTGGCAATATCGATCATGTTTTGAGGTGTTTTTTGGAGATAACGTCTCATTTTAATGACGAGGCCCGCACAATTGACTTTGGACAGTTCTTGCATAATTTTATTTTGTAGTTCTTCATCATCTTGGAAGATATAACCGGTTGTTAATAATAATTCATTCGGTGTTAGCCAATCAAATGCATCAGGATTCTCAATAATGTTCACAAGTGATATTTTATTGTGAATGCCTTGCTCTCCCGCAACAATTTTAATTCCATCCAAAGCCTTAATTTCTAATAAATCTTTAATTGTTAGCAAATGATTTCACTCCTTTGCCATAATCTTATCACAAAACATTGTACATATTGCCCAAATCATCTCCATTCTTTTTGGTATTGCTAAACAATGATATATAGGGCATAAGAGAATAAAATAAAGCGTGTAAGACGGGAATGTGAAAAAACTAACATTCTCGCAATTCATTTCCCTTTAGATGAAATGAACAATAGGTCGGGAAAATGGAGGAATGAAAGAAATTGGAAGATACAATTATCATCTCAGAATTTTTAGCGGCAGCTGAAGCGGGAGATATAGATACTTTGCAACGTTTTTTACAACAAGGTGTAGATATTAATGCTCGCAATAAGCAAAAGCGTACAGCCATTTTACTTGCTGCCATGAACGATCAATTAGAAACGGTGAAATTTCTAATACAAGAAGGTGCCGATATTAACCTTCAAGATCAAACTTGTTTAAATCCATTTTTATATGGCTGTATTAATGGAAAATTAGAGCTTGTGAAAATAATGCTCCAAGCAAACACAGATTTAGAACGTCTAACACGTTTTGGTGGAGTAGGTGTTCACCCAGCAAGTGAGAAAGGATTTGTTGAGGTAGTTCGTGAGCTTGTGACAACGACAGATATTAATGTTAATCATACAAATATTTGTGGTTGGACACCATTAATTGAAGCAATTCTTTTGAATGATGGTGGAGAGAAGCAACAAGAAATTGTTCGTTTATTAGTAGAGCATGGTGCAGATACACAATTGGTCGATCAATATGGAGTGACTCCGCTAGCAATAGCTAGAGAAAAAGGATTTACGGCCATTGAAAAAATTTTACTAGAAGCTGGGGCAAAATAGGAGCAATCCTACGACTTAAAGAGGTGTACATATGATACACGCTAAATCTGGTGATAACTATTTCCTTCAGCAACTAGTTGAGACGGAGTTTACGGGAACGGTTCATAGTGTATTTAGGCATGCATTAAATATTCGCAGTACTGCAAATGATGAAATTTTTACACTTGCAACGAAAGCTATGGATAATGCTCCCAATTCGCTTGTCATTGATCTTGATACTTTGGACAATTTGCACATAATCCAAAATGACCCTGTTAGGATCAAGCATCACCAATTATTAATAGAAGATAAATTAACCATAGCGGTAGAAACAGCCACTCATTGGCAATGTCATCTACCTATTTTCCCGTCAGACATGGCAACGTTAAAACAGAATATTGTTCAAGTGAAACAGTTTATTGATATATATGGAAAAAGTGGGGGAATGAAGCGCAGTGATTCACCAGTTAGTGCATTTGAGGCAGAAACTTCGAGATTGCTAAAAGAGCGCACAGCATTACTCCATGAAGAATTATGTAATCGCCGTTTTAATAATTTTCAGCAGTATGTACTTGATTTAGTGGGCTTGGGACCAGGGTTAACACCATCAGGTGATGATTTTATAGTTGGATTATTGACGATCATCCATTTAGAACAGAGTCCGTGTTCTATTTATCAGCCATTGTGTGAAAGCGTCATCAAATGGATGAAGCCTTTAACCAATGAGATTAGTTATACAACATTGAACAAGGCTGCATATGGACAAGTTAGGGAATCTATTCATGCACTTGTCTCGGCCATGCTATCTGGCACGGAAGGTGAAGCGATCGAAGCACTGAAGAAGGTACTTGCCATCGGCTCTTCATCAGGTACAGATATCGCCTTAGGGCTAATAAGTGGCTTTGAAGCCAATATAAAATTAGGAGGATAAAAATGAGTATTAAAGTTGTAATTAAGCGAAACACATATTTTGATTCAGTATCATTGATGTCACTTTCAACAAAAGCGAATCAAATTGAAGGCGTTGAGCAAGCCATTATTGGTATGGGTACAGAAATGAACAAGGGAGTCATTCGCAACGTGGGTTTAATGACTCCTGAAGTAGAGGAAGCAACAGCAGGGGACTTAATGATTATTGTGAAAACTGCTAATGCGGATGAAACAGAAAGCGCTTACTTAGCGGTGGAGGAATTATTTACAAATAAAAATTCAGCACAAGCAAAAAGTGATATTAAATACGCAACGATTGATTCAGCTGCACAAGGTATTCCTGATGCAAACTTTGCTGTCATTTCTGTAAATGGTGCTTTTGCGGTTCGTGAAGCACGCAAGGCTCTTGAGAATGACTTACATGTTATGTTATTCAGCGATAATGTAAGCGTGGAAGACGAAGTGGAATTAAAAACATTAGCACATGACAAAGGCTTATTAATGATGGGTCCAGACTGTGGTACAGCAATCATTAGTAATATAGGACTTGCCTTTGCAAACGCTGTAAGAAAAGGCAGTATCGGTATCGTTGCAGCATCAGGTACTGGTAGCCAAGAGGTAAGTGTCCGTATTCATGACTTCGGTGGTGGGATTACTCAACTTATCGGTACGGGTGGCCGTGATTTAAGTAAAGAAGTAGGCGGAATTATGATGCTAGATGGTATCCAAGCTCTTGATGCCGATGAAGCGACAAAAGTAATCGTTCTCGTATCAAAGCCACCTGAAGCTAGCGTGGAGAAAAAAGTATTAGCACAAATTAAAGAGTGCAGCAAACCTGTTGTTGTTTACTTTATCGGTGGTAATGAAGAAGCAGTAGTAGCAGCTGGTGGACAGTTTGCTAAAACGTCTAAAGAAGCAGCGTTACAAGCGGTATTACTTGCTGGTATTGATGAAGCAGGCATTAACAAACGTGCACTGAACCTTCCATTAATTGAAGAAGTTCGTGCTAAATTATCGCCAGAGCAAAAATATATCCGTGGATTATTCTGTGGTGGAACGCTTTGTGATGAATCTATGTATCTAGCAATAGAAAAATTCGATCATGTATATAGCAATATCCAAAAAAATCCTGACTACCTATTAAAAGATATTAATGTGAGCCAGGAACATACTTTCATAGACTTTGGGGATGATGACTTTACAAACGGTAAACCACACCCAATGATTGACCCATCTTCTCGTATTGAGCGTTTCTTACAAGAAGCAAAAGATCCATCGGTTGGTGTCATTGTAATGGACTTCGTTTTAGGCTTCGGGTCACATGAAGATCCAGTTGGTGTTATGCTTCCGGCTATTATTGAGGCTAAACAATTGGCAGAAAAAGAAGGCAGACACTTAGAGATTATTGGATATGTTCTAGGAACAGATTTAGATAAACCAAGTTTAGAAGATCAAGTGAAAAAATTAGCCGATGCAGGTGTGACACATGCAAGCAGCAGTACAAATGCGGGCTTACTGGCTAGAGAAATGGTTTTGAAAGGAGATCATCATGAGTAAGATTAATGAACTTTTTACAAGTAAAATTAACGTAATTAACGTAGGTATTGAACTTTTTAACAATGATATTTTAGCGCAAAATGCGAGTGCTACACACTTAGAATGGTCACCACCAGGTGGAGGGAAGCCACAAATAATCACGGCACTAAACAAAATCGATAAAGCTGAATTGGCTGAAAAAATTGAAGTAGCAAACCGTCTTGCAGTCGAAAAAATTGTTAACTCTCAACCGGTTCTAATTGGTTTCGACCAAGCAATTAATGTAGTACCAGGCATGACGAAGAAAACAATTTTACACGCTGGCCCTCCAATTACATGGGAAAACATGAATGGTCCAATGAAAGGTGCCGTTATGGGAGCTATCATTTTCGAAGGCTTGGCAAAAGATCTTGAGGAAGCGGCGGCAGTTGCAGCATCAGGAGAGATTATATTCTCACCATGTCATGAGCATAACGCTGTAGGATCTATGGCTGGTGTTACATCTGCCTCCATGTTTGTGCACATTGTTGAAAATAAAACATACGGTAATCGTGCATTTACAAACTTAAGTGAGCAAATGGCTAAAGTTTTACGTATGGGTGCAAACGATGACAGCGTTATTGATCGTTTAGTATGGATGCGTGATGTTTTAGGACCCATTTTACGTGACGCTATGAAGCTCAATAAAGAGGGGATCGACCTTCGTTTAATGCTCGCACAAGCACTTCATATGGGTGACGAGTGTCATAACCGTAATAATGCAGGTACTGCTTTACTCATTCAAGCTTTAACACCTTATATTTTAGAAACAGATTACCCTGTTGAACAGAAACGTGAAGTATTTGACTTTGTAGCAAGTAGTGAGTATTTCTCAGGTCCTACATGGATGGCTTGTTGTAAATGTGCATTAGATGCTGCACACGGTATTGAGCACAGTACAGTTGTGACAACAATGGCACGTAACGGTGTAGAATTTGGTGTTCGTATTAGTGGGATGGCAGGTAACACATGGTTCACTGGCCCTGCACAACAAGTTATCGGGCCAATGTTTGCTGGTTATAAGCCAGAAGATTCAGGTCTAGATATTGGAGATAGTGCTATTACAGAAACATACGGTATCGGTGGTTTTGCTATGGCTACTGCACCTGCAATCGTTGCCCTAGTAGGCGGAACAGTGGATGAAGCAATTGGTTATTCACGTCAAATGAAAGAAATTACTACAACTGAAAACCAAAACATTACTATTCCATTATTAAACTTCATGGGAATTGCTACTGGTATTGATATCCGTAAAGTCATTCAAACTGGTATTCTTCCAATTATTAATACAGCGATCGCACATAAAGACGCTGGTATTGGTATGATTGGTGCCGGTATTACTCACCCTCCAATGGAAGCTTTTGAAAAAGCATTAATCACAATTAGTGAGAAGTGGGCTTAAGCCCACTTCCTATAAGTAGGAGGAGCTTTAAATGGAACATGCAAAAATTGATCAGTCCTATCAAGACTATAGAGCACTAGGCTATTCGGAAGAACTATTACCAAAGGGTCCTCAGGAAAGAGATTGGGGAATCACTAACTACATCACAGTTTGGATGGGCGCAGTTCACAATATTATGTCTTATATGACGGTTGCAGGATTTTTCATCTTAGGATTATCTGTTAATCAAGTTTTCTTAGCCATCATGCTATCAGCAGTGATCGTTTCTGCAGGCTACGCCTTAAATGGATATTCTGCCTCTAAATATGGTATACCATTTGCAATATTACTAAGGGATGCATTCGGAGTAAAGGGTTCCATTATTCCAGCCTTATGTCGTGGATTAATTGCTGGGGTTGTTTTCTTTGGTACAACCACAGTGGTAGGGGCTCAATCTCTAAATGTTTTATTCTCTAGATTCATTCCGAACTATATGTCTATTGGTGGGGACTTCACTCTTTTTGGCTTAGATGTTCCGACAATGATTTCTTATAGTATTTTATGGATAGTTACAGTTTTACTATTTTTGGGCGGCATGGATATGCTTACTGTTTTCGGTAAATATTCATCTCCAATCGTTTATATCTTCATCATTGGAGCAGCGATTTGGGCAATTAATATTGCTGGTGGTATCGGTCCAATTTTAGATTACACACCGGCAACAAAAATGGAAAGTCCATTAGTATTTATTGCTTGTGTCAGCGCATTGGTATCCAATTGGGCTGGTCCAATCGTTAATATTGCAGACTTTACAAATAGAGCTAAATCACCAAAAGCTATGGTCTATGGTTTATCTATTGGTATGATCGGTTCGTATCTACTATTTGCCATCACTTGTATTAGTTTAATAGCAGGGACAGAAATTGCATTCGGACAACCAATTTTTAATATTGTCGATGCAATCGATAAAATCCAAAATCCATTTTCTGTTATTGTATTAATTTTAGCATTAAATGTTGGGGCAACTGCATTTGTCGTATTCGGTAATTTACTACCATCAGGATTACAAATGACAACGTTATTCCCTAAAGTATTTACAGTAAAAACAGCAGGAATTTTAACAGCCATTGTTGGAACAATGATTTTGCCTTGGAAGCTAGTATCTAGTACAGAAACTTTATTCTTCTTCTATAGTTTTATTGGCTCTATGTTTGGTCCAATCGCAGGTATTATGTTGTCAAGTTTTTATATCGAACGTAAACGTCGTATTGAATTATCTACAATTTATGTGCAAGAAGGTAACAATGGGGCTTATAAATCTGGCTATAACATCGTAGCATGTGTCGTGCTCTTGATTAGTTTTATGCTACCAATGTCAGGTGCCTTCCTTAAAGGTGTGCCTTTCCTAGTGAAGCTAAATGATTTTGCCTTCTTTAGCGGACTAATCGTATCGTTCATTTTATATACAGTGTTATATCGATTTAATAACCGGAAAATTCAAAATAATGCGGAAAATGAAGTAGGGGTGTAGTTGTGAGTAAATTAGTAATTGTAGCAATCGGAGGCAACTCGTTAGTAAAAGATAGCGGTAGTGAATCTATTCAAAGCCAGCAGGAAGCTGTTGCTCAAACTGTCGAACATATAGCAGATATGATTCAAGAAGGCTATAAAGTGGTTGTCACACATGGCAATGGTCCTCAAGTAGGCTTTACGCTACAAAGAAGTGAAATTGCTAATGAAATATCTGGCATGCCAGCGGTACCTTTAGTGAACTGTGTTGCCGATACACAAGGCGGAATTGGCTATTTAATTCAACAAGCCCTAATCAATGAACTGGCGAAGCGTCAAATTAATAAAAAGGTAGTTAGTGTGATTACACAAGTGGAAATCAATGAAAATGATCCGAACTTTGTTAATCCTACTAAGCCAGTAGGTTCATTCTTTACGAAAGAGCAAGCGGATGCTATGTTAGTGGAACATCCAGATTGGAAAATGATAGAAGATTCAGGACGCGGTTATCGTCGTGTGGTGCCTTCACCACTACCAATTGATATCGTTGAAAAGGATGCAATCAAATCACTGATTGACAATGATTATGTAGTTATCGCAGTAGGCGGAGGCGGTATCCCAGTGATTAGAAAAGAAAACAATATCTACGAAGGTGTAGATGCTGTTATTGACAAAGACTTTGCAACAAGTCTGTTAGCAGCTCAAGTAAATGCGGATTCATTAATTATTACAACAGGTGTTCCTCGAGTATTCATTAACTTTGGGAAGCCTGAACAACAAGCACTTGAAGAAATTACAATTGAAGAAACAAAGAAACATGTTTTAGACAATCAATTCCCACCAGGAAGTATGCTACCAAAAATCGAAGCCAGTTTGAGCTTCTTAGAAAATGGTGGTCACAGAGTTATTATTACAAATCCTGAGAGTCTAAAAGAGGCAATCAATAATCAAGCAGGTACTCATATTATTAATTAACATAGGGGGAATCACGGTATGGAATATATTCAATTAGCCGTTGACAAAACTAAAGATGGGATCGACCAAAATATTGGCGGACCATTTGGTGCAACAATTGTTAGAGGTGATGAAATCATCGCTGTTGTCGGAAATACGATGATGCGTGATACAGACATAACAGCACATGCAGAAATAGTAGCTATTCGCGAAGCTTCTAAAAAGCTTGGCACAATGGATTTATCGGATTGTGTCATCTACGCAACATGTGAACCATGTCCGATGTGTGTTTCAGCAATCATTTGGTCAGGAATTAAAGAAGTGCATTATTGCAATACAGCAGAAGATGCTCATGTGCATGGCTTCTCTGATATGCATGTACGTGATTACTTAACTGGAAAAGATAAAAGTGTGCTAAACATGCATAAAATGGAGACGCCAGAAGAATGTGATGCACTATTCCATCATTTCAATAACAAAATGGCTAATAGCAAATAATGGCCTATGATCAAGATTAGAGTAGGGATCTCGTTATCGAGAATCCCTTTTCTACTTTTCATCCAATAAGATATGAAATAATTGGTACAATAAAAAAAGATACAGGGCAAAAGCAAATTTGGTTTGATTTTCATCTTCGTAATTCTTAAGAAGGAGTTGTTTACATGGTTGGCAAAGAACGTTATCAACAATTACTAAATAAAATGAATCAATATAATTCAGGTGAGAAAGGAATTACGAGAGTTGCTTATACAAATGAAGAGCAGGCTTGTTTACATGCCTTCATTCGTTTATGTAAAGATGAACATCTTCAAATTCATATTGACCCATGTGGAAATCTTATTGCTCGAAGAGAAGGTAAAGTACCAGGATTACAGCCTGTAGTCATGGGATCTCATTTAGATACAGTTTATCAAGGTGGAAAGTATGATGGAGTTGTTGGCGTAACGGCAGCCCTGGAAGTAATCAAACGATTCAATGAGAAGTCAATTGTGACCAAGCATCCTATTGAAATTATTGCATTTGCCTGTGAGGAGTCTTCTCGTTTTGGTGTATCAACGGTCGGCAGTAAAGCAATGGCAGGGCTTATAGATAAAGAAAAATATCGTCATCTCGTAGATCGCGATGGCATTTCCATGGAAGAGGCCTTTGCACACTGTGGGCTAGATTTTAGTAGTGTAGATCAGGCAAATAGAGCAGGGGAAGGTTTCCATGCCTTTTTTGAGTTACATATTGAGCAAGGTCCAATGCTTATTAACTATGAGAAAAAAATTGGAATTGTTACGGGGGTGGCAGCACCAGTCCGTTTATTAATGACATTAAACGGGAAAGCCTCCCATTCAGGTACAACACCGATGAATATGAGGAAGGACGCTCTTTTAGGGGCATCAGAATTGGCACTAGAATTGGAGAAAGCTGCGATAGCCGAGCAAGAGTTTGGAACAGTGGCAACAGTAGGTATTTTAGACGTTGTTGCAGGGTCCATGAACGTAGTCCCAGGACAAGTGGAGCTAACAGTTGACATTCGCTCCTCCTCAGTACAATCAAGGGATCGAGTTCTTCAGCATTTCTACACAGCCATCGCAAATGTTCAACAAAAGCGAATGCTTGCTATTGACTATAAGGTCATTAGCTCCGAGGAGCCTGTCCTACTTTCGCCAAGTCTAATGAAAGGGTTGGAAAGTATTTGTATAGAAAAAAATCTCTCCTATCAATATATGCAAAGTGGTGCGGGACACGATTCGATGAACATGACTAGACTTGGACCAGTCGGCCTTATTTTTATCCCATCAGTCGACGGCTTAAGTCACCATCCTGATGAACATACTGACCTTGAAGATATTTTATTTGGCATAGATGTTTTAGAAGAAGCGGTTTTAAGATCCGCAATAGTCATCTAGCATGCTGCGTGATAGACAATAGCGGAGCGTGGTTTGTCGTACAGACATGCACTACTTAATTACTCACCATAGCAAATTCTTATGCGATGACAGCTAATCGCCCAGTAGAAACTCAGGTAAAAGAACGAATACTAAAGAGACACCCCTTACAATGACTGGACAAAATTCTAGGAATGAAGGAAATGAGGTCATTCGTAGAAAGACGACTTTTAAGTATGTAGTCGTCTTTTTCGTATGAATTTAATGGGTAGCATGAGGCTTCTGATTACCAATTTTTAATTGGATCATGATCATGACGATCACGATTATCATCATGCCAATAATGGCAGCTGTAAAGTTCCCTGTGTAATCTCTTACAAGGCCCACAAATAGGGGGCCAAGAGCAGCAAATACGAAGCCGACAGATTGGGTCATAGCCGCTAAGAAACTAGCTTCTTGGATATCTTCGGCTTCATCTATTGGTAAAGTTAATCCTAATGAGAATAAGCCACCTGCCCCAATGCCGATAAGAACACTGCTTAGCCAAGGGTTAATGGAGAAGAGCAGCATTGATAAACCGATTAATTCAAGTAATGAACAAGCTACTAGCCAAACAGCTCGATGCTGGAAGCGATTATTTAAAATAGGGACTAAAAACGTTGCAGGCATTTGGGCAACCGTTAATAGGGTGAGCATCATTCCGGCATCATGTTTGCTATAGCCCATATGTTCAGCTATTGGTGGTAACCAGGCCATAATCGTATAAAACATGAAGGCCATTAAACCAAAAAAACCTGTTAATAACCAAGCTTTTTCACTTGTTAAAATTTGCTTGATAGAGATTGTATTTTTATTACCTGTAGTACTTGTAGTATGTGCTTTCCGTTCAATAGGCTTCCACCAAAAAAACAAAGCGATGATCGCAAGTAAAGCCCAGGAAGCTGCAGAGATTTGCCAAGAATGAAAAATGGTGCTTAATGGGATGGATAGACCTGAACCTAAGGCAGCTCCTACAACTAAAGCGAGTGAATAAATACCGCCGATACGAGAAGGATTTGCAAAATTTGCTTTAATAAAACCTGAAAGTAATGGACCAACAATGGCAATACCAATACCCGCTAATAGGGCTGTAACGTGCATGACCCAGGCAGAGTAAGCAAAGTACCTTGAAGCGGTTGCAAGCCCAATTAATATGAGGGAGTAGGCAATCGCTCGTTCAATACTCCAACGATTGGCGAGTTTGAGCGCGATCGGTGCAAATAAACCCATACATAAGACAGCTAATGATGTTAATAAACTAGCGCTTGCCGCACTCATATGCAATGATTCTCGGATAGTTCCTAACAAAGGTGAAACGGAAGTAATGACAGGTCTTAAATTTAAAGAAGCCAAAATTATGGCTATGATAGGTAAAATCGTTTGCTTCATTTTCATGCTTTATCAACTCCGTAAGTTTGAATAAATAAATCCTAAGTTGAAGTCTATAACAACATAAATGATTGGACAATACTATTATTACTATTACAATGATAGATACAAACTATGATTGGTTGTGATTCATATGGAAATACGTCATCTACATTATTTTATGGCAGTCTGTGAGGAGCTACATTTTACAAAAGCGGCTGAAAAGCTAGGTATTTCTCAACCAACGTTAAGCCAGCAAATACGGGTGCTTGAGGATGAGCTAGGAATGCCGTTATTTGATCGGATTGGCAAAAAAATAGTGATGACAGAGGCTGGTACCTTATTGTTTACCTATGCTACTGCAATGCTTAATACACTACAAAATGTCAAAGATGCTATTAAAGATTTACAAGAGGTTCAAGGTGGTCAAATACGGGTTGGTATTATGCCATCTGATTTAGATTATCGAATTACACAACTTGTCATTGATTTTCATCAAAAATTCCCTAGGGTAAAGCTTACAATCCTTGCTTCTATCGATATTATGAGACAAGTTCTTGAAAATGAAGTGGATATAGGTATTGGGACGAATGTTGAGCCCCATGATCGTTTAGTCATTATTCCTTTAAGAAAGGAGGAGTACGTTGTAACGGTTTCAAAGGAGCATCCATGGGCGCAACGAGAAGCGGTCACTATTGCTGAATTAAAGGACCTTCCATTGGTCATGTATCCTGAAGGCTTTTTAGGAAGAGAAATAGTCGAGGAGACAGTGAAAAAGCATGGTTTCCAGCTCCATACTATTCTTGAAACAAGCTCTGTTACGTCTATTATGAATCTAGTACGCGCAAATATAGGAGCTACGGTGCAGCCCTATCCATTAATTCAGCAAATGAATGACTCAGATTTACGTATCATTCGTCTAACAGATGCTATTCCTAGTCGAAGTTTGTCAATTATTTACCGAGTGGATCGCTATGTAAGTCACGCCACCACAGCTTTTATAGAACAAATAAAAGCATATTTAAAAGAAGAATTTTGAAAACTTCCCAAAAATATAAGTTCCTTTTTTTGGGGAGTTCCCATATACTAATTATAAACCGACAGACGGTCTAAAAGTGTAGTATAAGTTTTAGTCACAACGAAAATCTAAACTTATTGCTACACTTTTTTTATACAAAAATAATGACCGACAGTCGGTCTATAAAAAGGGGACAGTATATGGATACATTCGTAAAGGAAAAAGGATTTTCGAAAGATTTTAAAATTCTTGTATTTGGTCAGATTATTTCTATTTTAGGTTCTGCCTTATTAAGGTTTGCGCTATCGCTTTTTGTTTTAGATATGACGGGCAGGGCCGATCTTTTTGCCGTGCTATTTGCCATTTCGAGCATACCTATTCTTCTTACGCCATTCGGTGGCGCCCTTGCCGACCGTTTTAATCGACGGCATTTAATGGTTTTATTTGATGTTATTAATAGTGTCGTTGTCTTAATATTCTATCTCTCATTATGGACTGAATATCATTCAGTGTTAGGGATAGGCGTAGTTATGGTGCTCCTGTCCATTATTAGCGCTATGTATTCACCTGCAGTCATGGCTAGTATTCCGTTATTAGTAAGAGAACAGCATCTTGAGCAGGCAAATGGAATCGTGAATGGGGTGCAGGCTTTGGCCGGTGTTGCTGCACCAGTACTAGGTGGAATTCTATATGGATTACTAGGCATCAAAATTCTGGTCCTTGTAAGTGGTCTATTATTTTTCGGTACAGCCATCGTAGAAATGTATATGACCATTCCATTTGTGAAACGAGATGATGATGGACAATTAGTCATGACGTTATTCAAGGATATAAAGGAGGGATTTACATATGTTGTGAAGCAACCCTTTATTTTAAAATGCACGGTACTAGCCGCCTTATTAAATTTATTATTTACACCGCTCTTTATCGTAGGAGTACCGATCATACTTCGTGTCACGTTAGGAGTAAGTGATTCGTTGTACGGAATAGGGATGGGCATAATTGATTTTGCAACCATACTTGGTGCCTTAACGATGGGCTACTTCGCTAAAAAACTCCAAATTAAAAGGCTATATATTTGGATATTGGTGACTGCTTTTTTGGTGATTCCTATGGCCATTGCCGTCATTCAGCCCATGCTTCAAATAGGCTATTATGCTTCATATTTATTATTTACCGGTTGTGCACTTGTGATGGCGATGATGATGACAATCATTTCAATCTACGTAATAACGCTTGTGCAAAAGGAAACACCGAATGAAAATTTAGGAAAGGTCATGGCGATCATGATGGCTGTTTCACAATGCATGGCACCACTTGGGCAAATGGGCTACGGACTGTTATTCGAGACCTATCGCGCAAACCTTTTTATACCGATTTTAATGATTTGTGTTATGATGCTGCTTTTGGCGCTACTCACGCATAGATTATGGCGTATACATGCTTGAACACAAAAAAACTACCACTAAAACGGTAGTTTTCTTTGTGTGATTGACTTGCTAAAATCTTCTAGGTCTACGAGGTCTAGGTCTATTTGTATCAGTGCGTGTGGACGTAGTAGTTGGGAAAAGCAGGATGGGCCTATGTTGATCATTATTTCCGATATGTGTAGACTCCTCTGCTAGTGATTCCACAATTTCTTCCTCCTCTGTGAAAGGAATTTGAGAAGCATTTAATAATGGTGCGGGCGACTCATTATGATGGGTCGTACTAGTAGTATTGGTCGTAGGGGTAGATGCTGTCGTCGTACTAGTAGTAGTAGCCTCATGATGGGTAGGCTGTTCTATTTCAGCATGCGGCTGTTGAACAGCGTGGACATCCTTCATGACAAGAATAGGTCGCATCATATCATGGTCCTCATGCTCAAGGAAGTGACAATGCCACATGTAATTCCCCACATGATCCTTCCAATGCATAATAATTTTCGTAACTTTGCCAGCATCCACTTTCACCGTATCTTTCCAACCACGCTCATAGTCCCGAGGCTCCTCTGGTGGTCCTGTAAAAGATACGATTCCTTCATTTTGATAGAGTTCTAAATCAAATGGCCGACGTTCAAGAATTTTAAATTGAATGAGATGCAGATGAATAGGATGTATAAACGGCGTAGTATTAATAAAACTCCAAACTTCAATACTATCTAAGGAAGGTTTTTCTGTCGCTGGGTCATGATACATTCGGTTGTTCAATAACAGCATAGGTCTTCCGAATTCATCCGTTGTTGCTGTCAAAGGTAATTGTCTATCGATATGTGCATGATGTGGATGTAAATCCATTGTGACTGCCAGTCTCTCAGGAATTTCACTCGTATCCTCACATTTTAAGGGAAGTGATACTTTAAATTGCATAATGACGTTCGTATGCTCATCGATAAAATCTGTATCTGTGTTGAGTAAGGTGATTTCCTGCCCCTCGCAAGCTGAAAAATCGATGATGATATCTGTGCGTTCAGCAGGTAGCAGCTCTACAGATTGAATCGCTTGAGGCGCTGATAAAAAACCGCCATCTGTGCCTATTTGCATCATAGTCTGCTCATTTGACAAGCTGATGACATAGCCTCTTCGATTGGAGCCATTCAGGAACCGAAATCTATATTTACGAGGCTCAACATCTAAATATGGCCAAAGCTTTCCATTGACCACAATGGTGTTACCTACGAAGCCAGGGGTAATTGATGGATGTACAGTAACTGGAAATGGTGGTTCATCAGGATAAAATAAAGAGCCATCCTCATTAAATGATTTATCTTGAATTAAAATAGGATATTCGTATTCTCCACATGGTAAATTGGAACGTTCCTCCAGGGCATCTCTAAGTAAATAGAAACCTGCCAAGCCTGCATAGACATTTATACGTGTTAAAGCCATAGCATGGTCATGGTACCACATTGTAGTACCAGGCTGATGGTTCGTATATTCATGGATTTCTTTACTAAATTTTGGACCAGTATGTCGATAATCTCTGGTGTACCATGCCTCTGGATGACCGTCGCTCTCCCAATCCACATTAGCTCCATGTAAGTGAGTGACGGTTCTTACCTCTTGGGAATCGTTAGCGGCATGAAGTGTAAAATCCACTGGTAAAAAGTGCTGTAGTGGTAATTGATTTTTATATTTAACGTAAATCGGTTTATCTTTCGTCGCTTCTATAGTTGGTCCTGGATAAAGTCCGTTGTACCCCCATATTAATGTATTAGGAAAATGCTTGTGAAAACGATGCTCGCCCTCCATCATGACCAGTTCGTAATAATCATGTTTTTTTTGTCCCCTACAGTACTTTGGCTTTGCTGTCACTGGTTTCTGTAGAGCATCTACAAATTTTGGAATGGTAGCTGGATCAGAAGGGTTAATTGGTAAACTCAAAACATCACATCCCTTTTCAATTACTTAACATGCCTAGTTATCACATCATATGGGTAAAAACAACAGTTGACTGGGACAATAATGGAGAAAAATGTGTAAAGGTATAAAAATTTAATGGAGGGGGAAAACAAAAGGGCAGTATATAGCTGTCTTACAAAAGTTTTTTGAAATCGAGGTAATAGTTGGTATATTGCTAAAAAGTCAGACGAAGTGAATAAATATGTCTTATAATTGTTACAGCAAGAAGTGAAAGTGGATTAAATAGGGGCTTGGAAAAGTGGTGAGACAGTGGTGTTAACATTAGAGGAATTAAATAAAACAATCATGGAAATGCGCATAAAGGGGTATTTAACAGATGCGCTGAAACTGGCAGATCAAGGTCTTTTAGTAGCTTTAGAGGGTAATAACTATGCGTATGTATTGGATTTGTACTATCAGAAAATTTTAGTACATCACTCTTTGGGTGATACTCTAGCCATTGTCAGCCTTATTTTCGACTATGAGGCTATCTGTGAAAAATATGGTACTAGCAAAGATTTGATGCAGTATTATTTAGTCATGTCCTTAATTTACGATATGGTAGGAATCCGTGAAAAAACAGCAGAGATGACGAAAAAGGCAATTGCTTATGCTCAAGAATTACAAGATTTTATGATGCTTGTTCGTTGTCATAATAATTTATGCTATATAGAGGTAGAAAAGGGCTGTACGAAGGAAGCCCTTCAAGCAGGTTTGTTAGCAAGAGAATACAATAAAACGCTATATGAGACACAACCAGATTTAGCAAGATTATTAGATATTCGCATTAATAATAATTTAGCAGATGTGTATATTTTGGAAGGGGATTTTGTGGCAGGGAAGGCATTGCTTGATGACTCATTAACCTCTAGCATAATTTCTCAACATAAACCTGAAAAAGTAGCAGCTTGGTTTGGCTATGGCTTTTTATATGAAAAGCAGCACAAGCTTGAAGAAGCGGTGCAATATTATCAACAAGCAATAGAACTTGCCAAATCCTATGGTGATAAGCCCATTACAAAAAAAGTAATGCGCTTATTGTTAAATGTCCTGTACCAATTGAATTGGCGAGATGAAATTTTTGATGTCCAAAAAGAATATATTGATCTTTCCGAACAGATGAGCGTTGATAATTTATTACAGCAAGTGTTGAATTTGGAATTTAAGCGTCAAAAAGAGAGATTAGAAAGAAAAGCACATTATGATCCATTAACAGGTGTCTTGAATCGACACTTTCTGGATCATGAGCTAGATGAATGGTTACATGCTGCTAAAATGGCGGAATCCTATGTATGTATTACAGTTCTTGATATTGATAATTTTAAATTATTTAATGATACGCATGGACATTTGTTTGGCGATCGAGTTTTACAGCTGATAGCTAATGGCTTGAGGGAGTTTTTGCGGGAGGAAGACGTAAAAATTATTCGTTATGGAGGGGATGAATTCATTATCTGTATTCGCCATCCACAAAAGGATTATATGATAGAGCTTGTCCAAAATACACACGCTCATTTGCTTACGTTAGCATTAGAAAAAGACCAGAAAAGCTATCCATTAAAGGTCAGTATGGGAGCTTGTATAAATGATCGAAAAAATTATCATTATAATGACTTATTTGATCAAGCTGATCGCTGTTTGTATGAGGCAAAAGATAAAGGCCGTGCCACCAATGTTATCTATGAACTATTATAATTTGAGTGATTCCTATTTACAGTGTTGAATAGGAATTTTTCTGTTGTTTGAGGGAATATTCTTGAGAGAAATTGAAGCGACATCGCAAATTACAACGAGGTAAAATGATACGGAATGAAATTTACTGTACCGATCATTTGAAAACGTTATTCTAGCAACGTACAATATATGAAATTAAGAAACACGACAGCACAAAATTGTTGTATAATGTTGTGGTATGAGGAAAGAAAGCAGGTTGACAAAATGGAAAGCAAAATGAATTGTTATGCAGTTAAAAACACACACAAACATCCGCTATGTGTTGTGCCAAAAAGGCACGATATGAAACAACAGGTGAATAGATGAAAAACTGGTTAATTTTCATTTCTGTCTTTATTGTTTCGTTGTCACTTGTCATTAGCATTTTAGTACTCTGGAAAGCCGAGGCTCCGTTCCGTTCAATTGAAGAGCAGGCTGAACAGTTGGCACTCGATGCCAAAGCCCTCGCAGTTGTATCGGAGTCCTACACATATAATGGCAAACATTCGTATGTTACTGTGTTCGGGGTAGACGAATACGGTGATAAAAAGGCTGTCTTTGTTCCCACGAATCTAGACAAGGATTCCATTCAGGAAGTGTTATTAGAAGATGGTATTACGGAAAAGCAAGCATTATCGGTTTTTAAAAATGAAGGAAATGTACAAAAGGTCCTCCACATGAAATTGGGCTATGAGGAGCCGGGCGCTGTTTGGGAGATTACATACCTAAACGACCATGACAAACTCAACTATGTCTATATTATGTTTAAGGATGGCGACTGGTGGAAGCGCATTACGAATTTATAAGAGGAGTAGATCCCGGATGAAAAACTTATTAGCAACACGTGTAAAAACTTTAACACCATCTTCAACATTAGCTATTACTGCGAAAGCAAAAGCATTAAAAGAGCAAGGTATTGATGTCATTGGCCTTGGAGCTGGTGAACCAGACTTTAATACACCTCAAAACATTTTAAATGCTGCCATTGATTCAATGGAAAAGGGGTATACAAAATATACACCTGCTGGCGGACTTCCAGTACTAAAAAAAGCTATTATTGATAAACTACAGCGCGATAATAACCTTACGTATCAGCCAAATGAAGTGATTGTTGGTGTAGGTGCAAAGCATATTTTATACACATTATTCCAAGTTATTTTAAACGAGGGTGATGAAGTTATTATTCCAATCCCTTATTGGGTGTCTTATCCTGAGCAAGTTAAATTAGCGGGCGGAGTACCTGTATATGTTGAAGGTACACGTGAACAAAACTATAAAATTACTGCTGATCAATTAAGAGCAGCTGTGACTGATAAAACAAAAGCGGTAATTATCAACTCACCTAGCAACCCATCTGGTATGATATATTCACGTGAAGAGCTTGCAGAACTTGCTGCAGTTGCAGAAGAAAAGGATATTTTAATCGTGTCAGATGAAATTTATGAGAAGCTTGTATACAATGGTATTGAGCATTTTTCAATTGCACAACTTTCTGATGCAGTGAAAGCACGTACAATCGTTGTAAATGGTGTAGCAAAATCTCACTCTATGACAGGCTGGCGTATTGGCTATGCTGCGGGTGATGCGGACGTAGTGAAAGCAATGACTGACCTTGCATCACATTCAACATCTAATGCGACGACAACTGCACAATATGCAACTGTTGAGGCGTATAATGGACCACAGGACGCGGTAGAGGAAATGCGTCAAGCATTCGAATCTCGTCTTGAGAAAATTTACCCACAGGTAAGTGCAATTCCTGGCTTCCATGTATTAAAACCACAGGGTGCATTCTACTTATTACCAGATGTAGCAGAAGCTATGGCTCACACTGGCTATGATTCAGTAGACGCATTCGCTGCGGATATTTTAACAGAAGCAAACGTAGCTGTAATTCCAGGCTCTGGCTTTGGTGCACCAACTACTATGCGATTATCTTATGCAACATCTTTAGACTTACTAGAAGAGGCAGTCCGTCGTATTGATACATTTGTAAAATCAAAATGGCAAGACTAATCCCTCTAGACGACTTTGGAGGATTTCTATGAAAAAAATTATGATTAAAGATATGCCACAGCATATCGGTGAAACAGTCAAAATGGGCGCTTGGCTAGCTAACAAACGTTCAAGTGGTAAAATCGCCTTCTTACAACTTCGTGATGGCTCTGGTTTTGTTCAGGGTGTTGTCGTGAAAGAAGAAGTGGGCGAAGAAATTTTTGCAACAGCTAAAGGACTAACGCAAGAAACTTCGATGTATATTACAGGAGAGGTGAAAGCTGACGAACGTTCAAGCTTTGGCTGTGAGCTAGCTGTAACAGGAATTGAGGTTCTACATACAGCAACAGATTTCCCTATTACACCGAAGGAGCACGGTCCTGAATTTTTAATGGATAACCGTCATTTATGGTTACGTTCTCGTAAACAACATGCCATTATGAAGGTTCGTAATGAAATCATTCGTGCAACTTATGAATTTTTCAACAACAATGGTTTTACAAAGATGGACCCACCGATTTTAACAGGATCTTCACCTGAAGGTACATCTGAGCTATTCCATACGAAATACTTTGATGAGGATGCATTCCTTTCTCAATCAGGGCAGCTTTATATGGAAGCGGCAGCTATGGCACTAGGAAAAGTATTTTCATTCGGTCCAACTTTCCGTGCTGAAAAATCTAAAACGCGTCGTCACTTAATCGAGTTCTGGATGATTGAGCCAGAGATGGCTTTTGTAGAGTTTGAAGAAAATCTAGAAGTACAGGAGCAATATGTGACGCATATTGTACAATCTGTTCTGGCTAACTGCAAATTAGAATTAGAGCGACTTGACCGTGATACATCGAAACTTGAAAAGATTCAAGCGCCATTCCCTCGTATTTCATATGATGATGCGATTAAGCTTTTACATGAACAAGGTTTTGATGATATTGAATGGGGCGACGATTTTGGGGCACCTCATGAAACAGCTATTGCCAATTCATTCGACAAGCCAGTATTCATTACATGCTACCCAATAGGCATTAAGCCTTTCTATATGCAACCACATCCAGATCGCGATGACGTTGTATTATGCGCTGATTTAATCGCACCTGAAGGCTATGGTGAAATTATTGGTGGTTCTGAGCGTATCCATGACTATGATTTATTAAAATCTCGTCTTGAAGAACATAACCTATCATTAGATGCATATGCATGGTATTTGGAGCTTCGTAAACATGGTTCTGTTCCACATTCAGGCTTCGGACTTGGATTAGAGCGAACTGTGGCATGGATTTCTGGCACAGAACATATTCGTGAAACAATCCCATTCCCACGTTTACTGAACCGCTTATATCCATAAGCAAATCAATTTAAAAGTCGCGTAGTGAAATATCTACGCGGCTTTTCTACTTACTTAAAGAAGGAGTCTAGAGGAATATGAATGCAAATAATCATCGACTCCGTACATGGACTGAGCAGAGAATGATTCCCATTCCCCAGCTTTTTTTTCAGTTTTATAAGGAGTTAAATATAGAGGATGAAGAGGCGCTAATTGTTATGCACTTGTTAGCCTTTCATATGGAAGGCTATGACTTCCCTACACCAAATGATCTAAAGAATCGTCTCACAATGCCAGAAAATGAACTAACATCCCGTTTACAACGATTAATGCAAAAGGGCTTCCTTGAAATTACTCGTGATGTGGATACAGGTGGCAAGCTCTATGAAAAATATTCGGTTTATCCACTCTGGGAGCGAATTGTGCAGATGATCGAGATGAAAGAGCAACAAAAATCTACCACAACACTTCAACAAGAAGAAGGAGAGATTTTCCGACTCTTTGAAGAAGAAATGGGACGTCTTTTATCTCCTTTAGAGCTTGAAAAAATAGGATGTTGGCTTGATGAGGACAAGCACAGTCCAACACTCATTAAAGAGGCATTGAAAGAAGCTGTTTTTGCTGGGAAACTGAGCATTCGCTATATTGATCGTATTTTGTTAGAGTGGAAGAAGAAAAATATTACGACACCTCAAGCGGCACAAAAGCAAGGTGAGCAGTTCCGAGAGAAGCAAACATTTAGCAGGACTCCAGCACGGACAGTTCAGCAAGACGCGCAACCAACTAACAAAGTACCTTTTTATAATTGGTTAGAAGAAAGAGAATAGGGGGCATCCAGTTTGTTAACCAAAAAACAGTGGGAGCATTGCCTAGAAGAAATGGATCGAATGTTTCCTAATGCACATTGTGAGCTTGTGCATGACAATGCCTTTGAGCTCACAATTGCGACATTATTATCTGCACAATGTACGGATGTACTTGTTAATAAGGTAACCAAAACATTATTTCAGAAATATAAAACGCCTGAAGATTATTTGGCTGTCCCGTTGGAAGAATTACAACAGGATATTCGCTCTATTGGCTTATATCGCAATAAAGCAAAGAACATTCAGGCTTTATGTCAACGTTTGCTAGATGAATATAATGGCGAAATACCAGCAACTCGAGAAGCACTTGTAACATTGCCAGGAGTAGGTCGCAAAACAGCCAATGTGGTGCTATCAGTAGCCTTTGATATTCCTGCGCTAGCAGTTGATACCCATGTAGAGCGTGTTTCCAAACGTCTAGGTCTATGTAGATGGAAGGATTCCGTCCTTGAAGTGGAAGAAACAATCATGAAAAAAACGCCAATGAATAAGTGGTCGAAAACGCATCATCAGTTAATTTTCTTTGGTCGTTATCATTGTAAGGCCCAAAACCCTGGCTGCCATACCTGCCCTTTACTAAGCGATTGTCGTGAAGGTCAAAAGCGTTTGAAGAAAGGCTTGGTGAAGGAAGCATGAATAGTGAGGCAATCGCAAAAGATCAGGTAGATGCTTGGTTTGCACAATGGACAACCCTTCAAGCAACTATCCATGAAGCCCATGATGCTAGAAATGGTACAGCAAAAGGCTTAATGGAAGAGGCGATCCAATTGTTTGAACAGCTGGTACAAGCGGCGGGAGACGAGGTACTGCCTATTAATGGGGTTGAAAGACTTGCCTTTATCAAAGCGAAGCCAGGGCAATATGCTTGTTACCGTCAGCTAGATGAATTATTTAAAGAAACGAAAAAGCGTACAGCACGTTTACGAATTCAAGCAAGCAAAAAATAGAGTGGCAGAATAAAATACTTGTGCCGACAGAAAAAAACCGAGACGCATTAAATGCGTCTCGGCTTTTTGGTTATTCTGAGCTTTGTTCTTCATTATTTGGGTCTACAGGATCTGTAGGAGGAGTTGGTTGCTGGCTTCCATCTGAACCGCCATTGTTACCACCGTTGTTGCCGTTATTCCCATTTCCATTATTATTGTTATTACCACCGTTGTTGCCATGGCCGTTACCATTGCCATTATTATGACCGTTATCTTGGTCTTCTTCACCAGGGTCTGTTGGTAAATCAATGTTTGGCTCTTCCGGCTCTTCCGTTTCTACATCCTCTTCTTCAGTTGTACTTGTAATTTGGAAAGTTGTGGTACCAGGCTCACTTCGTGTACCATCCACAATGGCTACGACTGAAATCGTGTAATTGCCATCTTCCAACGTATTAGCAACTGATAAACCTTTGCTCTCTGTTTTACCAAGGTCAAACTTTTTACCGTCATCACGGGTTGCAGTTACTTCAAATGAAGTTGGTAGTGGTTCATCTGTTTTTGGATCCAAGCTGGCATCATGTTCCCAAGAAATATTGATAGACTGTGCCCCTAAATCTAAGCTTGCAGATACGTTGTATGGTGTAGCCAATTCTGGTGCCTCATAAACATTCGACACTTCTGTTGGCTCAGTACCACGAACGAATAGCTCTGTTTGACGTAATTCGCTTGGTGTAAAGTCACTTGCCAATTTCAATGGCTTAGAGCCCACTTCAATCGTTGCTTCTACAACTGTACTTGGCTTTTTAAAGCTTTCTGTTTCAACGTTTGCTGAAATGTCTTGCATAATCGATTTGAATAGATTTTGTGGTAACCGACGTTCTTCCCACGTTGTAATTGGATCAAAGTGTTTTTCATAGCCACTCCATATAGCGATGGAATAGTTTGTCGTATAACCAGCAAACCATGAATCTGGCACACTTGTGTTCGGTAAATTATATTTATTGAAATCTTCAGCTGAATAGTTGGTTGTACCTGTTTTACCTGCGATGTCTAGTCCAGGGACATTAGCTGCTGTACCTGATGCGTCAGGTTTGTTGCCAACTACATCACGTAGCATATCTGTTACCATATAAGCTGTAGCTTCACTCATCGCTACATTAGGCTCAGGTGTATAATTTTTAGATGTTTTCCCATCACGGTAAACAATTTTTGTAATAGCGTGTGGGTCTGTGTAAACGCCGTTATTTCCGAATGCTGCATAGGAAGCCGCCATTTGAATAGGGGAGATAGTAATCGCTCCACCACCAATTGCGTCTGATTCATAAAGGTTTTCTGTTTCAATCCCTAAACGTCCAACAAATTCCTTCGCATTTTCAGTACCTACTTCTTGTAATGCTTTGACAGCTGGTACGTTTCGTGAAGCATACAATGCCTTACGAGCAGTCATGGCACCCATATATCTGCCATCCCAGTTTGTAATAGTCTGCTTTGAATTGGAATAGTTCATAGGTTCATCTACAAGTGTATGACCTGTAGACCATTTTAAATATTCGATGGCTGGACCGTAGTCCACTAATGGTTTCATAGTAGAACCAGGTTGATTTTTTGTTAAATCATCTGCATAGTTCCAGCCACGTTCGGCACCATAATGTCGACCGCCACCAACAGCTTGGATAGCTCCTGTTTTCGTATCAATGACCGCTACACCTGACTGAATATCTTCTGTTGGGAAATTGCTGTCATCGTTCATCACATTTTCAACAACTTTTTGGGCATTTGGATCAAGTGTTGTATAAACTTTAATCCCTTCTGCCATGGCTGAACCATCGCCATTATTTTCTAATTCATTAATCACGACATCTAGGAAGGCATCGTATTTAGAGCCAGCAAATGATTGACGTGTTGCATCGTCAGCAAGACCTGCTTGGACATCAACGTTTTTAGCTTCTTCCATTTCCGTTTTTGAAATTTTTCCGTGTTGATACATTAATCCTAAAACCGTATTACGACGTTGCTTGGCAAGGTCAGGGTTTTTCAATGGATTATAAGCATTTGGTCTTTGTACGAGCCCTGCTAATAAAGCTTCTTCATCTAATGTTAAATCTTTTAATTCTTTTCCGTAGAAATATTGAGCTGCTGTACCAAAGCCATAAATACGGCCAGACATTAGCATTTTATTGAAATACATTTCAAAAATTTCTTCTTTTGAATATTTACGTTCTAATTGAAACGCTAGCCAAGCTTCCTGTGCTTTACGTTTTAATTTCTTTTCATTTTGTAAAAATGAGTTTTTCACCACTTGCTGTGTTAGGGTAGAGGCACCTTGTGCACCAAAGCCATCACGGAAGTTAGCAAGTATAGCACCACCTAGACGGTAAAAGTCCATGCCGTGATGTTTAAAAAAGCGTACATCTTCCGTTGCAAGAATAGCGTTCACCATATCTTCGGGAATATCTTCATATTTTATATATTTACGGTTTTCAGCACCGATTGTTGCGAATATTTCACCGTTTTTATCGTAGAACTCTGAAGACACAGGGTCTTTCAATAATTCCTCATCAAGCTTAGGAGCTGTGCTTGCATAGTAAGCAAATAATCCTGCTCCTCCAATGAAGCCTACGACACCGATGACTAATAACGTTAAGAAAATACGTTTTATCCACATTTTAGCGGGTGTTGACGACTTTGTTGTTGTTTTCTTACCTTTTTTATTTTTTTCAGCGAGAGCCTTTTGATGCTCTCCACGTGTTCGACGACGTTCAGTCATACTATTTCTCCTCACTTTCAAACCCGCAGCATTTTTCATCGATCAGTTGTTGGATGATGGGTAAATAATCGATCCGTGGATAATAGCTAGTGGGAATTTCATACGCCTCATCTACAATCGTTGAAAAGGGTATGGATTTACGATGGCCATTTTCCATTGCTTTCCAGGCTTTTTGTAAAACTTCATATGGCACAATAAAATATCGTTCAAAAGCTGAAAAGCGAACGATAATAAAAGCCACACCATTTTGTTCAGTCACTTGCTGCATATGGGTCATTTGATGCTCATGAATATTTTTTAAAGGGAAACTTGTTTTGGAAGCAGTTTCCTTTGCATCAAAATCAATATAATGCCCATTCCAAACACCATTGTAGTCGGTTGTAGAGGGTGTTCGAAAATATGCTTCACGAATGACAGCAGCGCTTCGTGAAGGGTACTCTACTTTGACGATTTGTACAGGAACAGGTTTCTTATGAATGATAGCAAGTCGCCTTTTAATATAATAGTCGTTTGCTTCATTAATTTCATCTTCTAGTGTCTTTCCACGATTACTAAAAGACAAATCTTTACTTTTACTTTTTTTTTCTGTTTTCTGTACAGAAGTATGGGGGGTATACAATTTCCCATTTGGATAGCGAATTGTCATTTAGCTCACCCTTTATTAAACTGCTTTCCTATATATTAGTTTACCATGATTTGATGGCTCTTCTCTACCTCCATCCGTGTTGTCTTTGTTACAAGAGTAGTAGACAGTGGATGCAAAGAATAAACAAATTGCGTCGAAAAAAAGCTAATGATTGGCTTCCTTGAATCGTCAAAATAACTGATAAATTTAAACATAAAAATGGTTGAAGAATGGTGAATTATCTACACCTTTCATTCAGGACGCTTTTTTAGTTGGAAGGTTCATTTATAAAAATTTATCGAAAATCTTCTTCTTTCAGCTAACTTACGCTTATTTTGTCACGCATGAAGGTAATTCTATACATGCGAGGAATACTTTAAGTAAAGCAAAGGGGGCGTTATTTTGAACAAGTTAGAACAATTAGTTGCGCAGTTAGATCTGGTCAATCAATTACTTTTCACGAGAGTGTCACTGGAGAACAATGCTCAGAATATGCACTTTTTTTTGCAGCTCAAAGCAGTTAGCCAGAAAGTAAGCTTAGCAGAAAAGAACTGGCAAGTAAAGAATGCTTGTTCGCCTATTAGTAGTGAAAAATGATAGACTTTGGTACACTTATCTCATAAGCAATTGAACTAACTCTATAGCATTAAAATTGATACAGTATTTACCACAAAACAAGTAGGGGAAGGTAAAGGTATCAAGAGGTGCCATATTTTCGTAGTTGAAATGATGGACAAGACATACTCATCATATATATGTACTTGCTACGAAAAATATTTGCTTACGAGTAATTGATGAGAGATGAGGTGCAAAATTGTTAGTTATTCAGCAAACATCCAAATTAATAGATGAATGTGATCGATGTGTGTCACGTTTTTGGCAAATGCGTGAGGAGGACCGTACACCTGACTTTTTTCAAGAGGTGAAACCACACGCTGATAAAATTCACCAACTGTTGAAGGAATGGCAGCAAGAGGCCAATAAATGGATTCAAGAGAATCGACCGAAATATATGCATACACAACAAATTGCCTCAACGGTAGAATCGATGGAGCAATTTGTTGTGCAATCTTTTTATAAAGAAACAAGTAAAAAACGCTTTTTAGATGCGATCCATTCTACCTCCTTTACAATGAAAAACTTTGAACGATTGGTAAAGGAGGAGGCAGTAAATGCTATCGAAGAAACGAACGATTAGCGAGCTTTTGCATGAGTGGAGATATGATGAAGAATTAAAAGAACGTATTCTACATTGGCAAACACTTGAAGGCCGACCTGCTAGCTATGCTCCTTTCCCAGAAAATTTACATCCTTCTTTAGTGAAGGCTTTGCAGGCAAAGGGAATCGAGCAACTTTATACGCATCAGCGAGAGGCCTTTGATTTGGCACAGAGTGGTACATCTTTTACCGCTGTTACACCAACCGCATCAGGTAAATCATATTGCTATCATTTGCCGGTGTTGCAAAAAATAGTAGAGGATAAAAACGCACGTGCAATCTATTTATTTCCAACAAAGGCTTTAGCGCAGGATCAAAAAAATGATTTGAATGAACTGATTGAAAAAAGTGGTGAGGAAATTTTAAGTTATACCTATGATGGTGATACGGCTCCAGGCATTCGTCAGAAGGTTCGCAAAGCAGGACATATCGTTATGACAAATCCTGATATGCTTCATTCAGGAATTTTGCCACACCATACGAAATGGGTATCACTATTTGAAAATTTACAGTATATCGTGATTGATGAATTGCATACATATAAAGGGGTATTTGGTTCCCATGTTGCCCATGTTATTCGTAGATTAAAACGCATATGTGAATTTTATGGTAGTAAACCTGTGTTTATTTGTACATCGGCAACGATAAAAAATCCTAAGGAGCTGGCCGAGCTATTAACAAATGAATCACATGCGCTCATCGCAGACTCTGGAGCCCCTGTCGGTAAGAAAACATTTCTGTTCTATAATCCGCCCATTATTCATAAAACTTTTGGGGTGCGTAGAAGCGCCGTGTTAGAGGTAAGTGATTTAGCTAAGAGGTTATATATAGCTGGTATTCAATCAATCATTTTTGCTAAAAGCAGAGTACGGGTTGAAATGATTGTCACTTATTTAAAGGAGCTCACTCGCAATAAGCTGCTGGATGAGTCCGTGCGTGGCTACCGAGGTGGTTATTTGCCATCTGAACGTCGGGTAATCGAAAAAGGCTTGCGTGATGGAACCATTCAAACCGTTGTCAGTACCAATGCGTTAGAATTAGGGGTCGATATCGGCCAGTTACAAGCATGTATTATGACAGGTTATCCAGGAAATATTGCAAGTGCCTGGCAACAAGCAGGACGTGCAGGAAGACGACAGGATGAGGCATTAATTATCTATGTTGCACAATCGACCGCACTGGATCAGTATGTGGTGAATCATCCTTTATTTTTACTTGGTAGTGCACCAGAGGAGGCACGTATTTATCCAGAAAATATGTTAATTTTAATGGATCATTTAAAGTGTGCCGCTTTTGAATTACCTTTTTCTATAGAAGATACGTATGGTGAATATGACATACAAGAATTGCTAGATTATTTAGCAGAAGAGGGCGTTGTCTTTAAGACGAGCGATAAGTGGCATTGGATGAGCGATCGTTTCCCAGCACATGATATTAGCTTACGGTCGGCTTCACAGGAAAATGTGGTTATTATTGATCTGTCTATTCCTGCCCAAACAAAGGTAATTGGAGAAATGGATCGTCATAGTGCCATGACTTTATTACATGAGGAAGCGATTTATTTACATCAAGGGATTCAATTCCAAGTAGAGAAGCTCGACTGGGAAGAAAAGAAAGCTTATGTCCGTGAAGTCGACATTGACTATTATACAGATGCCAATCTTGCCGTTGAAATGAAGGTATTAGAGGAAGATCGAAGCCGAACTTATAACGGCGGTACGATTAGCTTTGGGGATGTAGGATTGGTTGCGCAGGCAACTATTTTCAAGAAGATAAAGTTCGGTGGAAAACAGGACAATATCGGGTCGGGAACAATCCATTTACCACCTGATGAAATGCATACTAGCTCATCTTGGCTATCATTTGATGCTCCAACAAAATGGACAGAAGCAGAGTTAGATGGAGCTATGGTCGGTGCTGCTTATGCCATTAATGCTTTTATTCCGATTTTCATTCGATGTGATAGTAGTGATGTAGCTGTCGTGCCACAAATAAAGGCAACACATAATGAGCTACCAACATTTTTTGTATATGACAAGTATCCTGGTGGTATTGGTCTAAGTGAAAAAGTATACGATTTATGGGAGGAACTTTTGGACAAAACACTACAACATGTATCAAGTTGTCCCTGTGAAGCAGGTTGCCCATCCTGCATTGGCGTTCAAGACAGCTTGAATGAATCAAAAGGGTATGTTATAAAATTGTTAAGCTATTTAGTGTCCCAACTAAATAATGAAAAGGAGCGTTGAGGGTACGCCTTCAACGCAATTTTTCTTCGCGTATAAGCTTGTATATCATTTTTCTGTTTATTCCTGTGATTTTTTCGAGTTGACGCCCTGTTGCATTTGGATGTGATTGTAGGGCTTTTTTTATTGTTTTTATTCTTTTCTGGCGCATTTCAGGTCCCAATCTATTAGGCGCTAAATGCTTAAATGGGCCAAACCATTCTTGATACTTTATAAGTGTGCTGTAATTACTGTGGAAATGTTTCTGTATACGCTCAAGCGAAGCACCCTTATTTTTGTTTAGGTATGTTTGAATTGCATTATATTTTTCTCTGGCAGCCGCATACATTTCTCTTTCTTTAACAGCTTCCATTGTTTCAATATCAATGCGAATGTCCAGTGTGACTTGTTGTGGCAACCTAGCGTGCATAATTAATAAATTATTAGAAACATCTAATGTTGCGGTAGGAAAGATAGAACCAATAAGCCTTTGTTGTTCGGATTCTTCTAATAAACTATCAAAATGTGCAGCAATTGATAAAAATTCAACAACAACATCATAATTGAATTGGCTAGTCTTCACTAATTCATACTTGCGTTTTAAATCATCTATAGAATTTTCAATATGTTTAAGTCGGCTATCTAGTTGATCTCGTTCCTTATCCAATACTTCTTCTGACCATTTACCATCAAGATAAAGTTTTAAAATTTTATCCATTTTTGAATTCACATCATTTTTTTGTTTATTCAATTCGGATAATTGTTTTTTGATTTTATCAAGCTCCTTATCATCAAATTCAGCATCTATATATTTCTTTGCTGTTTTTTCGTCTATTAGAATAGACTTTACCGCAGTTATAAGGATATTTTTAATACGTTTAGTATTTACATAAGGCTTTGCTTCGCAATCATCATGTGTTGATTCATTGAGATGCCTCAATGTGAATACAGGATACGTTTTGTCTTTCTTTCTTGAATGGGAGGAAGTTTTATTCACACTTACTAGACGATTGCATGATGCGCATGTAATGATGACATTGCGCAAAAAATGTGATTCTGCTGGTTTTGCCTTATAATTTTCTTTTAACCTTTGAGTGATTGCTTCAAATGTTTCAAGTGAACGTAGCTTTGGATAAACATCTTCTACTGTTATTGTTTCACCATTACTAAAAGTTTTTTCGAGTACACCGTGATACGCTTTATTCTTATATCTTTGAAGGACTTGATTGACCGTCCATTCCTTACCTGTTGGCGTTTTACATAGCTGATTTAAACAAGAGGCAACACCTGTGGCACTTATACCTTGTTCTAATAATAAATCATCTATATAAGGGATGATCCAGGAGCGGTTTTCATCAACAACAACAGAGCTAGTTTCTTTTACATGAATATAGCCATCTGGCTGCTTTCCCCAAACTTTCCCTTCGCGCGTAAATTGTCGCTTACCACGCATCATCTTTCTTATAATGTCGCGTCTATTTCTATGAGCAAAAATATTTTTTAGATCTGAATAAAATTCATCATCCACATTTGATAAGTCCATAATATGCCCAGGCTCTGCGATTTTTACATTGTTTTCGCGTAATACATTTTTTAAAAAATGCCAAGATACTGCATCAAGTCGGGATAAACGGTCTTGTTCAATTACTAATACAACATCTATTTTCCCGTCTTCTACATAATCTAATAGTGATTCGAGACCTGGCTTTTTTAATTTTGTACCTGAATCTGTATCTTTAAAAATATCAACGATTTCCCAACCTTGACTTTCTGCATAGCGTGTTAGTTCAGTTGTTTGAGCAGATAAACTATAACGATCTTCTTGTAAATTTTTAATAGATACACGAATATAGATAGCTGCCCTAAGTGAAGTTCTTGGTTCAGTTTCTCTTATAGTCATATGGGTACTCCTTTCATAAGAAAAGAGCTAGACAAATGAGCCTGCTCTTTTCTGTAATTACTATTTTGCGCAAAATATTAATGATTTTGATAGTGAGATCATCATAAAGTGTTTAAGTATTCAATCTAAATTTAATAATACTTTTACTCTTTTAATTTTCTCTTCTTGGGTGATTGTTTCTATTGGGGAATCAGGCACAAAATCTTTGAATAAATCTTGATTTTTTAATAGAGATTCAACGATGTTAAGTACATACTCTTTATTACTCTGAGTTAGTTGGTTAAATAACTGTAACAATCTATCATCCATCTACGATTTCATTCACCTTTCATCCTATTAAGTCTTTTTTTTGCTTTTGTGAAGCTGATAACATTCGAGCTTTTTTCTCAGCTTCCAACTCTTGTCGATAACGTTCCAATTCTGCTTCAATATCAACTTCATCATTATTTTCCTCAACAGTAGAAGATATTTCAGAGTGTTTTGCAAAGAGTTGTTGTGCTGTTTTAAGAATTGCTTCACGCACATCTTTGTTTAAATCCATATAGCTTTTAATGATGTCCAGCTCTAATTCAGAGAGCTGGCTTTTTTGTGCGTACTCATCTAATGAAAAAGTTTCTGGTTGGATGAACATTTCACCTTCGCCTGTTCGTAGCCAGTGTTCATTGACGTTGAATTCTCTACAAACATCGCTAATTATTCTGTCTGTTAATTCCCTAGTTCCATTTTCTAAGGAAGAAATATGAGAACGAGATAACTTTACTTTTTCACCCATTTCGTCTTGCTTTAATTTTAGATGCTTTCTCATAGCTTTTAGGCGTTCATTCAATTTTAATCCCCCTTTCTTGTAAACATCGTATATCACTTTATGACTCAATGCAACATTTTGTGTTCTAAAACGATTGACAAAATACTCAAAGAGTAATATATTTGACTCAAAGAGACGTAGTAAGTTGATTTTAAGTAATTTATTTGAGGTTTAGTTGCGGTGCAACATCAATCTAATTGAAAGGAGTGAGTGAAATGAGTGATCGAATCATTGCTGTGGAAGAAAAAGAAGCAGTTGAGCAAGTAAGCGCATATTTGAAAATGTTGACACCAGAACAGCAACAGACATTTGCAACATTAATTCAAGGTGCAATGGTGACTATGCAGGTAGTGGGGAGAAAAGATAAAGAGCAACAGAATGAAACTGCGTAAGAAAATTATTTATACGGGTGCTGTGATACCGTGTCGATGACGGTACATAGGTCCTTATAGCTTTGTGACGGTAGCAACGTCAGACCATTCTAAAGGAGGTGATCCAATTATGACAAAATCAAATTGTCCAATCCTTCCAGAGCGTATTCGTCAACATGCGAATTTACCCGCTAAATTAGCAGAACTTTCACGTCTTGATGCTGAAAAGGCAATTTTTTTATTACGCGATTGGGGTGAGGGTAAGAAGACGATTAAAGCTTTGTGGGAAGAAATTACAGAATATGTAGGTGATACTCTGTCTTGAATTTTTTGGTTTCTCTTGTTCCTCCCATTCAAAAGGTATATGGAATTGTTCTGGTAGCTTATAGAAAAAAGGGAGATTTAAATGTACAGGTTAGATGAATTACAAAAGGCATATGCTACGAAATATATGATAGATACGGGGCATATACAACTGAGCAATAAAAAAACTGCTTAATCGCTCTAACGATTAAACAGTTATCAAAAAAGACTATAGATACAAAACATTATATCAAGAGGCGGTGAGAGTGTCTACTCTCTCCCGTTTACGGCAATTTTATTTGGGCTTTATTCTCATGTTGAAATTACAAGTTAAATATTAAAAAACGTGGGAGAGATTCCTTTATTGCTTAGAGAAGAGGTATTTTCGATAGCAGGTTAGTAAAAGGAAACTGATGAAATTGATGTAAGGAATGGAATAAATAAAAATTGTTTTAGAGGATAGGACATTAAATTTTTTTAAAATACCAAAAATTGGTAATTGATAATGAGAGTCCTAGGAAAATACAGAATTTACCCTATGATTGTTGAGGACTATTCAATTTTAAAGGGAGGAATATTGATGCAAAGGTTAAACCAAATTAGATCATTTATCGATATGGTTTTACAGGTACAGCAAGACTTCGAGGAACATTTTAAGACCAATCAAGATGTCTATTTTTTCAACCTCAATCCGCGTTTTGTTAGAATACAACAGGATCTTCAGACGGAAGCTCTAAGAATAGGCATTATCAGTATTTCTAAAGATCAAAATAATAAAATTGGCAATGTATTACTCACAAAAGAGGCTTTTTATGCAATTACAACAAAGGATCAGCAACAGCCCTGGTATGTAGACACTACAAATGAAAATTGGCTTACTGAACACTATAGAGTCACAATTGATGGAATTGAAATGTGGAATGTAGATTGCAGACAAAAGGAGCAAACTTGTCCATAGAAAGGAGCATTGAGTTTGACTTTACAACAATTGCTGGAAGGGCAACAAGGAATTGTTTATGTGAATGATAATAAAGCTTTTACAGATAGTCTGATTATTGCAGAGGTCTTTCAAAAAGGGCATGACAAGGTTTTACGCGATATACGTAACTTGAAATGTTCAGAAGCTTTTCGTCTCGCCAACATTGGAGAGGCGGATTATGTAAATGGACAAGGGCGAAAAATGCCAATGTATGTTTTAACATTTGATGGATTTGTTATTTTGGCTATGGGTTATACAGGTGAAAAGGCAATGCAATTTAAAGAACTTTACATAGCTGCATTTAACCATACACATCAATTATTAGCTGATCGACAAAATACTTTAATCTTTAGTGAACAACAAGCTATAAGTCGTGCGGTAAGAGAGAGATTATCTATTATTTATCCAAATCTATCACCTCACGCTAAGAGAAAATATTTTACTACTTTATATAAGGTACTAAAACAACAATATCAAGTGTTGTCATATAAAGATATTCCAAGAAGTTCATTTGCTGAAGCGTTAGCATTTATTAATGGTTGGGATTCACCAAAATTGGAGAGTCCTCAAAAAATCAAAGAGGTTCCAGATGTTGAATATTCAGAATAAAGGGAGGTTGTCCAATGAAGAATGGAAAAAGATTAACAGTTTTCCAATGTCAGCATCTTCAATCATTGGGATTAGAGCCGAATGATTGGCTACTGAGTAAAAAAACGAATGTTGCATGGGTAATAATCGAGCGCATTTCTGGAAATGCACGTGCTATTCCTGCGCCTTAAACGGAAAGGTGTGAGGAAGTTGTTAGATATATTGTGTTTTCTCATAATTTTAATTTGTTGCTTTTATTTATATCTAATATAAAAAGTCAGGAGAGTTAAAAATATGCCCGAATCTAAAAAAGCTACGCTCGTTTCATTAATGACTATGACATTTTCAGATGGAATGGTTCATAAAGTGGGTTTTGTTGTATCCAAACGTAGAAAACATGGAGATTTGACAACAGTAGTCCAACAAACAGCAGCGATCAAGAAGAGTAGTTTATCAAGATATGGACAATCACTTTTTGACGCATGTTTTAAAGGTTGGTAAATAAGTGTTAAAAACTATAGAGAAAAGGTTATGTTCTTCACTTTTTTGCAAGGAGGGCTGTCACTGTTGATATGGCCAATCAAGAAAATAAAGATGAATTAATTAAATGGGTAGTGGGTAAATGTTTTCAAAAATATTTTGAAATGGAGTTGCAAGCTAATTCTAGTCACTTACCTAGTATGACTAGTCGTTGGACCGATACACCCATGCATTCAGGTGGTTTTCATAGCTCTACAGAAACCGTAGCAATTAAAAAAGCCTCAGCAACTGAATGGGTTGAAGCCTTTCATTCGAATTTAGATTGTCTCCCAGAATTACATCGTAAGCTGATTCAACTTAAATATTTATCAAGAAGTTCTGATGGTAAATATCTAAGCGACGATTTTGTTTATACAAAACTGAACCTAAGTCGCTCTGCCTACTACATTTTAAAAAAAGAAGCACTTTATTGGTTAGGGCTTCAACTTACAGATGATACGGTTATCCAAAGTGAGTAATGAAAAGGGAGGGGCGGTTAAATGAAGATAAAAGCAATGCTAATAGTCTTGGGATTATCCTCACTATTTTTCCTTAGTGGATGTGAAGGGAAAGAAGAAAAAGTATCAGTAACGTTTCTTCAATTAGAAAAACAGGATGATAACGCATATGCAATTTTTGCAGATGATACAAATAAGGTTTATTACAAAATGAAGATTAATAGATACGAATATGACCATTGGAACATTGAGGAAAATACACTTTTAGAGGATCTTGCGATACAAGAAATATCTGATGTTTTGGGTTTGATTTCTTGGTATGAAATTAAGTTCGATGATAAATGGCATAAATGAATTTTGAAGAAGAGAATATGTAGGAGTGAGGTAGCTCAAATACTTCAATAATGCAATTACTCGTAGAGAGTACAGCGATTTATTAATGGGGAATTTGACAGAGGTTAGTTGTAAAGGAGGAGGCTACTACATGAGCAATGGTTCATCAGCAATGCTAATTTTTGTTTTATTATTCGGGAGTATTTTGCTATTTTCAGAGACTGAAACTGCAGCTGAAACGAAAGAAAAAAGCTTACCTGGTGCGTTTGTTTTAGTTTCTGATACAAAGATTGGCGGACAAACAATTCATGAAATAAAACACTTAGAAACAGGCTGCCATTTTATTAGCACAGAAGATATTAGATCAAGTGGTGGTTTAGTGCAAATGTATATCACTGTGAATAATACACCAATTCCTTATTGCGAAAAAAACAAGGGGGACAACAAATGAAATCAGTAGGTGAAAACGGACAGCTACTTTTTGTGGATACTTTTGATAGAACTTCCAATGCCCTTGTCATTGGAAAAGTGGGGAAAGGTGCAGCCTTTCATTTGAGAAAAACGTTCTTTGACTCTTTAAATATTGTGTCAATTCCATTCAATCTTTGTGTCAGTGGAGAAATGGGGACAGGCTCTAGAGAATTACAACTATTTCTGCCTGCCCCAAAGAATCAAAATAATTTGTTTCCTAGAGTATTAACCTTCCAAGAAGAAATGGTATCGATACTACAAAATCATCAAAAAAAATTACGACACAATCACTATTTAGCAGAAAGAGAACTTTATCGAAATATCTTTGGATTAATGTGGTGAGGTGACGTAATGACACATTTTGAAGCAATGGAAGCATTAGGACAAGTCACAATATACGATGTATTAGAAAAAGATGAAAAAGATCAACCAACATTTATTGTCGGTGACAAGGTACATGTTGCAATTACACCAGAAAGTGATTATGAGGCGTATACGTATTTAGAAGCTTACTTCCCAATTGTTTTAAAGAAGCCAGGGGAGATTGAGGAGATTTTACCTAAAAATCAATATCGGGTCAACTTTGCTGGACAGGTGCAAATTATGCGAGCGCACGAATTAACATTTTAAAAGATTAAAAGCTGAACAGGGGACATTAAATTATTTAGTGTTCCTCATTGGGTTTTTAAATATAAAAAGGGGGTTCTAATGAAGTTGAGCGAATCTATCAAAATAAAAATTCAAAAGTTACTCACTTTAGCAAAAGATGCTACGGATGAAGAGTCACAAACGGCTATGTTACACGCAAGAAAGCTTATGTTGAAACACAATATTCAGGAATCAGAACTTATTTCTAGTCATGTAAATGATAAAACAGTGGTTAATGAAAGAGTATATAGAAATAGGTTAATTTGGTGGCATAGAAAATTGGCCCACATTATTGGCCGTCACTTTAGATGCAGCTACTACCGAAATACAATAGATTCTTATCAAGCAGAGATTCGTTTTGTTGGTTTGGCAGAAGATGTACAGATTGCTGTAATGATTTACAACTTTGCTAGGGCATCTATTCATTACCATTCTAGAGCTTTTTTACTAAGGTCAGAAATCAAAAGAAAATGGAAAAGAAAACATCAATTCAAAAATGATTATATTGAGGGCTATCTTGCAGGATTAAATCAAAAATTCTTAGAACAAAATAAATCAGAATCATTGGAGCTTATAGTTGTCCAAGATCCATTGGTAATTCAATATTATAATTCGCTTTCTTTAACTTCTCTTAATATACCTTCAGCAAAGAAAGCTGGGGATGATGTAGCTTGGCGGAATGGCTACAACGATGGGAAAAAGTTTGAAAGTGGACGGGAAATGATTGAATAAAAACAATTGAAGAAATTATGGCTTAAGGAGGGAAAAACGTTGAAATGGCGCACTAAAAGATGGCTATACCAATACAATAGTCGTTTGGGAGAGATAGGTCCAACTATATTAATACCAGTTTGTTTTCACTTATTCTTACTTATAGGTGGGGTGGGTACCTTATTTATAACCTTAATAGCAATGATAAAAGGTGAAGCACCTATCAGTATCCGTAATTATTTAATGGGTTTATTTATTCTTGATGTATCACTTTTATTGTTAGGTGTTGTATTTCCTTATAGGTTAGAACTTATAGCTAAACATCATTCTTTTAAAAAAATACCGGTACTTAAAAAATTAAATACAATTAAAGAGTTTTTAGAAAACAGACATTTCATTTTGAGAGAACAAGATCTAGAAAAAATAGAGGGTTCATTTCTAGAGGAACATAATTATCCAATTACGGAAAAGACCATTAAACATTACGAAATAGAAATTGAGCATATCTGTAAAATTATCAAAAATAAAAAACAAGTTGAATTAGCAATGGTTGAACATGCAGCTTTTAGAGCAAAAGAAATAGCGAAGGAAATAGCTGGGAGCATAGAAAGGGATGAAGATGCCCATATCCATGCCATTAAAACAAGAGAAGCAGAAATTGCTCAGGAATGGACTGAAGTTTATTTAAAAGATTAAAAGCTGAAAAGGGAACATTAGATTATTTAGTGTTCCTCATTGAGTTTTTAACTAATGAATTTAAAGGAGGTTCTAATGATGTTAAGTGAAGAAACATTAAAAAAATTAGGGTTCATAGCAGCATATGAGTTTTTATTTGGTACAGATGAATATATGGTGGCTGAATCTGTTACAGATGCTGTTGGGGAATATTCTGAGTGGCAAGAATTTAAAGAAGAAAACGACAAAAAAATAGAAACATACAAACAAATTTTTATCAATTCTTTTAACAAAGTGGCCACTATTGATCTTTCCTCTGCCACTACATCCTATTATAACCCTTTAGAAGGTTCAAAAGGAGGAATACTGATGAATACAGAATTTGCTTATAAAGTATCACCAGCAGCCAAATTAGCTCATGATGCAGAAGGAAATGCTGCACCTGCATTTGTGAAAATCAAGATAGGCGTTACTGAAGAATATGCAACGACAAAATATAATGAAGCGCAACTTAGACTAGTACCTTTTGTAGCTGAACAAGCAATGACATCTGAATGTCATATACAACCTATCTCGATAGAGGTATATGAGGCGGAACATAAAGAAGAATAACAGCACAATAGAAAGATATTGTAAAGGAAGGGGTAGGAGATATGGCTAAAGACATTCATATTGCATATAACCAAGTCGATGCAGGATATTGTACAGAAACAGGTGCAAAACTCGATATGCTTGGGCAGGTTTACGGTTACGAAAATTTTAATGGCATTGCTGTTGTGAGAGCTGTTCCAGTAAACGGTGATGCTGAATTGGTTTTCTTGGAATTAAACAGTACAAACGATAATGTACATGAAATCACAGATAAGGATCATAAGCAGGAGCTTGAAAATATTTGGTTTGAAGCACAAGTTGGAACTTTTTTTAATAATTTTATGGCTAACGGTGGATTTGATGGATTAAGGAAAAAACAAAAGAAGTAATCGAAAGAAAATGCACAGGAAGGTGGTAACTAAAATGAATCCAGAACATAAATACAGCTCATATTCAATGGATTACTTAAACCGAGATGACAGACGTAAAAAAGGTCAGCGTAGTGGTTTTAAAATCCCTGCTACGTTACCTAAAAAGAACAAAAAATAATCTACAATCTGAAAATCAATCGAAAGATAATGTTCAGCAAAAAACAATAAAACATTTGGAGGGATATTTATTATGACGAATCAAGAAAAATTAGATATTTTAAACAGCATGAAAATTATCGACCAAGATGGTAGAGGAAGTGAACTAGTGTATGTACATGTTGAGTACAGCGATGAAAATATAGAAAAATTATCGAAGGTTGTACTTGATGTTAATGAATATCTAAAAAATGTTGGTGATCCAGATGGCACGAAAGATTGTATTGATATTTCTATTGCAGCATTTCAGTATGCTGATGCAGATTATTATCATCACGGCAAATTCGTTATTTATACAAAGGAACAAATACTTGAAATGTATGAATGTGAAAAGAGTAAACGAATAATTGCTGAAAATGAGTTGGAAAATCATAAAACAATGATTGGTTATGCGAAAGAACAAATTCAAGGTATGTTGAATTCAATAGGCTAAATTAAGAAAGGATGTGAATATTTGTGGCAATTTTAGAATGTAGGATAAATAAATATAGGCTGATAAAAGAGATACCTGCTTGGGGTAAACTTTTAAAATTACAAAAGAAATTAGGAATGCACTGTGATTATTCAAATAAAGAAATTCAGAATTATTTACTAAGTCATCCAAATGATACTGTAGTCCGTTTTAAAATTATCCAATGCGAAATACAATATGATGATTTTCTGCTATATCTAAAAACCTTGAAAACTAAAAAGTCAAAAGCAGATTTATCCAGATATCGCTCAATGTGTAAATATATAAATACAATATATATGGATATTTATAACAGCACTAAAGAGATTGAATCCTCTGAAATAAATAAAATTATTGAAGAATTCGAAAATGATATATCTGAAATTTATAGGAAAGAAACTGTTCAGTAAGATTAAGAGGAGATATTAGTACATTATTAAAAGAAAATCGTAACGAGAGAGGGAGAGGAACGGTATGTTAACAGAAAGGGATATTGAAGTATTAGAGTATATGGATTATCAAGTTATGAATAATGGAATGGATGGTTGGCTTGGTAATCGAGCTTACGACAAAATGTTTGAGTTCCTTAAATTATTACATAAGAGAAATTCAGAATTGGATCAGAAAGTAGCAGCAATATTTATCAAAGTAATTGTATCAGGATTAGGTTATTATCAACATCAAAGTTTTACATTTATTCCTGAATTTAAAGAATTATATAACAAATATGAAGAGGCAATTGAAGAATGTCATAACCAGTATAAGGAAGTTGCTAAAGATTTTATGAATAGTTATGGATTGGAAGACTACCATACTAAATTCATGTCACGATTCGATATTAAATAGCTGTTTTAGCATTAAGACTAAGAACGGAAGGAGGAGCAGGAATGAATGAAAGAGTAGTAGATGGTATGCAGTTTTTTGACGTAGAATTAAAATTTTTAAAGCGTTATGAACATGAATATATACATGGTTCAGAAAAAAAACTGACTGCTTCTTCTTTAGTTACTTACTTATTACTACGCTCGCTTTGTGATGAGGCAGGGCTTATTATGGAACAAGATTTGAATTTAAAGGGAGAATGTGAGAAACGTAATCTTCCGTATAGCTCGATACATAATGGTTATCACCGTCTTTTTGATATTGGTTTATTAAATATTGCCCGTATAAATGGTCGCACATATATTCAATTGCCTGTAGTGGCTGCTTATGTTCCAACTGCAATAGATCCTAAGATGCCAGGTTATTTCCTTGTGCCCAAAGCCATTTTTAGCAGTGGCTTTTTAAGAGATTTTATTAAAGCACGTGATGTGCGTGGGTTATTAGGGTTATTGGACCTTATAAACGGCCTGTATAGGGAGTCTAAGCGTAAGAGTAAACAATGGTTAAAACGTAAGAAAATCACGTTATTCAATAAATTGAAGCAGTCTAAGCAGGTGTTTAATAAATGGCTGAAACGTGTATTCTATGGCAAAAATAGTTTGATTCAAGTTAAGCAAGAGTTAGAAGGTATGTACGAATTGGCGTTTGTAGAAACAGTCTTCAGAGAAAGAAAGCAAGATGCCAAGTTCGACCAATTCCAGGCATCTGCACACAATACCTTATCTTCTTTATTAAGATCTAGTAGTGTACGTTATACAAGCGATGAGTTACAAGATATGCAGTATGCTTGCAAGCAAGAAATCATTACGCCAATGTATTATGCGGTGGAAGCGAATGAAAACGCAATGTCTACAGTGAAAGCTGTCATGGCCGACATTTTAAGCGCAAGTGTGCGAGAGGTTGAAAGTCAAACTGGTAATATTCAAGTTCTAGGGGCGTATTTCCGCAAGACCCTACGGCTTCAGACAAAACGTATTTTCCAAGATGAGCAGCCGTTACGCTATCTCATTGCCAGCTCGTACAAAGATGCAAATTGGGATGTACCTGAACAGTTTCAATAAAAGTAAGAGCCTTTTCTAAAAAAAGTATTCAGAAAGGGCTATTTGTCATGCAAGAATACATTTATCTATACCATTATGTCTTTAAAAAATCAGAAGCATAGAGAAATTTGTCGGTAGCACCAGGAGAATATCCAGGAGCTACCTTTTTTGATGGTGTTTCGATCCAATTCGAGCTGTGGAATAGTCGGATTTTGAAAATGAAATCCATTTAGTTATGTGGATGACTTATCTCGTAGGTTGCTTATTTCGTTGATAGTTGAAAATGTTGTGTGAATGAACCATTTCTTTTCGTCATTTTTAGCGGATAAACCATTTCCTAAAAATAATAAGTTGCGAAAGTCCCGGTATTACTGGCTTTGTTAGCTTAGTATTTGCTTTCTATTAATATATGAGTACTATATTGATTACTATTCGCTGTTTTTCTCTAGGTTTTCTTCTATTATACTTTCCTCATCATTTTGATGATGGAATAAATAAGTTATGTTTTTCTTTCTATCAAAGAAATAATGAAAACCTTTAAGTTATAAATAATGTCTACCTTATCTTATGAGGAGTATAAAAATAGTGACTCACAAAATACAGATTATCCGTCATTGTTTGCTATCAAATTCAATGATAAATCAGATCCTGTAACTGAGTGTGTTATTATAATTCGCAGATTATGCTTTTGGCCATTCTTGGTTTTAAAAAGTTCATTTTAAGTAGACTCTAGTTGAACAAAACGAAATGTAGTAATATCAATGTATTAGATTGTTCATTATAAGTTGTTCAATTAAAGGAGTGGGTACATAATGATTTTTGGTTACGCAAGGGTTAGTTCTGTTGATCAAAATTTAGATCGCCAACTGAAGGAGCTTGAAGCTTTTGGATGTGAAAAAATATACAGCGAAAAAAAGTCAGGGAAAGATTTTGCTCGTTCCGTTTATCGTGAAATGAGATCAAAAATGCGTTTTGGTGATGTGTTAGTGGTCCATGATTTAAGTCGGTTTGGCCGTAATAAACAAGAAATTCTTAATGAGTGGAAACAAATAACTGAAGATGAAATTGATATAGTTGTTTTAAATATGCCGATCCTTGATACACGAAAGTATAAAGAATTAGCAGGTGTTGGCCAGCTGGTGTCTGATCTAGTTTTGACACTTCTTTCGTGGATGGTTGAGGAAGAACGCAATCGAATTAAAACGGCACAGCGAGAAGGTATTGCTATTGCAAAAGAGCGTGGAGCTTTCAACGGGAAACCTAGAAAATATCATGCTGAAGCCAAAGGAAAGGATCGTCTTATATATAATGTAGTGGTCCAGTTATTAAAACAAAATAAATCAGTAGTAAATATTCATAGAGAAACGGGTCTTGCTAGGAACACTATTTATTCAATCAAAAGGCAATTAGAATTGGAAGAAAGGGCAGTTAATCATAAGGATACTTAGGCTAATGAGAAAATTCCTGGACTATTCCTGGACTATTTCTGGACTATTTCTGGACTTTTCTCGGACTTTTTCTCAGAAAATCTGTGGTAAAGTATTAGTATCAAAGGATTATGTCCTGGAGAAAAAGCAAATTTTCTTAGGATACATAAAGGATCTTTTCTATTAAATAGGAAGGGTCCTTTTAACTTTTGAAATATTTTAAAGTAGATGGGAGGAAATTAGGAATGACAGAACGTTCCGAGAAACAAGTCTATGGGTATGATCTTGAACCTGTGGAAATTTCAGATGTGTTGTCTTTTGTAGAAAGTAGGCAAGAAGTATATGGCAATAAACCAAAAGTTAATTTGAGCATGTACGGAGATGCCGGAAAGTGGCATGTAGATGCAGCTGTAAGCTATAAAGGGCGTGAAGGAAGGGATGAGAACCAACCTTTCTTATTAAAGGCATATAAACAGCTTTGGCGCGCTGAAAAATATGCGAAGGCACTTGCTGAAGAACATGGCTTTTCATATGAAGGGCTTAACCCTAAGTTAACTAATGAAGACATGTACTTACAGTACCAAAAACGAAAACTTGCGAAGGATGCATTCACTAAAGACTTGCAAAATGAAATGGAACAACATGGTGAAGAATTACTGAAGGTCGTTGAAACGCAGGTAGTTGGTGATGAAAATGAGCAATCTTTCTTAACTAAGAAAGAAGTAGAACAATTAATAAGCGAACAATTTAATCGTATCGAAAAAGGTTTCGAACATTTGCTCAACTCTTTGGAGCAGCAGTCAAAGAAAAGGACATTCGCTGACTATTGCGATGAAATGAAGAATCTTTTAAAGGAATGTCGTCAGCATTTCAAAGACTCTATTATTGAACGTACTGTAACTTCCAAACAAAAATTGGATGACAAAGTAACTGGGCTACGTAATGACGTTCGCGATAGTATCACAGAAGTAAAAGACTCAGCTAAATCAACGGTGAAACAGACAATTCTTTACATGAATGAACGCTTGAAGGATTTTACAAATGCTATCGATCAAAAATTAAATGAACATGAGCCAGTACAACTTGATAGGAAGCAAAATAAAGCTATGACTGCACAAATGAACGAACGATAAGGATTCCCCAAATTTGGGGAGTCCTTTCTATTCTATTTTCAAACAATATTGAACTCATAAGAGGGCGTGTATGATGGCCACTCTTTTTTTTTGCCTTGAAGGGGGGTGGAGAATATTGAATAACTACAAAGCAGAGATCACTCTAGCAATCATCGTATTAGTATTATTTGGTGGAATGATCGCATTTGCAACTGGCGTAATCGATCCTCTAATGGCGAAAATCGGAGCTGGTTGGACAAAGATGGTAGACAATGTATTTAGTGGGATTGGTGTTTAAAAATAACTAAATTTAAAGTTTCGAAGAGAACATTTGTGACTCTTCTTTTTTTATTGCCCTAAATCTTAGAAGGGAGGTATAGCAATTGAATAACTACAAAGCAGAGATCACATTAGCTATCATTGTTTTAGTTTTATTTGGCGGAATGATCGCATTTGCAACTGGCGTAATCGATCCTCTAATGGCAAAAATCGGAGCTGGTTGGACGAAAATGGTAGACAACGTGTTTAGTGGGATAGGTGTTTAAAATACCTAGTCTAGCTAAGCTGGGACAGTCAAGGGGAGCAGAAGATAACTATCTTCTGCTTTTTTATTTTACCGAAAGGAGAATGGTAAATTGTCACAATCTGAAAAAAAGCGTCAAAGTAAGGCTAAACCAGAAGGATTTGCTGATATGGAGGCCTTAGTAAAAGAAATATTTGAGGCACAAGGACAATCTTATTTTGAATGGCTACATCAACAACATCAAGCTCGAATACTTGAATTTAATTTAGAAAACAAGGGGATTATTGCTTCTCTAGTTAAAGAAAGGGAGGTGTAAAGTTTGGATAATGCCATTACGCTCATAAATAATATTGCAACTGATGTACAAAAATTAGCTCCTGCAGTAGCTGGTCTGGTTTTAGTTATCATCGGGCTTATCTGGATGTTTGCAAAAGATCCACAAAAGAAAGAAAGTGCACAATCTTGGATGGTGAACGTATTTATCGGATTCGGTATTGTTTATCTTGCTGCATCTTTCGTGGTTTGGATGACAGGGAAAGTAGCAGGATTCTAATTGGATTTTTTCTTAGGGAAAGGAAGAGGAAGGAGAAAACGATGTGTTGCGAAAATTATTGATTCGTTTCAAGGATGACGGTGATTACTTTAGAGAAATTGACGAAGAGCGAAACTATTTTTTTACCGAAGCAGAAGAAATTATAAATAGGATTCGTGACAGGCTTGCAAAAGAAAAAAGAGCAGCCTCTACCAAGTCTTTTGAGTTTTGGATTGATGGCCAATGTTTAGTCATTAGCCAAGTTTATTTTGACAATAAAGAAAGCCTCCAAAAACAGTTGGAGCATACTATTCGAACATTTGATAGTTGGGAAGAAGATATGCGACATAAGTATGTCAACACGCTGAAGGAGTATGTTGAGGAAGAAAAGCAGCTGTTTATCAATAAAGAATTTGCTACATTTGCGATTCGTTACGATCAACTATTCGGTATTTCTGCTTTTAAGCCATTTCCTATTTATTTGGATAGTTCACAACTAAATCAAATGTTTGGAACTATGCAATCACTTGTTAAAACAGGTTTTTATGCTGAACTTGAGCAAATGATGGCAGCTATAAAAACGGCACTAGAAAAATTAATACTGGATGCTAGTAAGTCCCTAGATGGTGAACAAACAGACTTTCTTCAACAGCAAAAATTGTTAGAGGAAAAAGTAAATTTGATATTACAAGAGGATATAACCTTCAAACAATTTACTCAATATGCTGGGGCAAGCTTTCAGTCTGTAGGAAAACATCGCATTGAGGCTCTATGTCCCAATTTTAAACTGTACCAGACCGTGCAGCTGGTTCTTTTTTCAACTTTTGTAGAACAAAATAGTTTTGCGGAAGCTTATGAAATTCATTTGACACTAATTACTGCTTTAAAAGAAAAATATGATGCTATTTTATCACAAGGTTTCTCACTTGCTAATGATGAAATGATTGAGTCTCTTGTTCTAAGTCCGATTCTACAACAATATAAGTTGGATATTGAAAAGCAATTACAGGGGGATGAGGTGAAGGAGGATGAGCCACAATAAGTTACTTTATCAAGATATAAATGAGATGTTGGCCGAGTTAAATGCAAAGGATCGAGGCAGGTATTTCATTTGTACGTGTCCAGAGTGCGAGCACCAGGAAGCGTTTATATATAAAAATAATATGAATTTTATTCAATGTAATCGGGAAAATAGTTGCGGAGAACGCTTTATTTTAACATATGAGGAAAATGAGGCTGAAAACCTTTATTCCGTTGAACAAGAAGAAAAAAAGGGACTTAGTGTTAAACAAGCTAAGCAGCTGGACAGATTTACAAAATTAATGAGTCATGTTCTTGAAAATATAGAAAGTGATACATTAGACAACGGCTATCGTGGTCTTTCCCGTTCAACTACTACCCCATTTATTGCAGATTTTTCGAATCCGGAAGGTGTAAAATTAATGTTTGAATATGCGAATGGATTATTACCGAAAAATTATGCAGATAATCATTGGATGTGTCAAAGAAACCTTGTCCTTCCGTTATTTGGTGAGGATGGGCGCATAGATCGGATTCTATTACGCTCATCCATAAATCCAAATTTAGAACCTAAAGAAATACAATTAGTTGTGAATCCCTCCAATGATGCGAGGGATTTTTTTGTGGATATTCCTGAAGAGGCAAAGACGATTGTTATTGGTGAAGCTATAATGGATAGTTTATCATTCCGCGAAATCGATAAAACGGTTGGAGTTATGGCCTTAACAGGTTCTCGGAAATACCGAACTCTCTGCAACTATATAAAAGATAATCCAGAGAAATTTAAGAATAAGCGATTTCTTATTGCGATGGACGATGATGTTGCTGGCTATAAAGCTTCCAAGGAAATTGCTAGTTGTCTGGAAGAAATACATGCTGATTATCAAATTTTTATATACCCTGAAACGTGTAAAGATGGAAATGACTTTTTAGTAAAGGAAAAAGAAAAATTTCAGCGATATGTTCAGTTTTTTGAAAAAAAATTTGAAACAAACAGCAGAAATTACATTGATATTAAAAAATCCATGCAACATGTAGTCATATGTCATTCGAGAATGGATGCTTTATCGTTCCGAAGTGTTGATGCAGAATGTGGTGTATTAGTTTTACAGGGGGAGGATAAAGGTGATTTTAAAGAGCCTATCCAGAAACTTATGTTAAACAGGGATTTACATCATAAAACATTTATTCTAGCTATGCCACATACAGCTGAAGGTCAGGAAAAAACAAATGAATTGATTGGATTTTTTGAGAAAATGAATTTAGAGTACAAAGTTTTTAAATATCCTGATGATGCCTTATCGCCAATAAAATTTTCTCTGGATGATCAAAAGTCTTTTGAGAAATGTGTTAATCAACAACTTTTCAAAAAAGAAAATCAAGTAAGGAAACTTCAATATGAACGATAAGACACAAGAAAGGAGATATTATGACAACTTTTTTGAAATGGTTTGTACCACTATTAGCGTTCGTAGCTTTTATAGGATTTATTAGCTACGGGGCATCCATTCAGAATATAACGACACGTACAATGGCTGAAACTGAAGTGGTATTGGAAACAGCTCATGTAGGTGCCATTCGTACAGGTCTAAATGAGCAGGGACAATCAGAAAAGGACGCTTTGTATGTAGACAAAAAGGAATTAGTAGAAAATTTGCTTGCTGAAATTGCAGCAACTCAAAAAAATCTTACCTACAAGCTTCAAGTGAGTTATGCCTTTGTAGATGCAGGAGGAAAAGCAACCTCTATCGATAAAGATATTCGTGGTATCCAGTATCGGATTCGATATATTGATCAAAAAGGTAAAGTAAAGGGAACTGCCGAACGACACTTAACACTGAATGAATTGGAGTAGGTACTCGCCAAATTTGGTGAGTGCCTTTTATTTTAAGGGAAAGGTGGTGAAACACAAGCATGTCAAATCTTAAAGGTGCAATTTTAGCGATGGCACTTTGGGTTGGTGTAGTGTTTCCTTTCTTATTAAGTTTTGGAATCGATTCCTTGCAACAGCGTGCTTATTTGAGTACAACAGAAAAAATGGCAGAGCTTCTTAGACAAGAAGGTGGTGTTTCTGATCAAGTACAACAGGTAGCGAATAACCTAAAAGGCAAAGGCTACATAGTGACCTTTTCAAAACCTAGTTTAGTTCAATTTGGGGAAGAGATTGTTATTCGCTATCAATATGAATATGAAAATGTACGGGGGAAACAAAAGTTAGATACACAAAATAAAGTAGTGATTGCCAAACGTATTGTAGCAGGCGGTGGTGGTACCCCACCGAAGTTACCTCAAACATACACTATAACAACACCTGAATCGTTGAATGCTAATGGAGAATATACGTTTAGGATACCTGGGTTAAACAATTTACTACGTGTTACATCAAATACGGGAAATACAGAAATTGTCCGTGTTAACGGTGAGGAAGTAACAGTGAAGGTATCTAAAGGAAACGTCTCAAAAAAAGTTCAAACAGGTGGGGAATATATACCTGCTGATACGAAGTTTGTTACTGAACAAAAAGCTCTTGATTATAATAAGGATGGTTACAAGGGAACATTACAGCTTTATGATAAAATACCATCTTCGTCAAAAAAAGTTGATGATTTTGAGCAACCTCTTTATGGGAAAATGGCTTATGCTTGTCAAAATGGCCAATGGGAAAAAGAAGGTTATTCAACTGGTTATAATCGTTACACCAAGTATTCTGATTCAGAGGGATATGAAGGGTATATTGGAGAAAAATATGGCGGTACTTTTAAAAAGATAGAAATGGATTATCTAACTGTAATAAACAACCCAGATTACTTTGAAGAATATGGTTATTTAAACAACACGTCTCAAAAAATTAATCTTAAATCACCATGTAGTAAAGAAATGTATCCAGAAGAAGGAATATATCTAGAAGAAGATTGGATGTATTTGCAAGCATCAGGAAGGGAATATTTTGTTGTCGGAAAACTGTTATATAGTGGTACTGTTCAGAGACCTGAAGTCTCTCTTTACCAGGGGAATGTAACAAGACCAGAAAAAGACACACGTACTTACAATAACTACTATCAATATCAACTATATTTTGAGTATATGGGTAATTAAGTACAAAAAGTTTCTACCTTTAAGTGCTAGGACCATAAGCTTTGTCATGGTTAGCAATTCACAAGAAGGGAGTGAGAAATTTTATATGTCAAATTTAAAAGGTGCCATTCTGGCCACAGCGGTGTTTGCAGCTGTGGTTTTTCCTTTTCTTCTTATGATGTCTATCGATGCTTTCCATCAGCATGCTTTTTTGAAGATGACAGAAGAGGTCACAGAGCTCGTTAAAGAAGAAGGCGGTGTGTCTGAACATGTTTTACAAGTAACCAAAAGCTTAAAGAAAAAGAATTTAACGGTGACTTTCTCCAAGCCTGGGCTTGTCGAGTTTGGGGAAGAAATTGCCATCGAATATAATTACGATTATCAAAATGTGCGTGGCAAGAAAACGTTACATGGTCAGGATAAAGTCGTGATTATGAAGCGTTCTGCAGGAAAAAATTGAATTTCCAATACAAGTAAGGTGAGGCCTATGAAAAAGTATCTCAAAAATGTACTGTGGTTATTGTTTTTTGTATGTGTGGCTGCTATGGCTTATACAAATACGAATTATGAAGATATTGTCCCTCAAAGAGTAGAACAAGAAATCAAACACGTTCAGATGTAATTACTACATCCAGGACGTGTTTTTTGTTGGAATTTGAAAGAAAGGAGTAAGGTCTATGAATGAAACAAGATATTTACAACGTTTAGCACAACCAAAAGGGCTTCTTGTTTTCTCAATTGTTTTTTGGTTACTCATGTTTTTTGTTTCAAATTTTGTGCTTGCATTCCTTCAATCTTTACTAGCATCGTTCCAGCAATTCCAGGCAGATCCAAAGAGTGTATCTTTTTCGATTAATTGGCGCAGTTTTTTAGAATTTCAATCGAACTGGATTCCGTTTTATATTGGGTTTGCGATTCTAAGCACGATAGGATTTGTGAAATTCATCTATAAAATTCGAATGAATTTTGTAGATTTGAATAAAGGGCAGCACGGCACCAGTGAATTTGAACAAGTGCGTGAATTAAAAAAGCAATACAAAATTATACCTGCAGCAGAAAAGGAATATGACGGTGATGGTGGCGTAATTATTTCAGCTTTACAGGAAAAAGGGCGTCCGTATCGACTATTAATCGATGAGGGACCCATTCATACGATGGTTATTGGTATTACAAGATCAGGTAAAGGGGAAACCTTCGTGTTTCCTGAGATAGATGTACTGAGTCGAGCCAAAAATAAGCCATCCTTAGTTGTCAACGATCCGAAAGGGGAACTTGCAGCAGCTAGTTATGACACACTAATAGCTCGTGGTTATGAAGTGCATGTATTTAACTTAATTCAACAAAACATGGGAATGGGATTTAATCCGTTGCAAGTAGTTATAGATGCGTGGAAATCAGGAAATACGAGTTTAGCACAACAGTACGCAAATAGCGTAGGGTTTATGTTATACAATGATCCATCAGCGAAAGATAAGTTTTGGTCCAACTCAGCTCAATCTTTGGTGACGGCAATTATTTTGGCATTGACTGAAGATGCACTTGTGACTGGTAAAGAGGATACGATTAACTTATATTCTGTGGCTAATTTCCTTTCTACACTCGGTAGTGATAATAATGAGGAAACAGGTGAAAATGCATTAGATCTGTTCTTCCAAGCGAGAGATGAGGTCAACCCAGCTCGAATGATGTATGCAACAAGTAACTTTGCTGCTGGTAATACACGTGCAGGAATTTTCTCTTCAGCGATGGATAAATTGCAAATTTTCACCTTAGAGCCTAATGCGAAACTAACAAGTTACAACAGCTTAGATTTAACAGAAGTCGGTTTTGGCGACAAGCCTATCGCAATCTTTATGGTAACACCTGACTATGATAAATCAAATCATGTTTTAGCCAGTATTTTTGTGAGTCAATTATATCGAGTAAATGCTGAAAAGGCTACGATGAGTCCTAGCGGAAAAATGAAGCGCCATGTGCATGCTTTACTCGATGAGTTTGGGAATATGCCAGTAGTGGATGGAATGGACGGTATGGTTACTGTAGGTGCAGGCCGAGGGTTTAGATTCCATTTAATTATACAAGCTTATTCTCAAATGAAATCATTATATGGTGATGATGCAGATACAATCATTGGTAACTGCTCTAACCAAATATACATTTTAACGAAAGATAAAGCGACAGCTGAACAATTCTCGGCATTAATTGGAACAAAAACAATTACTGATGTTAGTCGAAGTGGGCAAATACTTTCTACTGATAAGTCACATAGTGAATCTGTTAAAGAGCGTGCGTTACTCATGCCAGACGAGTTAATGCGTCTCAAAGAGGGAGAATCCGTAGTAGTACGTGCTAACAAACGTCAGGATAATCAACGAAATAAAATTGAACCTAAGCCCATTTTTAATAAAGGTATTACAGCTGCTAAGTTTCGTTGGGAGTATCTAGCTGAGTACTTTGATAATAGTAGGTCTATATTATCACTGCCAATCATGTCTACTCAGTATCACAACTTAAAAATGTCCGATATGGTCTTTACTTCTAAAAGTGACAGGGATCTTTATGTATGCATGTCTTTTGCAATGAGTACAGCTGAATTTTCTAAATTGACAAGTACCTTGTATCGGGTTTTACAAACAACAGATGATTATTTAGATGAAATCCCTACGTGGTCATTTTTACAGCTCTTTAGTTACCTTACCTATGGTTCAACTATTGATTCAACAGTTGTTGAACGCAGAATTTTTCCCGATTTAAAAAAATACTTACCAGATAAAGTTTTGAGGGAATGGACAGGTATTTTGCGAGAACAACGTGAAAAAACAATGCAGGATGAAGAGGTAGCAATTCAGGATGAAAAGATTACTACTATGCAAAAATTGATTATGGAAGGGAGTATAGAAGAAGATGATTAACGAGTTGTTAAAAGAACAGTTGCTTGACGCTCATTTGGAGTTTTTTAGAAAAGACAAGAAGAAATTTCTAATCCATCGGATTTTATATGCTGTGATTGTAACCATGCTTTATGCAATGGTCATAATGGTAATTAAAAAGCCAATATGGTTAATCGGTTTGCCTACTGCCTTTTATCTAGGATGGAAGTTTGCTTATTTAAAATTGCTATCAACCAAGAAAAATATTGATATAAAGAATTCCTTTTTGTTTCCGCAGTTCCTGCAGAGTTTCATAGCATTACTGCCTAGTTCGGGGAATGTCTATCAAACATTGAAAGTGGCGTTGATTTATACGCCCGATCCATTGGATAAAGAATTGATCAAACTTATTCAAAAAATCGAGAATGGAAATGATCGAAATGCTTATTTAGCATTTGCGGATTATATAGGCTCTAGTGAGGCATACATGGTTATGAATATGATTTACCAATTTAGTGAACAAGGCGTAGAAAAGGAGTCTATACAGGAATTAGAGCGATATATCCAAAACCTTCAGGAAAATAAGGTCGATGAATTGATACAACATAAGATGAATGCAAGCGATAAGTTTGGTTTATTTCCAATCCTTATATCGCTTTTTTTAGTGATCGGATTTGCTGGTGTCATTTTCATGCATTACATGACGAATGTGACAGATGCATTAAGTACCATGCCTAAATAACTTTTTAAACATTATGACAAAGGAGGATGGTGGTGAATGTCTAAGGAAACGTTTGAAATTATTGAAAATGTTGCCCTTTTGCGAACTGCTGATACGGGATGGACAAGGGAATTGTCAAAAGTAAGTTGGTATCATAAACCAACCACTATTGATATACGTTGGTGGTCTCCTCAAAAAGAAAAAGCAGGAAAAGGTGTATCACTGACGATAGAAGAAGCCCGACTATTGTTGGAAGGATTACAAAAATGTTTGTCTATTGAACAAATGGAGGTATAAAAATGAACGTAATGAGCGATCAGGAACGTCTAGAAAAAAGAATTAATGAAATATTGGAGCAAAGTTTTTTAGGGCCTTATATGAAACAATTAACTATCACAGATATTAGATTTAATGGTACACAATTGAGGATACAAGATAATGAAAAAGGACGATATTTAGCGCCAGACCAGCCAAGTAAAGAAGACGTACAAAAGCTTGTGAAACAAATATCTGATATTCAAAAAGGTAACTTTTCGCACGCTGAGCCACAATTGGATACCGAAATCGGTATTCTACGAATCAGCGGCACACATCAACGTATTAGCATTGACGGTGTTAATCTTGCCATTCGTGTTTCTCGTCCTCATTTAGCGATTAGTTCCATAGCTGCTTTAGTGACAGGAGATCATGAACCCGTAGAGCAATTGTTTAAAGTATTAACGCTTGCCGAAAGTAATCTTATCATTTGTGGACGAACAGGTTCAGGAAAGACAGAATTTCAAAAACTGTTAGTTGGATATACAGCTGAAGATGCAAACATTGTATTAATTGAAGATACACGGGATAGTCATATAAAAACATTATATCCTGAAAAGGATATTACAAGTTATAAAACAATACCTGGTGTGTTTGAAATGAGCGATGGTGTGAAAGCAGCCCTTCGAAATAATCCTGATTGGACCATTATCGCTGAAATCCGAGGTGCCGTAGCTGCAGATGTATTAGATAGTGCTAAAACCGATCATGCCATTATCTCTACTTTACACGCTAAAGGCGCCATGAATATCCCATCTCGCTTAATTCCGATGATTCGACAATCACCAGCTTATGCGATTATTGATGATCAATTAATTGGAAATGAAATCGTAGAATTTTTGCGTTGGGGTTGCTATTTACAAGGGACAAGGACCAAAGAAGGAAAAACAGTTCGAAGAATCAAAGAATTGGCCGAGTATACGGGGTTTAACTCTAATGGACCAGTAGGGAATTATGTGTATAGAGAAGTGAAAGTAAGGGATCAAAAGACAGGCGAATACCGTATTGAACAGCGTTATCACCCATTATCAGAAAAGACATTGGCAGAATTAGAAGATAAAGAATTAATTCATTTAGTACCCGACGTATTTTTACCGAAGGGAGGCAGGTAATAATCATGAAACAGGTATTAAAAGAAGCTTGTGTTCTGTTCTATGGTTGGGAAGATGTATTAGACAGTGCTACAACCGATCATCCCATTATCACTACTTTACACGGTGAAAGTTCCAAGAATATCCCATCTCGCTTGATTCCCATATTGGCAGAACAAGATTTTTTGCTAAAAGGAGGCAGTAAACAGTCATGAAACAATTAATAAAAGAAGTTCGTGTTTTGTTCTACGGCTGGGAAATCGCATTTTATTTACTAATATGGTTCTTGGCCAACTATCAGTTTTTCTATCTCATTTCAAAAGAGCGCACCATTAGTATTATTGTTGGTTGCATAGGTGCTCTCTTTTTCTTTTTTGTCTTTACGGTACAAAATCGTCAATTAAAAAAGTATCAAATGCATTTAAGTGAGCTATTAAAGTATGTCACGAACATGATATTCTTTCTACAAACGGGTGAAAATGTGCTTCATGCATTCAAGGGAACGCAAGCAACTGTCCATCCAGACATACAAAAAGCAATTGAAGTCAGTATTCAACAGTTAGAAAAAGAGGCCCAATTAAATACAAAACAGTTTGAAAAATATGATTTTCCAACCTTAGATCAGTTTCATCAAAATTTAAAGATTCAATACGAGCATGGCGGTAATCCAGACGACTTATTTAGCCAAATACATAAAAACATGATATTTGAGCTAAAGAAACGTGATGAATTATACCGTAAACGTAGAGGTTTTGCGATGGCTGTGTACGTGTTGCTGGGCATGGTAATGGGGATCTCATTAATGCTACGTTTTATCGTAGGGGAACTATGGGACACATTTTTGAACGTTGGCTATGCTGGTATAGGTGTGTTGCTAATAACACAAGTATTTGCCCTTTTGAACCTATATTTTTTACAGAAAAGAAGTATGGATATTTCTATTCGTTACTAGTTTGTTCATCAAATTAGAGGATTCGCCAAAAATGGTGAGTCCTTATAATATTTTATAATTATATATACTTTCTTAGTTTTGTTGTGATTAACAACATGGTGTGTTATAATTATACTAACAAGTGGGATCAGGTATAGAACGTTAAGGAAGTGTTGTTACTTGGAGAAGGTATATATGAGTCAAACTGATATTGGAAAATTGACTGAAAAAGTTGGATGGGGCGATCAGCGTAAAATTGCTGTTTTGATCAATAGAAATCAGTTTCCTCAACATGATGTTCGTATAGGTAGTACCAAAGGTTGGAAAAAGGAAACTATTGATAAGTGGTTTAAAGAAGTAGTGGAAAAAGATTTACACAAAAAATGAAAATTACATTTTGAAAGGAGGTAAGCTGTATCCTCTTGTAACTAAAGTCACAAGTATAAGGAGTCTAAAACTATGAGAAGAAAAACCCACGAAGAAAATATGGAAGAAGTAAAAGCTGTTCTAGCGTTCGAAGGTTTGGAACTGTCGCCAGAGTTTGAAGAATTAATTTTAATGGAGGCTAAAGGAGAGATTACAACTTCACAGATGCATCAAAAGGCAATGGATATTTTGGAGTTGGACAATGGAACCGTTCAATCAATCTAAATATTGTTATCCTAATTCAATTGTTCTGATTAATAAATTTAATATTCATGACCAACAAAAATTAGATCAAATAGAAGCACTCTATGTCGGTAAACGTTTAAAAGAATTGCGCGAAAGTCCATTGTATGGAACATTTGATTTTTCTCATTTAAAATCCATTCATAAATATATTTTTCAAGATATTTATGACTTTGCTGGAGAAATACGGGATGAAAACATATCAAAAGATCATTTTCAATTTGCAAATTCATTGTATATCGAAGATCAAGGGAAAACGTTATTTAAAGAATTGAAGAATGAGAAATTTTTAGAAGGTCTCTCAATGGACCAATTTTGCAAACGTGCTGCTTATTTTATGGCAGAAATTAATGTATTACATCCTTTTAGAGAAGGTAATGGAAGAACTCAAACCGAGTTCATAAGACTTCTAGCAATGAAAAATGGTTTTGAATTAAATTGGGGCGAAATTGGGAAAGAAGAGTATACAAGAGCAACCGTTTTATCCAAATTTGATGACACTAAATTAAGTGAAGTAATCTATAAATGTATTGCCAATCATGAGCCTAACAAAGAAATAATTCACTCTTTTGATAAGGGATTTAAACTACGAGTGCAACAGATGAAAGGCAAGAATGAAAGAGACAATCAAGAGCGTTAAATCAAGGATTCACCAAAAAAAAGGTGAGTCTTTTTTCATGGAATTTAATTGCTTATTTTAACAAATGTGGTATAATATAGTTAAAGGAACTTCCTATTTAATAGTTATTCGTTTGAAGTATAGATTAAGCAAAAAAATACCATTTGTTTGAAGGAGGAAAATGATATGAGAAATAAATTATTTATGGCGACAATGGCAGCTGCTATTGCTATTCCGGTGATGGTGGCACCTATTCCAAATCATTATGCTGAGGCTGCAGAAACAAAAGGAGCTGTAGTTTTGGCCAATAATCCTTTCAAAGATGTAAAAGTAAATTCTCCGTACTATAAAATTATCCATGAAATGCGGGATGCTGGGATCATTCAAGGCTATGAAGATGGCACTTTCCGTCCAGATACAACAATTAGCCGTCAACATGCTGCGGCATTAGTTAACCGTGCGCTGAAAATTAATGATTTAACACTTGAAAAAACAAAGGAATTTAAGCAGCCAAAGGATTTACGTACAGACAGTCCTTTTTACGATGACATCAAGAGCTTAGTAGAAGCAGGACTTTTAGAAATGGATAGCCAGGGCAATGTGAACCCGAATAAAGCCCTAACTCGTGGTGAAATGGCGAAGATTATTGCTGTTGCTTTCAATCTTGAAGTGAAGGCTGATTATTTGTTTGGAGATGTGAAAGGATCGAAGTACGAGGAATACGTAAAAGCACTATATTCGAATGGCGTAACGACAGGTTATGAGGACTACACGTTTAAATTAAACGGTTCTTTGACGCGTGTTCATTATGTATTATTCATGCACCGAGCTATGAATATAGATGATGATTTCGTAGCAAAACCAATTCCGACACCAACGCCAGAACCAAAACCAGATCCTAAACCAACAAGTAAGAGTCCAGTTAAGTACAGTGATTGGAGCTATCAGGATATTAAAACAAAAATTCCTCGTCCAGCTGGTTATGTAGCAGGTGAACATGAGAAGAAGAATGCAGGGATTGTTCAAGAAATCATCAAAGAAAATGGACATGGATTTACGTCAAGTTACGATATTGAAAAGAAAGCATATGAAGAAAGTTATGCTAGTTTATCAGAGAAATATAGAGAAGGTGTTCCAGCAACATTTGAAGATAAACTTCGTTTAAGTGCCGAACAAGCAGGTACAACCTATGAGGAATTTGTTAAGGTTATTAATCAAGTGATTGAAACAGGAGAAGTTCATAATGGTGGAACTTTTACCGTGTACTTCAATTATCAAAATGGAAAAATTTATATTTCTGGTGTTCGTAATCACACAAATTGAAAAATAATTATTTAAAAAGACCTTTATTATTTTAGAGGTCTTTTTTATATGGAGAAAGGGTGAAGTTATCGTGTTAAAACGGGTGATTTCTGTTTTTTGTTTAGGTATTTTATTATTTCCAAACTTTAACTTTGAAGGTAGTAAGCCACTTGAAGTAGCTGCTGCTACCACTGCCCCCATTAAGGATACTATTACGCTTACAGTGAAATTTCCCGATACTGTGGGCGAAGGATTTGGTGTAGAACCTACGGATCCTGAAGAGATTTATCAAATGGTGAAATCAGGAGGTTCCAGTCATCCTCAACGAACAGGATGGGGAGCTATTTTATATGAGTGTGTAAGAACGGATACAGATTACATTGCTGGTTATGACTACTATGGAAACCCAATATGGGATGTTCACACGGTTTCTGGCTGGAGACAAGGAGAAGCTTGGAGTACAGAAGACAGCCATGTTCCCCATCAACCAGTTGAGGTTAAAAAAGAGATTGTGCAACAGTTTGGACAAGAAATGTATGAATTAGCTGAAGCAGCTGGAGCTTTATTCTATTATGACGATACAACACCTGTTCCTGCTCGTTTCCTTACAGGTGACATTGGTGAGTATAACAAACGAGTGAATGGGATAAATGGTCGCTATTCAATTTACTATAAAGATACAACGTATACGGATAGTCATTGCCAGAATGGGGAGAAAGCTTATTTTTATCGAAATAATGATTTCTTTGTCACGGCAACTTTTGATGTGGAGTGGCAGGAGCCTGAAGATAAACAAGGAACAGGGTTAGGGAGAGCTTATTGGGAATTAGAAAGAAAAGATAAAAATGGGTTAAGCGAAGTAGCTGTCTACAGTAGCTTTAAAGGAGAATATGATAAGCATGTTGCGGTTCGAAACATTAAGCATACAGTAGACCTCGACACCAAACATGTTGAACAAGAAGGGCCTATAGAATTTTATATCAATGCGAAACAAGTACAAAATAAGAACATGCAGTATGCCTTTGAATATGAGTACACCAATAAAAAAATTGGTTGGGTTTGCACAGGGGCAGGAGAAGAACAAAGGTGTCATTGGGATGATCGTTCCGATTGGCGGGCCGTTCAGAAATTTGAGTTGAATGGTTCTATTCCTGTTGATCACCAGCAAGGGAAAGCTGAAAAATCTGACAAATTAGATGATGTTTTAGTGAAAAAATGGGTCGTTGGCAGAGAAGATAAGTATGGTCCATTAAAAGAATCAAAAGCCTATTATGAACAATATAGTCGAGCTGAAGGGAACGAGTGGCAGGATGAGGTAAAGTTAAAAACACAAACTACGTTGCCTATGACACCAGGTAAATTTATGTATAGCGTGGAACTACCTTCAGGCAAACATAAAGACGGTGATTTTTACCCACTGAAGAAAACGCAAAGCTCAGGTACCTATCAAGCAGCTGAGTTAGATGAGAGCTTACAAGCTGAATTTGCGGATGGCGTACAGCTGCAACAGAAAGTACTAACGGATAAGGGAATGAAAGCAGAACAGCGTAAATTTGAAAGTGAATTTGTTTCTGATATGTTTTTCACAGCCTCCGGAACAGGATTTATGTCGGGCTATAAATATGCAGAGAAAGTGAAGCAAGCTATTAAGAATGATCAAGCCCTACCAAGTTTCTCGCAAGTAGTCCAAGAAGGTACAGCTAAAGGGGAAGCCGAATTTGTTCAATTTACAAAGGGTGTGCCTTTTGAGGATGATTGGGTTTTTACGAAATCTGAAGAGGATTTTCCTCACTTACAACGTTATTCTTTACCAGTTACACCGAATTCTGAATTGCTACCAAAAGAAACATACAAAAATCAATTAGAGTTAGTGGATATGGGTCTAAGTGATTTGAGCTTTACATTTGATCAATCCTTTAGCTTTGAACATTTCTTGTTCGGCTCAGGATATGATGATGCCTGGATTATTGAGCAGCCAGAGTCCAGGTTTCCTGTGACAGAATTTGAGACTGTGGAGTTGACACATGAACAGGTAAAAGCACTTGCAGCTGCTGAACGACAGCACTCTAATAATAAAATTCATAATTTCCGATTTGTGGATCGAACTTTTCCGGATAAAGTGAGAGAAATCAGAGGTGCAAAATAAAGAAAACAATTCATCGATAAGGATTCACCAAAAATGGTGAGTCCTTTTTCTATTATAAAGTTTGTATGTAGAAAATAAAAAGGGAGGATTCGATATGGACGATAATGAAATTATCGAGAAACATAAGATACTGGAATCCATTCTGCATGTGAGTGATGGCTTTCTTTGGCAAGATGTGTTTAGGGCGATTGGTAGTGGCATTATCTACACTTTAAGCTGGCTGAATCAATTGTTAGAAGACATAGTGACCAAAATTATCACATTGAATGACTTTTATGCTACAGGCGCAATGGGAGAGTTTATGGATAAAGCGCGACCTCTGATATGGATCGTTTTTTTTATTGCTCTTGTAGTCCTGGGCTTTCAATTTATGTTCAATAAAATTGATAAACGTAATGAAGTTCTCCTGAATATTGTGATGGCTTTATGTTTTATCGTCATCATTCCTGATTTAATGTCGAATATGCAAAAGATAGTTGGTGTCGGGATTGAGCAAATGAATCCTGAAAATGAAACGCTCGCTAGTAATATGATTAAAAGTAATGTTGCTGATGTCCTATACTATGCGGAACACGATTTTCAATTTTCAAGTAGTACACGTGGGGATGAAAATTCACCTCCACGGCCTGCTAGTAAAGAAAATAGTTCTATAGGAACCACAGATTATACCTATGCGAATCGTTTTTCTGATACGTCAGCCTTACACATTCCCTTCTTACAAAAACTAGACTTTCACGAAGATGATGGATGGATATTTAAAGAAGATTGGGTAAAGCAATTAAGTGACGATACAAAAGAAGTTTTGAAAACAAAATCTGTGTCTACAGGTGTTGGAGATGGTTACCAAGTAGAAGAATTAGAAAAGAATGCAGTACCAATGACGAAAATAGGTAGGGAAACTTATTATCGCTATCATGTCAATTGGCTGTCTTTGATTGCGTCTTTACTGATAACATCTATTGCTTTAGGAATCACAGTTCTTAAAATCGGCCGTGCTATTTTTGACCTGGCGTTCCATCAAATTTTTGGTATGTTCATTGCAGCAAGTGATCTTACCGGTGGGCAACGCACGAAAAAGGTACTAATAGAAATGGTTAATACCTTTGTAGTGATCTTTATTATGACAGGGCTTCTGCAGCTATTCGTTTTGTTTGTGAATTGGGCAAACGGATTAAAGGTGGACATTGGTATGTTTGGTGTGGTCTTACTTATGATTGCAGGTGCTTGGGCTGTGATAGATGCTCCAGACATTGTTCAACGTATGCTTGGTATCGATGCAGGCTTACGCAATGGATGGCAAGCAATGATGGGTGCATATGCTGGAGGCAAAGCATTGACAGCTGGCGCACAGGCTCTTAAAAATGTGGCAGGAAAAGGTGCTGCTACTGTAGCTGGTGGAGCAAATATGGCGAAGAGAGCTGTTGAAGGAATGCGTACAGAAACACCATCTGAGGCAGGAAAACGTACTTCTGTGCCAGCGATACCAGGTAGTGGCGATGTAAAAGCCATGCCGAAATCAGATAAACAGCATTCAAATTCTACTATGGGAGGTACATCAGAACCTATCCCGTCATCAGGAGAAAGTGATGGAATGAATGCATATGATCAGATAGCTGCAACCTCACAAGATTATGAGCCAATTCCGTCTAGTGATAACAGTAACATACCAAGTCAAGGTGGAAAGGAAAAAGGAAGTCCATCAATCCAACCAAAGACAGTAACAACAGCAGCTGCTAAACCATCAACAAATACAAGTGATGTTTCACAACAGGGTGCTATGCAACGTCAAGAAAGTCAACCTATATCAGACAGTCCTAGTGTTGATTCTTCAATACAAGGTGTAGTTGTACCAAGTACATCAGGAGTGAC